>NZ_CALDMP010000069.1 GCF_937915125.1 uncultured Ruminococcus sp. | reverse complement strand
ACGAAAAATCTGACGGCGCATCTGACGCACAATCTTTGTGCGGTATTGCCCTAAATTCTGATATTTCAAGCAAATATTGCCCTTTTTTACATCCCGGAAAACGATGAACCCACATGAAAAGAATGCAGTTCCCAATTGTTCACATGCACACCATTCCATGCATGTACCAACATTGCCAAAGCGACCCATATGGCAGCTGTCTGAATGGTCAGCAAAAGAATCTTTTTCATGTGTGCACTCCTTTCAATCCTTCGAAATCCGAGTATTGTTCTCTGTTTTATTATACACGATATGGAAGGAAATTGCAATGGATTTTCCCAGTTTGTAATCAAATTGTAAAAATCGACATGACGTTTTCAGGTTTAGAATAGCACAAAGCGTTTCGGAGATTATACGTATCAAGATATTACGGTAATAAAACTTAGGCATTTTGACGAACTTTATTGTGCTTTGAAGATGCTAGTTAATTATTTCCTGCATAGTGCCTAAGTTTTGCGAGAAAAGCGAAAATCAATCGTCAAAAATACCCTATAGACAAGGGGCGGAAATTGTGGTATGATGAACATAGATCAATCAGCAAAATAACAACAGAAAGGGGCTTTTTCATGCAAAATTATGTAATTACCATCACACGTCAGTTCGGCAGCCGCGGCAGAGATATCGGCATTGCCGTAGCGAAAAAACTGGGCATACCGCTCTATGACCGCAGCGTTCTGGAAAAGGAAGCAGAGGCCCTGGATGAAACCATGAGTTCTCTGGTGCGCTTTAGCGAGAACGGCATCACAGGCTATTATAAAATGGCATATCCCCTGGGCATCGGCAGCAGTCTGAAACAAGACCGCATGTACGAGCTTCAGAGCAAGCTGGTCTTGGAGCATGCTGAACGGGAAAGCTGCGTCATCATCGGCCGCTGTGCAGACTTCCTGCTCCGGGAACGGGAAAATGTCATCCGGTGCTATATTTTTGCGCCGTATCAGGCACGCATCCGCAACAGTCTCCAGACTCTGGGCTGCACTACTGCTGAACCCCAGCGTATCATCGAAGAAGTGGACAAGGCACGGGCGGAATATTACCGTTCCCATACCGGATGTGAGGTAAACAACACCCGGTATCGGGATCTCTTCCTCAACAGCAATCTGCTGGGCGTAGAAGGCTCTGCCGCACTGATTGCCGAAGCCGCCAGACAAAAATTTCACCTGCCGGCGGCTGAAACAGAATAAATCCTGCAATTTTTTACACCATCCTGCATAAAATAATGCAGAGGTGATATCGTATGAACGAATTCCGCCGGAGTGTCTGGATCGGATTTTTTTGGAGTATCGTCACCGGGACGCTGCTCCATTTTTTATATGCCTGGACAGGGGAAAACCGTGTGGTAGGGCTGTATTCCGCCGTCAACGAAAGCACCTGGGAACATCTGAAGCTGCTTTTTTTCCCGGTTCTCGCCTATACGGTGTGGGAATATTTCTGGGTCGGTCACCGCTGGAAAGGCTACGTGCTGGCACGGATGGAGGCAGTTCTTCTGGGAATGCTGGCTATTGTGGCTTTGTTCTATACCTACACCGGCATTTTCGGCAGGAACTGGCTGGTCGCAGATATTCTGACCTTCGTTGCCGGAGCCGCCGTAACTGCATGGTTCACCTGGCACCGTGCCCCAAAAGATCACGGAGACAGCCTTCTGGGCGGACTGCTGTTTGCACTGATTGCCATATGCTTCGGCGTATTCACATTCTATCCCCCATCATTCGGCATGTTCGTCTCACCATAAACACACCGCAGGCGGCGAAGCACCCCGGCGCATCCTTTTGCGCCGGGGCGAGGCAGGGCTTTGCAAAACCGCACAGCCTTGTAGAAACTTTTCAATAAGAAATATCTTGAAAACGTCCCGGTGAGACGTTTTCAACAGCTATTATATATGTATTCTCATGAGAATTCAACCTACGATTATCTTACACGCAACTCCCTATTGACATTCCCACAGAAATATGCTATTATAAAACAAATGTTTTAAAACGTATGTTTTACAATAGGAGGAACCACAATGCCGCCGAAAGCGAAATTCACAAGAGAAGAGATCATAAAGGCCGCTTTCGATATGACACGCACAGAGGGAACCGAAGCCGTCACCGCCAGAGCACTGGGTGCAAAGCTTGGTTCCTCCGCAAGACCCATTTTCAGCGTGTTCGAAAGCATGGACGATGTCCAGAAAGAGGTACTCGCCGCCGCAAAAAAACTTTATAGCGAATATATTCACGAAGGACTGCACCAGAAAGAGCTTCCTGCCTTTCGGGGCGTAGGCGTGCAGTATATCCGATTTGCCATGGAGGAACCAAAGCTGTTTCAGCTTCTCTTTATGTCTGAAAGACCGGAAAAACCTGGCTTGACACATATTCTGCCGGTGATCGACGAGAACTACTCCCAGATTCTTGCCTCTGTCAAAGCCTGCCATGGTTTTGTCGGTGAACAGGCAGAACGGCTCTATCGCCATCTATGGATCTATTCCCACGGCATTGCCGTTCTGTGTGCCACCAATATGTGCAGCTTTACCCCGGCAGAAATCGGGTGTATGCTGACAGAAATGGGGTCAGCCATTATCAAGGAACTCAAAGGAGATGTGAAACATGATTGAGATGCAGAATATTGTGAAATCCTATGGCAGCCGTGAAAACAGCACCCAAGTGTTAAAAGGCATCAGCACCACAATCGCTGACGGCGATCTCGTTGTCATTCTGGGGGCATCCGGTTCGGGGAAATCCACCCTTTTGAACATTATGTCCGGACTGGAACGTCCCGACAGCGGCAGCGTGATCTACGACGGAAAAGATATCACAACATACAGCGACGATTCCCTGACGGCATTCCGCCGGGAAACTGTGGGATTCATCTTCCAGCAGTATTATCTGCTGCCCAATATGACAGTGGAACAAAATGTCCGCATGGGCGCTGACCTTGCCCACAATCCGGATTATCATGAGATCATAGACGCTGTGGGACTTTCTGCCCAGCGAAAAAAATATCCCGGTGCTCTTTCCGGCGGCGAACAGCAGCGTGTCTCCATTGCCAGAGCACTGGCGAAAAAGCCCAAGGTGCTCTTCTTGGACGAGCCAACGGGTGCGCTGGACGAGAATACCGGCAGACAAGTTCTGGACTATATCCTGAAACTTCACGCATCCCTGGGATTTACCATTGTCATGGTCACCCACAACCAGAACATTGCCGAAACAGCAAAAACCATTATCAGAATGAACAGCGGAAATATTGCCGAGATATGTCACAATGAAACGCAGAAAACCGCTTATGAGATCGGATGGTGATAGCATGATTGTGGGATGGAAAGATGCGTGCAAACTCTTCGGTATTGCCGTTGTCGCCTGCTGTGCGGTTTTTGTATGTGCATTGTTTCTCAATTATAATGCAGATATTGTCACTGTGAAAGATGCAATCACATCACCTCAGGGCATGGTCATGTATGATGCCCAGGTTGCCTGCGGCAAAGTAGTTGCCATTGTTTCAGGCGGCTGTCTGGCGGTCACCTCGGTGATCCTGCTGTTGTTCTACATAAAAAATTACATCGACACCCATGGAAAAGAACTGGGCATTCTAAAAGCTCTGGGATATTCCAGAATACAGGTGGCGAAACATTTCTGGGTATTCGGATGCAGTGTATTTATCGGCTGTATCCTGGGCTTTCTGGGGACATTTTTGTATCTGCCTAATTTTTATGAGATACAGAATGCAGAAAAACTTCTCCCCGATATCACGCCGCAATTTCATCTATGGATAGTGATCTGTCTGATTGTCGTACCCACCCTGTGCTTTATGGGGCTATCCGTTTTTTACGCCTTTTTGAAGCTGAAAAAGCAGTCCTTACACTTACTGAAAGAATACCAGACCATAAAACGCAGCCCCCGTCACAAAGACACCGGGGACACGCCCTATTTGCAGGAACTGAAACGGAACACGCTGCGGAGCAGAAAGATCCTTGTCTTTTTCATTGCATTTTCGGCGTTTTGTTTTTCGGCAATGACTCAGATGTCCATGTCTATGAAAACGCTTGCCAGCGAAAGCTTTGCATGGATGATGATCTCCATTGGACTGATCCTGGCATTTATGACGTTATTCCTGTCTCTGACCAGTGTCATCCACGCAAACACCAAAACTGTGGCAATGATGAAAGTGTTTGGTTATTCCCGGCGGGAATGCAGCCGGGCAATTCTCGCCTGCTACAGACCGGTTTCCTATATCGGTTTTATCATTGGCACTGCCTATCAGTATATCCTGTTAAAGGTCATGGTGACTTTTGTGTTTGCCGACTTAGAGGGAATGCCTGACTATCATTTTGATGGGAAAGTATGCATCATTTCCCTTGTGATATTCCTCGCCGCCTACGAGCTGATCATGTACTGTTATGCCCGGAAAATCCATAAGCTTTCCGTAAAAAGCGTTATGCTGGAAACATAAAAATACAAAAAAACCGATACAACCTTAAAAAATGGGCTGTATCGGTTTTTTCTCTGGCTTCTATTTCAGGGGGGGATATTATAGCATTATCATTGTGGGTTCCGTCAATCCACAGGAGAGATATTATTATTGGATCGGTATCTGCCGTGCAGCCGGTACTACAGGCTGTTTCTTTGGCATAGTCAGGGTCAGCACGCCGTTTTCATAAGCTGCCTGCATATGTTCCACATCCACACTGCTGATATCCATTTTCTGCTGATAGGAACAGGAACTGCGCTGGCGCTGTAAAAAGATACCCTTGTCTGCCTGGTTTGCATCACATTTTTCCACATGTTCTGCGGTGAGGGTCAGGACATCTCCCTCAATGTTCAGTTGGATTTCTTCCTTACGGAATCCCGGCAGATCGGCTTCCAATACATAGCTGTCGCCAGTGTCACGAAGATCGGTTCTCGGCATCACAGCCTCTGCTGCGTGCTCCCATGAATCACGCATGTTATCCAGTGTGTTGACAAACGGTTGAAAAATAGTCATCATACGTCATTCCTCCATTCATTCGTACTGACTGTTTTTATATTTGTATTCTGTGGGAATTCCGTCAATCGGAATTCCTTTTTGGCTTAGTGAATTTCCAGCTGACGGGAAACCGGAGCAGCTGGCTGTTTCTTGGGCATAGTCAGGGTCAGCACGCCGTTTTCATAGGCTGCGTGCAGCTGAGATGCGTCCACGTTGCTGATATCCAGCTTCTGCTGATAAGAGCAATAGCTGCGTTCCCGGCGGAGATAGGTGCCTTCCTTGTTCTTTTCCTCCTCGGTCTTTTCCTTGTGCATCGCAGACAGCGTCAGGACATCGCCCTGGACATCGATTTTGATCTCCTCTTTCTGGAATCCCGGCAGCTCTGCCTCCAGCACATAGCTGTCACCGGTATCCCGGATATCAGTTTTGCAAGTGCTGACCTGCGTGGACTTGCCGCCGAAGAATTCATTCTCCCAGTCACGCATGGAGCGGAACAGGTCATATCCGGTACGTTCAAAGGGTGTCAAATAGGTCATCATAAAGCATTCCTCCTAAGGATTTGGTTACAGATTTTTTTGTTTGCGGATCCGGTTCACGGCGTTTATCTCTTCCGTTTCCGTGCCCCGTTCCGTTTACAAGTATTATCATACCCCTGCTTTATGATAAAATTACGATGCTATTGTGAAAACTGAATGAAAGTTAGCACTCTATGTAAAAGAGTGCTAACCATCTGCCAACCAGAGTGCTAATGCATTGCCAAGTCTCACTGTATCACGTAGTCACGCCAAAAACTTTGCTCATGGTTTGAAAACCGGAAGCGTAGGGCGGGGGCTTGCTCCCATCGTTTCCGAAGAATCTAAGGGAAACCTTTTTAGATGGAAGAGAATAGTAGGGGCGACCATTGGTCGCCCGTGTTTTCCGTTCACAAGTGGTCTGCGGCAAGCGAACAATGTTCGCACCTACAATTCGATGAATCTTTCCACATGGCATGTCACATAAAAAGAGGACATTCTCTTTCTGCGAGAATCTCCTCTTTTTGCTGTATTATATTGCAACGGATATGTGCTTGCGAGAATTATTTCCCCAGATACTTCCGCAAAAAATCAAACAGCGCATCCATCTGGGCATCCGTGCCGATGGTGATCCGTAAGTAATCCCGCACTCTGGGGGCATCGAACCAGCGCACGAAAATATGTGCCTCCCGCAACGCCTCAAACAGCTCATGGGCATTGCAGTCCGGGTGGGTCACAAACAGGAAATTGCTCTTGGAATCCGGAAACTGGAAGCCCATCTCCCGGAGCACTGTCTTGGAGCGCTCTCTGGTCGCCACAATTTTCGCTGTAATTTCCTCCAGATACGCCTGATTCTCCACCGAAGCTGTGCCAGCCGCCAGTGCCGAACGGTTCATGGTATAGGAGTTGAAGGAATATTTCACATCATGCAGCGCCCGGATCAGTTCCGGCGAACCAATGGCAAAGCCGATGCGCTCGCCTGCCATGGAACGGGATTTGGAGAACGTCTGCACCACCATAAGATTGTCATACTTGTCCAGAAGCGGCAGCACTGATTCACCGCCGAAGTCCACATAAGCCTCGTCAATGACCACCAGAGATTCCGGATTGTGCTGCAAGATACGCTCAATTTCCGCCGCAGGCATGGCAATTCCCGTAGGTGCATTGGGGTTCGGGAACACAATGCCGCCGTTTTCCTTGAAATAATCCTCCGGCACAATTTCCAGCTTTTCATTCAGAGGCTGCACCTCGTAGGGAATCCGGAACAGATCGCACCATACCGGATAAAAGGCGTAGGTAATATCCGGAAAGAGAATGGGCAGCTCTGAATTGAAAAAGGTCTGGAAGATCATCGCCAGCACATCGTCTGAGCCTACCCCGGTGAACACCTGAGACTCCTCCACCCCATATGCCTTTGCAATGGCAGCGTTCAGCTGGTGGGCTGTGGGGTCGGGATAAAGCCGCATTTGCTCTGCCTGACTTTTCGCCAGTACTTCCTGCACCGCCGGCGCCGGGGGATACGGGTTTTCATTGGTGTTCAGCTTGATCATATCGGGAAAATCCGGCTGATCTCCCGGCACATAGGGTACGACTCTGCGGATATTCTGTTGATAACGTTTCATTTCAAATCACATTCCTGACTTTTGAGATTCCTGCATCTGCCGCAGCTTCCGGCGGACTGCCGCCAGTTGTGGAGACAGATGCAGTGGATAAGGATGCGGATGTTCCAGACGGCGCACTTCTTCCGGCAGGGTATCCACCTGTTCCAGCGTACACGCCTGCTGTTCTGCCAGCGCCATGGGAGACTGCAAACGCACACCACGGCGCATGACCGGCTGTAACAAAGGTTTCACATGAACGCCCTGGGGCAGTTCGGGTACTGCCTGTTCCGGTGTTTCCTCCTGCCGGCATATCCAATCTCCCATAGCAGTTCCCGTCCCAGAATCCCACATGCGGAATACCTGCTTGGGATATGGCAAGGTGGATTTTCCCGGTGTCTCGCTCCATTTATATTTGGGGATCAGAGTACCGTCCGGCTGTTCCAGTGCCGTCAGCTTCAGTACGCAGCCCAATACCGGATCACTTTTGGCTGTTATGAGCCGTTCTCCCACACCGAAAGCATCAATTGCCGCACCCTGAGAAAGAAGCTTTTCCACCCGATATTCATCCAGGGCATTGGAGACTAGGATACGACAGGAGAACAGCCCGGCATCGTCCAGTATTTGCCGCACCTGCCGGGACAGTCCTGCCAGATCGCCGGAATCCAGACGCACCCCAAAGGACGTAATGCCACGGGGCAGCAGTACTTCCTGAAAGGCACGGATGGCATTGGGCACACCGCTGCCCAGGGTGTCATAGGTATCCACCAGCAGCACCACGCCATGGGGACTGGCGTTGCACCAGGTGCAGAACGCCTCATATTCCGTGGGGAACTGCTGCACCCAGGCATGACTCATAGTTCCAGTGACGGGAACGCCGTAAACCGCCTGCGCTGCTGTACAGGATGACCCGGCACAACCGCCCAGATATGCCGCCCGTGCCCCGTCCACAGCAGCATCCATGCCATGTGCCCGGCGTGCACCGAACTCCCACACCGGCAGTCCCCGGGCACTGCGGACAATGCGGTTTGCCTTTGTGGCAATCAGGGACGCATATCCAATCTTTTGCAGCAGTCTTGTTTCCAGCAGATAGCCCTGATACAAGGGTGCTTGGATTGATAAGAGAGGCTCGCCTGGAAAGACCGGCATTCCCTCCGGTACGGCATATACATCTCCCGTAAAACGAATCTGCTTGAGATACGCCAGAAATTCCGGGGAAAAATCACCACGTTTCCGCAAAAAACCGATGGCATCCTCAGAAAACCGGAATGCCTCCAATTCCTGCAAAGCCGGCTCCAGTCCGGCAGCAATGACAAAACCACCCTGATCAGGGATGCGGCGAAAGAATAGTTCGAACCATCCCCACTGTCCGCCCATGCCGCACTGGATCATCTGCTGTGCCATGGTCAGCCCGTAAAAATCACAGTACAATTCCGACTTCAACCCAGTCACCGCCTTGTCACGTGGATGTGCAGACTTTCCAGCACATCCAATGCCGCCCGATGCAGTGCAGGATCCGGCGAAGCCACGCAATCCGGATCAATGGCAATGGATGCCTCCGGCAGTGCCGTTTGCGCCAATACCACATTGACAAGCACACAGACCTGAGTCACCACGCCTACAAATTCCAGCGCATCAAAAGACTGTCGCCGCAACCAGTCGAACAATTCCGGCGAACCATAGGTATCTTTTTCGAAGCAGATATCCTGGGGCTGCTTTGCCTGGGCAACACTGCCATAAAGCGCACAGCCCGGTGTTCCCCGTCGGCAATGCTCCACAGGAAGATATTTGCCCTCCCGGGTGAGACGATAATTCTCCCCATGGGCATCCAGGGTGAATACCACCTGATCTCCATGGGCATGATATCGGGCAATTTTAGCCGCAATGGGATGTTCCAGCCGAAGTGCCGCCGGGAATCCCAGACTGCCCGTGACAAAATCCACCTGATAATCCACTACAATCAAACAACGCATGGTCAACCGCTCCGTTTCTATTTCAGATAAGGATACTGTTGCACCATTTGGTGAAATTATACCTGGCGGAATTCTGTTATCAGTATAGCACAATTTCCGGGAAATGTCCATAGGGTATGAAATGAAAGAAATAACTCTCCGCAAGTTTGCATATCTCTTTGATTATATTCTTCCTGCATATTCACCCAATTTCTGAAAATACTATGATATACAGTTCCTCCGGTACCCGAAATCCAGGGCAAGGCGAAGCACGGCAAAGGATCCGCCAACCCCATCATAGCCGGCACAGAACCGCCTGCCCAGAAGGTCTATCACAGCAAGCCTTTTGCGCAGGAAGACACTAATTTGCAGTAAAAAAATGAGACAGCTACTTATTCGTATGGCTGTCTCTTTTTCAATAAAAACAAAAACCACCTAAGAAAACTTAGGTGGTTTTACTGGCTCCTCCAGTTGGACTCGAACCAACGACCCTGCGGTTAACAGCCGCATGCTCTACCGACTGAGCTATAGAGGAATATCTGAGAGTAATCGAAATCACTCTCAAAGTGTCGGCATTGACCAATTTTCCCAGGTCGAGATGACCAAGTATCGTAGGCGTAAAAGAGCTTAACTTCCGTGTTCGGAATGGGAACGGGTGGAACCTCTTTGCCATAAACACCGACTAAAAGAAAAATGGTGACCCGTACCAGACTCGAACTGGTGATGCCGCCGTGAGAGGGCGGAGTCTTAACCGCTTGACCAACGGGCCACAATTGGTGCACCATCGGGGACTCGAACCCAGGACCCACTGATTAAGAGTCAGTTGCTCTACCAACTGAGCTAATGGTGCATTTGCTATAATAATATTATAGCACATATGTGACACTTTGTCAAGAGGAAAAACACATTTTTCTTTTATGAACTTTACGACAAAATAATGAATTCAAAATGCGTCAGACGCACAGAACAAAAGGAAAAGCGAACGACCGATTAGTATCTGCAAGCTAAACA
>NZ_CALDMP010000068.1 GCF_937915125.1 uncultured Ruminococcus sp. | reverse complement strand
ACGGAAAATATGCAAGCATATGACGTGCAAAGCCGCTAGGCGCTCTTTGTGCGGTATTGCCTTAGCTTTTTCAGACTGCGTGCGGCATTCTTCAAAAGGGGAAGTTTGCTGAATACGTCCTCTGTAAACTGACTGGTATCCAGACTTTTGATTTCAATCACAAGATCTGTCAACAGTTCGCCTACTTGACCGCCGTCTTTGGAACGGACATTCTGGAGAATAGAATCCGCAAATTCTGTCATGCGGCGCTGTGCACCGATGCCATATTGTACAGTTGTCTGGGTATCCATGAAATCAATGGATGTTTTGATTTCATCAATCCGTTTCCGTTCTTCGGGAGTGTACGTTGCCTGGGGAATGTCTGCCGGAAGCTCTTCCGGAGCCGACTGTTCCAGTTGTTTTCTGGCGTTTGCGAGTGCGGCTAAATTGATCTCTGACATGGTGAATCCTCCTGTTTATTCAAGACAATCCATAATTTTCTTCATGGTGTCATAGTCGGGCATATGGATGACTGCGGTGACCTGCTCCGGTATTCCCGAAAAATTCGAAGACACAATATCGCAGCTGTCTGTGCGGAAGCCGTGTTTCTTCCATGCAAGCTCCTGTATCTGTTTATCAGACAGGGCTTCAATTCCGGCTTTTCCCGCTTCATCCAATGCCATGTAAATATGGGTTGACCATACTGTAGGTGTAGGATATATCAGAACAATGTCGTCCTTGATTCTGGCATAGCTGTCCGGCTCTTCTGCGGCATATTCAATCAGCTGACTCTCATAGCCTGCAATGATTGACTTTACCCCAACGCCCATACGCAGAAATTGGCTGAACAGGTCGGAGGAAGAGGTTTCCATATATCCCAGCTGGGAGAATATTTCCTGCAATTGGGGCAATACGGCATCCACACTGTTTGCATCCACTGTTTTTCCGCCGTTCAGAGCACTTGCTAAGAGTGCGGCAAACATATTCCCGGAATTGGAACGGACAGGATCTGTAGTGTCTACTGTAACAGCACCGTATAGTTCAGTCAATCCCAGTTCACTCCATTGTGTTCCATTCAGGATACATTCCGTCAGCTTTTGCATATCTGCATAGTAAATGCCCTCTGATTCTGTGACAATTCCTTTCTGCATCAATGTATCAGCTACCATCTGATGAGAATACAATACAATGGGCGTGTTGAAAATGATCTCGCTGGAAACAGGCTTTCCATGGATATCGTTGTAATATTCCAGTGCTGTCTGACTGGACGGAAACAGATAGTCTCTGTCACTGAAATCCGCTGTCACCATATCCAGAGAACCGGCACGGGAATAATTCAACTCCAGATGGTATTCCCTGCGCAGGATCTCTTGCACTTCCTCGTCCTCAAACAATCCGATTTTTTCACCGCCGAGATAGCCACTTAACGTTATAACTGTAGCCTGGCTGCGATAGAAATAGTAGCCACCGCCTGCGAGAACAACTGCCAACAGAACAACAATGCCGATCAGTTTTGTTTTCATCTTCCATTCTCCATTTTTACCATTTGCTCCAGAAGGCGGATCTCTGCTTCCATGTCGATCATTTTACAGCGCATGAGTTTCTGGAACTGTTCTTCAAATGCTGTATTCAGGGTACCAATTGTTTTTATGGTATTGCCTTGCAGCTGCATAACATCTGTTGTCCTAAGATCGGTATTCTGTAATTCGATGTACTTTTGCAGCAAGGAAGAGGCAGTCTCCTGATAATAGTCAATAAATTGTCGCGCAGACTTGATTATTTCAGGGTGCTTCTCCAGATATGCCAGAATATTTTTTGCTGTCTGTTTCAGCCGCTGCGCTTCCTGCCTGACTACCGGTTCCTGAATTTGCAGCATGGATTGCTCCATGCTGCGGAAATCTTTCCGGGCTTCCTCCAGTTGCCGGCTCATGGTTTCGCCTTCAGGTAACATATCAATGCGAATCCCGCCGATTTTCCGACTAGGTTTCAACAGCAGCGACAATCCCAAAAATGCACCCACTGCCAAAGTCAAATCTACAAAGAAATTCCAATGGAACAGGAACATCAGTATCAGAAAAATTCCTCCTGCCAGCAAAGCAGCTAATAAATTTGCAGCAAGTTCTTTTTGTTTGTGCTTGTCCAAATCAGTTATATCCTTTCACACTTCGGAATGCGGAAACCAAATCAGTCCGTCCATCGAACACACGGGCATTTGTCAGATCCGCAAGTGCATCCAGCTGAGAGGAATCTGCTTCACCGAACATAATGGAGAATACAGGAATATCCAATCCCAGTTCCTGATAATATTCAGTAAATTCCGGCTCTGTTGCAGTGACAGAAGCACCGTCACTCATAAGGATGATGGCAGGGGTATAATCCTCCAGATCTTCGTATGCCGAGAGAATTTCCAGTCCCTTTTTCGCAGCAGTATACATATCAGTTCCGCCTTTAGGTGCTTCACTGCTGACTTGTTCGTAAAGAGAACGGAGACTGTCTGCATCTGCATTTTCTGCTGTATAGATATTGCGGATATCCCCTGAAAACGTAATGACAATATTCACTTCGTCCTGATCTGCCTGAAGCATATTTTTTTCGCATTTTCTTGTATGAGAATCTGTGCCATAGCTTCTTCCAGCTGTTCATTTCCCTGACCAATCATACTGTCGGAAAAATCCAGACAGTAGACATTCAGGGACGGCTTACGGAATTCCGTCTGGTATAGATTCAAAGCCTTTGTCAGCACCTGTTCAGAGGGCATAATAATCGGAGAGAGAATCCGGTGCGTGTCAATACCCCAGTCGGCATTAAAAATATCCTTGTTCTCTTCCGAAATGTCTTCAAATCCGGTACGCCGTCCGGTTTTCTGAATTTCGTTCTGCACCTCTTCGGACAGCAGATATTCCTGTACAGCCAGAAAAGTATCTTGTTTCTCTGCATCACCATGATCGACATAGCCAAGTGGTGAGTCGGCAATGCTCAGACCATCGTAGGGATAAACAACATAAAGGGGTTCTCTGCCCAGTGAAATAAGTTCCTGGTTCGCATCAATAATCAGGCATTCGTAGTTGACCATGGCATCAAAATCCCCGTCAAGGAACATATCCTTAAGCCAGTCTGAACTGCCGGAACTGCGGTCGATCCCGGAAAGTAGCTGGGAAATATCACGTTTCAGCGTTTCGCTCTCCAGATCATTTTCTGTCAGCGCATCTGTCTTTCCCAACAGTGCGTACAGAAATCCGATATAAGCGCTTGCGCCGGAATTGGACTGAGTGGCGCTTGTCATGCAGAATGAAAGCTGGTCAGCCCGGATCGCATCTAAAATTTCGCCGACAGAAACTTCATTGTCTACGAATCCGAGCTGTTCTGCCAGAGATCTACGAATGCCAAATACAACTGGCGTGGTATAGATGGATGCATTATATTTTACCAGATGGGCAGTGTCTCCCAGTGAGATCCAGAGACTGGATGCCGGCCACACGGCGTCATATTTTTCTGCGCCGGATCGCAACGTATGCATAATATCCACAGAGCCTTGATATGTCATTTCAATGGTAACGCCGGTTCCGTCTGCACACGCCTCGAGAATATGAGAGAGTTCCTTGTTCTCAGAGCCAGAAAGAATCTTTATGGTTTCTCCTCTACGTTTTCCAATGTATTGTGCATCGACAGAGCTGTCGCTCTCCCCAGTACTGCATCCGCACAGAAGAATCATAGGAAGAGATATCATTGTCAGCAGACGAGCAAAAAAGGATTGTTTCATACGGAATCCTCCCATTTTGAAAAATCATACTAATCCCTTATCGTTCTTTTGAAGAAGTTGCCAGATAGCATTGTGCCCAACCGCAGGCAGGCTGTCGCCTGGCAAAGGGAGAGGTGCGCAGAGTGACAAAATGATAGCGGCAAATTCTTCTACAGGTTGATATGGGATTAGTATCAAATGTTCAATCTTTTTACAGCGTCGAGAGCAAGCTCAGAGCGTTCACATTCATCGGCAAAAAGTGTGATCTGCCAGCAAAACGGACTGCCTTTCATGTATTTTGCTGCATAACTGAGCCCATTGGTTCTCTCATCGATGAATGGCTTGTCGATCTGCTTTGGGTCGCCAAGAAGTATGATTTTCGTTCCTTTTCCCGCTCTTGTAATGATTCCCTTGACCTGATTCGGCGTCATATTCTGCGCCTCATCGATTATAAGATAGGTTTTTGAGATAGAACGCCCCCTGATAAAATTCATCGCCTCTGGCTGAATGATCCCCCGATCAAAAAGCTCTGCGATTTTCTGACGCAACATCGTTTCCTCATCCTCGCCGTTTGCATCAAGGATCTGTTCCAGATTGTCCAGAATCGGCCGCATCATGGGAGCAATTTTTTCTTGCTCACTTCCTGGGAGAAAACCGATATCATCATCAAACTGTGCATTTGGACGGCATATGATAATTCTCCGGTATTCATTATCGGATCCGTTAAAAGTCTTTTCCAGTCCTGCGGCAAGGGAATAGAATGTTTTTGCTGTACCTGCCATGCCTTTGATAATGACAAGCGGCGCTTTTTCCGCACTTGTCATCAATGCCTCTTGCATAAAGTACTGACCAACATTTCTAGGAGTGACACCATAGGGAGAAGCTTTTTTATGCTTCAGCGGAACAACTTTTTCCCCTGAAATCCTGCCCAGCAGAGTTTTCTTTGTGGACTGGTCAAACATAAGAATCACAAATTCATTTTCCGTAAAGTGGATTTTGATACGTTCTCCATCGGAATTGGTGTGATACAGCTGTTCGGCAGGGATGCCTTTTTTCTTGAATTCCTTGATCAGTTCATCGGGTATATAAGCCTCGCATCGACCTGTATAACACGCATCTGCTTCCGAAATTTGTTCAGTTGTAAAATCCTCCGCTTTTATGCCGAGAATTTGCGCTTTCAGTCTCAGAACCAGATCTTTTGTAACAAGTATAATACGATTTGGCTCCGCAATATTGTCAGAAAGCCCTTTACACACTTTTAGAATACGGTTATCGGCTTTATCCTCAGGGAGATCTTCAGGAAGAGTGACATTTGCAAAGTTTTTCTCAACCCGGAGCATTCCGCCACCGGATAACTGCACTCCTTCTAAAAGATTCCCGGACTGTCTGTAATTTTCAAGCAGTCTGACAGCCGCTCTTGCGTTCACGCCTTTTTCACCCTCCGCTTTTTTCAGGCTGTCAAGTTCTTCAAGTACAACGAGGGGAATGATAAGATCGTTGTCTTCAAAACATTCGATGGCATAAGGCGATTGGATAAGCACGTTGGTGTCGATCACATAGACTTTCTTCATCTGGATTGCTCCTTATAGATATATTTATTTTATTCTAAAACATTTGTGTAAAATCTGCTATCGTTGTAATGTTAAGTTTTGCAAAATCCAACATTGATGTAATCACACGATTAGCTTTGCAGCATATCAATCTGCGGTATGATTGCTAGGAACCATCTTATTTTTCAGCCAAAAGATACTGTGTTTTGTTATTCTGCACAGTCCTGCATAATATCTGATAGAATTGATTGAACAAATTTGATTACACATAGAGTGGTCATAGAAGAACAACTCCAGTTCGTAATTTTTACTATAAAATTATCAATATATTGCGTTAATTTTCATAAGAGTAATTCATGTGTAAGAAGTATACCTTAGGCAACACCGCACAAAGATTGTGCGTCAGATGCGCCGTCAGATTTTTCGTCAGA
>NZ_CALDMP010000067.1 GCF_937915125.1 uncultured Ruminococcus sp. | reverse complement strand
GAATACACAAAGTATTCACTGCGCTTTTTGTTTCATCTGACGAAAAATCTGACGCAATTTATGCTCGTAGAGTACAATCTGCGCACCAGATTTCATCAGTGCTTCCCTATGAAGAGGATGAATTCCTTGTTCTGAACAAAGGAGGAATTGCATATGCTGAAAACAGCATTGGTCACCGGGGCATCCCGGGGAATCGGGGCGGCAATCGTGCGTGGACTGATTGCCGATGGGTATCAGGTTGCCGGGACATATCACCGCAGCAGCGAGGCAATGCAGGCGCTGGCGGCGGAGTGGGGCGTGATCCCCATCCGGGCAGATCTCTCTGACCCGGCGCAGCTGCCGCAGCTGGCGCAGACTGTTCTGGAACAGCTGGGACAGGTGGACGTGCTGGTGAACAATGCGGCATGTTCCTATATCGACCTGTTTCAGTGTATGCCGCCGGAACAGGTACGGGAGCTATATGCGGTGAATCTCACGGCAGTGGTGGAACTGACCCGGCTGCTGCTGCCGTCCATGCTGTCCCGGCACAGGGGCTGTATCGTGAACATTTCCTCCATGTGGGGAGAAACAGGGGCATCCTGCGAGGTGGATTATTCCGTGACAAAGGGTGCGGTGCTGGCGTTTACCCATGCATTGGCGAAAGAGGTGGGACCGTCCGGCATCCGAGTGAATGCCGTTTCTCCGGGGACGATTCTGACGGATATGACCGCCCATCTGGATGCACAGACGCTGGACGAACTGGCAGAGGAGACACCGATGGGCAGACTTGGCACGCCGGAAGATGTGGCAGCGGTAGTGCGGTTCCTGGTATCCGACCAGGCGGCATATATCACCGGACAGGACTTGCCTGTAAACGGCGGATACCTCTGCCTATAGAATGAATTATTGTTGGCGTGTGAACCCCTCCACTATTGCTGCGCAATGGTTCCCCTCCCCTTTCAGGGGAGGCTGAAAGCGCCTATCTTTAGCAAATTGTAAATTTTGTGAAGAATGCCTCCCCTGAAAGGAGAGGGGGACCGCCGATAGGCGGTGGAAGGGTATGTACGGATAAGTTTTTATTGTTGTGATTTTTGAAAATTTCCTCGAATTCCACCAGGTTCATTTTGCACAAAATTAACGAAAATCTTTCCTGCTTTTCAATCCAAAGTTACAAATCCGGTGAAAATCCAATGAGTATTTTGTGAGAGCCCTTGCGAAACAGGGGGAATTGTGCTATAGTAATCCTATGGCAACACCGCACAAAGAGCGCCTGACGGCGCATCTGACGCATAATCTTTATGTGGTATTGCCCTATATCGATTGACACAGGAGCATTCCGGAATAACCTTACCCTTTTTCCGGGAATGCAGTTCGTTTGAAATAAAGGTGATATCATAGCATGAAACAACAAAAGACATGGAATGCACTGCTTTCTTCTCTGCGTGCATGGTGTTGGTCTGTCCATGAAAAGCGGTCGTATAATACCCTGCGGTATCCCATGACAAACCGGATTTTGCTGCTGCTCTATCCGATTTTCATCGTCTGTATGGCAGAACTGAACCAGGACAAATATCCCAGCAAGCTGGTGCTGTTCATTTCGGAACACCCTACCATTATGCTGTTCAATATTCTCATTGCAGCACTGATTTTTCTCGGTGCACTGCTGCTGTTCCGCTCTGGTTGGTTCTCCATGCTGCTGGAAAGCGTCCTGTATATGGCACTGAGTATTACGGAATTGTTTAAATACAACACAAATGGCAATCATCTCATTATGACGGATATGAAGCTTGCCAGAAGCCTGAAAAGTCTCACGTCCTTTGCGTATATCAAAATCACCCCCAGGCTGATTCTCTATCTTGCCATCTGCGTGGCGTTTATCTTGGTGGCGTATTGGTTTAATCCAAGGTTCAATACCCGTGTGAAGCTGCCGAAGCGGCTGGTGCCGGGGCTGGCATGTCTGATTGCCTGTGTCATGGTGGTAACAGTGCCTGCTGTTTCGAAGCCAGTGTATGCCCTGTTCCAGCTGGATACTAAGGCGGCGGACAATACCTTCATTCTCAACGAAAAGTTTGAAAACAATGGATTTCTTGCCTTTTTCATGCAGACCGGGTCGGAGAATCTCTCCAACAAGCTGGAAGAGCCGGAGGAATATCAGGAGGACAGCTCCGATCTGATCGACCAGTATCTGGCAGAAGAAGTGCCGGATCTAGATTTTGACGGCGGCGTAAAGCCCAATGTCATTGAGATCATGTCGGAATCCTTTGCGGATTTCCGGGCATTTTCGAAGGAACTGGAAGAGTTGGGCTATACCGGACTGGATCAGTATTATGACGGTCTGGATGAGGCAGCTTCTGAGGGAACAGAGGGTACATTGATCGTGCCGACCTATGCCAGCTATACTGTCCGGACGGAATTCGAGCTGCTGTTCGGACTGCCGGTAAAGTCCATCAATGACCCCAATATGCCCCAGAGAATGCTCCTGGAGCGTCAGCAGCCCACAGTACCATCCTACTATAAGAGCTGGGGCTATTCCACAGCGTATGTCCATCCCTTCCAGAGCAGCTTCTACAGCCGGAAACGGATCTATGGACAGTTCAACTTTGATACCATGATCTTCGAGGATGATTTCACCGTGCCGGTGAGCACCTATGGAGAATATATTGACGACAATGTGGTGTACAATCAGATCGAATCCCTCATTGACTCTACGGATGAGCCGCTTTATGTCCATGCCACTACCATGCAGAACCACCAGCCCTATACCGATGGAGACAGCGAGGATGAATTTGTCAACTATCTGAGCCGTCTACAGCATTCGTCAGACGGTCTTGCGGATTTCCTGGATCGTCTGGCAGAGGTGGACGAACCGACTATCGTGCTCTTTGTGGGTGACCATTTTCCGTCCCTGCGGGGCGATGACGGTATTTATAGCCAGCTGAACATCACCAGTGAAAATTGCAGCACATTGTATGAACAGCGGTATATCCTCTGGAGCAACTATGACCTGAACACTAGTTCGCTGCCGGAGGAGGCAGTTTCCACATTCTATGCACCCTATCTGGTCATGGAACTGATCGACGCGCCCAGGGACAGCTTTATTCAGTCCATGATGAATGAGATGGAAACAGAGCCGGTGTATTCCACGAACTACATGCCCATGCAGGAGAAGAACACCAAGCTTGACACACTGACCTATGACCGTATTCTGGGCGACATTGTTTCACCGAGCGCACTGGATGTGCTGCCCGATCCGTCTGAAGAAACCACAGAATCCAGTGATTCTGACTGATCCAAATGGAGGAGAATTTGTATGGAACCGATTACAATTGGCGCATCCGGAACAGCATCTGTGACGGTTGACATGTCGAATCTGGCAATGACAGTGGGAAGCGGTTCGCTTCCTGTGTTTGCAACACCTATGATGGCTTCGCTCATGGAACAGGCGGCGTGCAATGCTGTTGCGCCTTTCCTTGCAGAAGGGGAGACTACCGTGGGGACAAAGCTAGAGATCAGTCACGATGCGGCAACAC
This sequence comes from uncultured Ruminococcus sp., assembly GCF_937915125.1. Lineage (GTDB taxonomy): Bacteria > Bacillota > Clostridia > Oscillospirales > Ruminococcaceae > Ruminococcus_C. Next base: position 5,554 of record NZ_CALDMP010000067.1, on the reverse strand, counting down.
CGCCGGGGCTGACAGTGACAGCTACCGCAGAGGTAACTGCTGTCAGCGGTAGAGAGATCTCTTTCCACGTGACGGCAGAGGACGGTGTCAGCATCATCGGTTCGGGAACCCATAAGCGGTTTCTGGTGGATGCCGAACGGTTTACGTTAAAGGCACGGAAACGTGGAGAATAATTGCAGTTTCAGCCGCAGCCAAGTGCTGCGGCTTTTTGTTTTGGGCAGATTAATTTCACATATTCCGGGCGGTAAAGCGATATCGCCGCAGACGGCGAAACACCCGGCGCATACTTTTGCGCCGGGTCGAGGGTGGTGAGAAAAAGCGACAGCTTTTTCGAGGCGGGGCGAACAAGACCGCCCCGCCTTGTGAGACCTTTTCAGTAACCAAGATTTTGAAAACGTCCCGGTGGGACGTTTTCAACAAAGCAAACAGGGAAAGCACCGGGCGGATGATATCCGCCCCTACAGACCAGTGAAAATGTAGTCCATTCGGAAGAAATCACTTTCATTTTCAACGTCTCCTCTTTGGATTGTCAAAAATTTAACAGCTTTCGCCTTTCATTTTGCGCAAATTTCCGAAAACGCCGAAAAAGTAGTGACAAACCTGTCGTCTTATGCTATACTTATCATAAGTCATAAGGCAACACCGCACAAAGAGCGCCTGGCGGCTTTGTACGTCATATGCTTGCATCTTTTCCGTCATATTTCACAAAAATGCTCGTGAATACACAAAGTATTCACTGCGCTTTTTGTTTCATCTGACGAAAAAACTGACTGCGCATCTGACGCACAATCTTTGTGCGGTATTGCCATAAACCAAATCATGCCCCCTGTCGGCGTGCGATATCCTGCTGTCGCCGACGGGGAGAAATGCAGGTACGGATACGATCCAAGGTGGAACTCGTATGGATGCTGCAATAAAGGATAGGAAGCGTGAATGTTATGGAAAATACTTTTGACGTGATCATTGTGGGCTGCGGTGCCGCCGGACTTTACGGTGCCATTAATCTGCCTTCCTCCTGCCGGGTGCTGCTGCTCTGTAAACAGGAGCTGACCCTCTGTAACTCTGCTCTGGCACAGGGCGGCATTGCCGGGGTATACAATTCGCCCCAGGATTCTGTGGAGCTCCACGAGCATGACACCATGATTGCCGGGGGCTTCAAGAATAACCCGGAAACATTGCACATTCTGACCACCCACGCTGCCCACGAGATCCAGACCATTCTGGACTTCGGCGTGGACTTCGACCGGACGGCAGACGGCGAACTGCATCGGACACTGGAGGGGGGGCATTCCCGTCACCGGATCTTCCACCACAAGGATGCCACAGGGGCAGAAATTCTGGATAAGCTCATCCGGAAGGTCAAGACCCTGCCCAATGTGACCATTCTGGAACACGCCATGATGGTTGGCATGCAAAAGACTGCCACGGGTTTTTCTGTCAATGTACTCCAGGGCGGCTCCTGCACCGTCTACAGCAGCCACTTCATGCTTCTTGCCACCGGCGGCATCGGCCGTGTGTACGGCTTTACCACTAACTCCAAAATCGCCACCGGTGACGGCATTGCCTTTGCCTATGAAAACGGGGCAGAGATCCGGAATCTGCATCTGATCCAGTTCCACCCCACGGCGTTCAATAACCGCCATACACGTGAGTGCTTTCTGATTTCCGAGGCAGTCCGGGGGGAGGGTGCGTATCTGCTCAACTGCAAAAAAGAACGCTTTATGGATCGCTATGATGAACGGCTGGAGCTTGCACCACGGGATGTGGTTTCCCATTCCATTATCCTGGAGAGCCGGGAGACGAATTCCGATGAATTCTACCTGGATATCTCCTACAAAGACCCGGATTTCATCCGGAACCGATTCCCTATGATCTATGAAAAAGTCCTGGAACAGGGCTATGATATGACAAAGGAGCCTATTCCCATTTTCCCATGCCAGCATTACCTTATGGGCGGCATTCAGGTGGACAACAATTCCGAGACCACGATTCCCAATCTGTACGCAGCAGGGGAGTGCTCACACACGGGCGTTCACGGCAACAACCGCCTTGCCAGCAATTCCCTGCTGGAAGCTCTGGTATTCTCCAGACAGGCGGCGCTGGACATTGCCAGAAAGCTGCCGGATGCACCGGAAACCTTTGAAGAAGCGGCATTTCCAGTAAATCCTGATGCCAAAAAGCTGCCCAAGGGATTCCGCACGGAGATCCGCAAGATCATGCAGGAAAATTATTTTGTCATCCCCAATAAGGAAAAGCTCCCTGAGGGACTGGCTCGCATTACGGAGATTCGCAATCAGCTGATTTCTGAGCCTTATATTGTGGATGCGGATTATGTAGAAGCAAAATCTCTTGCCACAGTGGCGTATTTGATTTTGAAGGAAGTACTTTGAGGAAAGGAACTGCATTATGCTACAGCAAACTTACATCGATCGGCTGATTACCACAGCACTGGACGAGGATATTCATTACATTGACGTCACCACAGACAATCTCCTGGACGACAGCCATACCAGCGAAGCTTATTATCTGGCGAAGGACAGCGGCGTCCTCTGCGGCATTGACATTGCAAAGCGTGTGTTCGAATTGGTAGGCGGCGCATTTGAGATGGACATCCGTATCCATGACGGAGAAAAGGTACAGAAAGGCGATATTATCGCCACTATTACCGGCAGTACCAAGACACTGCTCAAGGGCGAACGCACGGCGCTGAACATTCTTCAGCACATGAGCGGCATTGCCACAGCGACCAATCGCTGCGTGGAGCTGGTTGCCGGGACAAACGCACAGATCACCGATACCAGAAAGACCCTGCCCGGACTGCGACCCCTGCAAAAATATGCCGTGACAGTGGGCGGCGGCAAGAACCACCGCTATAACCTGTCTGACGGTGCGATGCTCAAGGACAATCACATTGACGCATACGGCGGCATTACCCCGGCAGTGACGGCGCTGCGTAAGAAAATCGGTCATATGGTGAAAATTGAAGTGGAAGTGCGCACTCTGGCAGAGCTGGAAGAGGCACTTTCTGCCGGGGCGGATATTATCATGCTGGACAACATGAGCTGCGAGGAAATGACAAAGGCAGTGCAGCTGGTAAACGGCAAGGTACTGCTAGAGGCATCCGGCAATGTTACCGAGCAGACTATCCGTAGCATTGCGGAAACCGGCGTGGATATTATTTCCCTGGGTGCACTGACCCATTCTGTAAAGTGCTTTGATATTTCCATGCGAATTTCGGAAAAGAAATAACATCATAATACGTTTGCGTATGCAACAAAAACGTCCCCGACACGGTCACAAACCGGTATCGGGGACGTTTTGATATTCTGATTCAGATTTACTTTGCGTAATCTACCACACGGCTCTCGCGGATCAGGTTCACCTTGATCTGACCCGGATAGTCCATTTCGGCTTCGATCTGCTTTGCGATCTGGCGTGCCACCAGAACCATTTTTTCGTCATTGATGACCTCAGGCACCACCATAACACGAATCTCACGGCCTGCCTGCAATGCATAGCACTTTTCCACGCCCTCATAGGATGCGCAGATGCTCTCCAGCTTTTGCAGCCGCTTGATGTAGTTCTCATAGTTTTCGCTTCGTGCTGCCGGACGTGCCGCAGAAATGGCATCAGCAGCCTGTACGATACATGCGATAGCTGTTTTGGGTTCCACATCGTTGTGATGGGCTTCAATGGCGTGAATGACCTCGTTGTTTTCGTTGTACTTCCGGCAGACATCCACACCGATCTGTACGTGAGAGCCTTCGATCTCCGCAGTCAGTGCTTTACCGATGTCGTGGAGCAGTCCGGCACGTCGTGCCAGATTTGCGTCTACACCCATTTCCGATGCCAGTACACCGCACAGCTTGGAAACCTCGATGGAGTGCGCCAGAACGTTCTGGCGGTAGCTGGTGCGGTAATACAGCCGTCCCAGGAGCTTCACCAGCTCGTTGTTCACACCGTGGACATTGGTCTCCAGCACAGCACGTTCGCCCTCCTGGCGGATACGGTGCTCTACCTCACGGCGAGCCTTTTCGACCATTTCCTCGATCTTGGTGGGATGGATCCGTCCGTCTGCAATCAGCTTTTCCAGTGCGATCCGTGCAACCTCACGGCGCACGTGATCGAAGCAGGAGAGAGCGATCGCCTCCGGTGTATCGTCGATAATGATGTCTACGCCGGTAAGCGTTTCCAGAGTACGGATATTCCGTCCTTCACGGCCGATAATACGACCCTTCATTTCGTCATTGGGCAGCGCCACAACGGAGACTGCTGTTTCAGATACCTGATCTGCCGCACATTTTGCAATGGCGAGAGAAATATAGCTGCGTGCCTTTTCTTCGCACTCATCCTTGAGCTGCTGCTCATAGTAGGAGATCTTCACAGCCTTTTCGTGGATGAGCTCGTCCTCCAGGGTGTTCAGGATATATTCCTTTGCCTGATCCTGGGTCAGCCCAGAGATTCGTTCCAGTTCCTGGAGCTGATTTTCCTTCACAGCTTCTGCTTCTGCCAGTTTGTCCTCGGCATTCTTCAGCTTCCGCTTGAGGGATTCTTCCTTGCGGTCCAGGTTGTCGGTCTTTTTGTCCAGATTTTCTTCCTTCTGCTGAATACGGCGTTCCTGCCGTCCGATCTCAGAGCGTCTGTCCTTGATCTCTTTTTCTGCGTCTGAACGGAGCTTATAGATCTCGTCCTTTGCTTCGATCAGTGCACTTTTCTTTTTGGATTCTGCTTCTTTCTTTGCATCCTCCAGAATGCGTCCGGCTTCTTTTTCCGCAGAGCCGATGGCAGCTTCTGCCTGCTGCTTGCGCTGTTCTGCACCTGTCCGGATGCCCTTCCGGTATGCAAGCCATCCGGCGATTCCTGCGCCGATCAAAAGCGCAGCCGCACAGAGGATCACCGTCAGTGCCAAACTCACTTCTTGCATCTCTATGCACTACCTCCTTATAACTGATTTGTCTATCTATACAACACAGCGGCGTTTTCGCCAAAGGGGCATGTGCGTCTCGTATTCACTTGTATTTTTCCTCAGAAATTTGTTTCCCGTTTGGTATGGGGCAGTGCCGTACCGCATCCCCGGCAGAGGCGGACAGTGCGCCTGTGGGGATATTCTGCACCGTATCAAAGGGAGCATCGCAATTCCGTGATCACATTTCTCCGATATTTTCTGCCGACAGCCGGCAGAAAAAGCAGTTCCAGCGTCAAATTGTCAATGCCGCTGTTTGTGCAATCTTTATGGAAAACCGTTCACGGGAGAAAATCCGACTCCGCCGTGACCGGCATCTGTAATGAATCAAAACGCACACGTTTCAAAACGCAGCGTTTCCCGGCAAAGCGTTTGCCGGGATTCGTTTGTAATTTGATACAACACTTTTATTTTACACTGTTTCGCGGTACTTGTCAAGCCGTTTTGCGAAAGATTCACATTTAGGCAACACCGCACAAAGAGCGCCTGGCAACTTTGCACGTCATATGCTTGCATATTTTCCGTCATATTTCACAGAAATGCTCGTGAATACACAAAGTATTCACTGCGCTTTTTGTTTCATCTGACGAA
>NZ_CALDMP010000066.1 GCF_937915125.1 uncultured Ruminococcus sp. | reverse complement strand
AGATGGCGTAAAGATGCGCCGCAGATGACGGGTGAGCGGGTTTTTAGAGGTGCCCATCAGACAAAAAACGGGTGCAGACACCACAGAGGTACTGCACCCGTTTTTCAGATTATGCTGAGATTATGCCGAAAAAAATCCTTAGCATCCACAGCCGCAGCCGTTGTTGTTGCCGCAGCCACAGCCGAAGCCATTACCGTTACCGCAGCAGCAGAACAGAATCACAAGCAGAATAATAATCCAGCAGCATCCACCGTTACCCTCAAAACACATAATACACAATCTCCTTTGTGTCAAATTTTTTTGAAACAAACTGTTTTTTGTCTGTTTCATAGTACATTGTATGCCGAAGCGAAAAATGTGTGACTCCTTCGACAAATATTGCAGGAAGTTTATGGCATACTATAATCGTACACATTGAATCAAAGGAAAGGACAGAAAAAGCCATGCGATATACAGAAGGGTTTACGGGAAAAGCAATTCTAGCCATGAAGGAGGCAATTCACGTCGCCGAAGAACTGGGGCATACGTACATCGGAAGTGAACATCTGCTGCTGGGGCTGGTGGAGGAAGGCGGCAATGCGGCTGCAAGTGCACTTGCGGCGCAGCAAATGGACGCAGACCGGCTGCGCCACGCCGTCATTGACCTGGTGGGACGAGGTATTCCTGCACAGGTACGAGACGACTGTCTGACGCCATCACTGGTGTCCATTCTGGAGGATGCCAAAGAACGGGCACGGGATGCCGGAAGAGCGCTTGCGGGAACAGAACATCTGCTTCTGGCAATCATCCATGCTCCTTGCTGCAGTGCTGTGACCATTCTCAAAAAGCTGGGGGTAAGCCTGAACCAGCTGTGCACCCTTTGCAACTGCGATACCACCTATGGCGTGCGGATGGAACGCCAGCAAATCGACACCCTGTCCCGAAAATCCTGCCCGGCACTGTTTCAGTACGGCAAGCTTATGACCGATCCGTCCAACCCATACCGTTACGACCCACTGGTGGGACGAGACAAGGAATTGCAGCAGATCATCCGCATTCTCTCCCGGCGAACGAAAAATAACCCCTGTCTCATCGGAGAAGCCGGCGTGGGAAAGACTGCCATAGTGGAAGGCATCGCCCGAAAGATACTACAGGGTGACGTACCCGAATCCCTGCAAAATATGCAGCTGTTTTCCTTGGATTTGCCTGCCCTGCTGTCCGGCGCGAAATATCGTGGTGATTTTGAAGAACGTCTGAAAAACTGCCTGACTGAAGCCGTAGAGCACGGCAATATCATTTTATTCATTGACGAGCTGCACACCATTGTCGGCGCAGGTGCAGCGGAGGGTGCTATTGATGCGGCAAATATGTTGAAACCTCAGCTGGCACGGGGTGAAATACGGCTCATTGGCGCCACTACGCCGGAGGAATTCCGCACTACCATCGGAAAAGACAGTGCATTGGAACGCCGCTTTCAGTCAGTACAAGTCCACGAGCCAGATGAGCATCAATGCTATGCTATGCTCCAGGGTTTGCGGGAGACCTATGCGGAATTTCACCGAGTGACCATTTCAGACCCGGTTCTGAAAACAGCGATTCAATATGCCGACCGATATCTCCACGACCGCTTTCTTCCAGATAAGGCCATTGATCTCCTGGACGAAGCTTGCTCCCGGGCACGTATCCGATGGGAGCAGACACGAAATACGCCAGAAACCGCAGAAGTGACCGAAGAAGATGTTGCCGTGGTGGTAGCGGCACGCACAGGCATCCCAACGGAAAAGATCACCGAAGCCCAGCGTCAAAAGCTGTTGACGCTGGGGGATACCCTGAAACGTCAGGTCATCGGGCATGACGAGGCAGTTGACGAACTGACAGCGGCATTGTTTCGCGCCAGCACCGGGCTGCAGGATACCGCCCGTCCCATCGGCACATTCCTCTTTGCCGGGCCAACAGGTGTAGGAAAAACCGCCATGGCAAGCGCACTGGCGGAGCATCTGTTTGACGACAAGGAAAGTCTCATACGCATTGATATGTCCGAGTTCATGGAAAAGCATGCTGTCTCCAAGCTTATCGGTGCGCCTCCCGGATACGTGGGATTTGAGGACGGCGGTATGCTGTGTGAACGAGTTCGCCGCAGACCTTATTGCGTTATTCTGTTTGATGAAATTGAAAAAGCCCATCCGGATGTGTGCAATATTCTGTTGCAGATCATGGAGGATGGCGTTCTCACCGACTCCTGCGGCAGAAAGACCAGCTTTCGCCACGCCCTGCTGATTCTCACCTCCAATATCGGTGGCGAAGCCATGCGCACCGGTGAACAGCTGGGCTTTACGGCATCCCATTCCGGCGTGCACAACGAAGCGGCTCAAAATGCCTTGAAACAGCACTTTTCTCCGGAATTTCTGGGCAGACTGGATGGCATACTTTGGTTTCATAAATTGCAGCCCAGCAGTCTGGAACAGATCGCAAAGGGAATGCTCCAGGGATTGCAGCAGCGGCTGGCACGCATGGAAATTGCCATGGAATTCACACCGGAAGCCGTACAGCTTCTGGCACATGCGCCGAAAACAGCCCAATACGGTGCACGACCCATGAAGCACTACCTGGCGCAGACAGTGGAAAATCCTCTGGCAGATAAGATGCTGCGCAGTGAGATACGTCCCGGGGATGAGATTCGTCTGACGGCACGGGAAAATGATTTTGTCGTACTGGATCGAGTACTGCGTTCATGATTAAAAGAGCTGCTGCGCCGTCTTTTTGGCGCAGCAGCTCTTTTTGGAAAAACATTTCGTGGGTTACTTCGTCAGTTTCTGCTCTTCCCGGAATACCAGCAGCATCATGATGAGAAGCATGCATGTGGGGAAAATCGGATTCCGGGAGACAATGGAAGTGGATACCACAGCTGCTGTTTCGTTGGGAATATCCGGCAAAAAGTGCATACCCACAGCGCAGCATATGGCAGAAAATATGGCAGCTACGCACCGCCAAACAATAAAGTGCTTCATAGGAATGACTTCTCCCGCGATAGCCCGGATCTGTAAGATCACGCAGAAACCGCCGAAGGAAATCAGTGCTGCGAATATGGGGATTCGCAAGCGAAAGGGGAGAGATAATGCGGCGGCATTGGTAATCTCCAGCACACTTTTGGTTGCAACGGAAACAGGGAATGTCAGAGAAATTCTCTGCGCAGACAGAGTCAGCAGGCGGAACAGTCCCAGCTCATCCAGCACCCCACAGACTGCGGAAAAACAAAGAATAATGCCGCAGAGTTTCAGCAGCGTCCTCCCGGCATCGGCGGTACACTGTACCAATAGAGAGGCATCAGCTGGACGAATCGTTGTTTGTTCGTTTTGATGAAGTTGTATGGGATGGTGCCGGAATAGCAGACATGCCAGCAGCAGATTGGACAGCACGTTTGCCCCGAAAATCAGCAGAAATACCTGGTCTCGATGGCGAACATTACCCAGAAGTCCCAGGAGAAACGCCGGACCGCCGCCGTAACATACCCAGAGCAGTCTGCCTGCATCTTCCCGACGCAGTGTGCCGTTTTCCGTCAGAGTGCGGAGCATACTGGCGCCCACCGGATAACCTGCAAACTGGCTCAGCAAAAATACTGCAAAACAGGCATCAGGCATACCGAACAGCTTCGACGTGATCCGGCGCAGAGGTTTTGCCAACACACGCCAGATTCCAGTTGTCACAACCAGCTGGGACAGGATCATCATAGCGTACAGGGATGGGATAATGACCGTCAGGCACCGGGTCAGTGCATCCAGCATTTCTGACCGGATCTCACTTGCAAAACAAACACAGAGGATCAGCAGGAGCAATATTCCGCAAACCGAAGCATTCCGGCGCATGATGAATGAACGAACCATATCACAACCTCCTGGAAATACATTCAATCAGATTTGCCTATTTTTATGTCTGTCAAGTGATCAAATATGCCAGGAATACTATTTTCCCATGCATCTGCATAGAATGCCGTGAGGTGATTCGCATGGGAAAACGTGTGGCAGAAGCCGGACGGCGGTTGCTCTGCCTGCAAACCTATCTTCAAATGAACGGGAACCGAGAGATTTATCTGGAAAATTGCCGCAGGATCTTAGAATACAACGATATCCGCATTGTGGTGCAGACCACTGACCTGATCTTGGAGATCTGGGGCAGAGATCTCCAGGCAGACAGCCGTTCACCGGAAAGTCTGCTGATCCACGGAGAGATCCAGACGATGACACTGACACCGAAGGGGGTGCGCCATGGAACAGCATCTGCGAGGTGAATACCGGGCATCGGCATCCGGCGGAAAGCTGTATTCCTTTCTCAATGCGATGCAGTCTGCCGGTATCTGCTGCCATGAACAGCGATGTCTGGGGGATACGTATCAGTTCCGGTTCTATGGGAAATACCGTGCATCCGTGGAAGAACTGGCGCAGCAATACGGCGTTACACTGGAACTGACTACTCGCCGCACCTTGCGGCAATTTCTGCATCGCTATCGCTTCCGATTTGGCATTCCGGTGGGACTGCTTCTCACCGGCGGACTGCTGTTTTATGGTTCCAATATTGTCATGGAAATTGACGTGATCGGCAACGAAACTGCAACCACAGCGGAGATCACCGCCATTTTGGAGGAATGTGGTGTGACACGTGGCAGCTGGATTCCATCCATTGATTTTTCCATGTGTGAACATACCTTGCGAGCCGGAGTGGATGAACTGGCATGGGTGGGAATGCGTCACACGGGAAATCGCCTTGTGGTAGAAGTCATGGAGCGTGAACCTGTGCCGGAAATGCTGGAGGATCGGGTGCCGTCCAATATTGTGTCAGCACAGAACGGACAGATTGTTTCCGTGTCAATTTACTGCGGACAGCTTATGAAGCTGGTGGGGGAACCGGTGCAGAAAGGTGACCTTTTAGTCAGCGGAGTTGTCACAGATGAAACGGGACATCTGGGAATACGCCATTCTCTGGGGAGTATTATCGGGCAGTACGAGCAGACGGAAACATTCACCTGTTCCTATGAGCAGCATCTGCGCACGCCAACAGGTGAAACGACAACAAGGCAGTATCTGGATATTTTCACATGGCATATGCCCTTGGGAAATACAGAAGATCCCTACGAGGACAGTATCAAAACCACAGGCTACAGCTGGTTTTCCCTGTTAGGGGCGGAACTGCCCATTGGCATATATCGGGAGACCTATCACGAATACCGATCGAAAATACTGACGTTGACGCCGGAAGAAGCAAAACAAAATCTGGAGGAACAGGTACAGCGATATGAAGATAATTTTCTGGGTGAAGTGGAGATTCTGGACAAAAAAACAGCCGCCCTCGAAACCGAGGACGGCATACAATGGACGGTTACCTATACGCTCCAAGGGGAAATCGGGGTGCAGCAGGAGCTGTTTATACAAGATTAGTCCAGAAAATCCTTGACTTTTTTACTGCGGCTGGGATGGCGCAGCTTGCGCAGTGCTTTTGCTTCGATCTGACGGATACGTTCACGAGTGACATCGAATTCCTTGCCTACTTCTTCCAGTGTCCGGGAACGACCGTCCTCCAGTCCGAAACGCAGACGGAGTACCTTTGCCTCACGGTCGGTCAGCGTTGCCAGTACTTCGTTGAGCTGTTCTTTCAAAAGCATGAGAGAAGCTGCATCTGCCGGAGCCGGTGCATCGTCGTCGGGGATAAAGTCGCCCAGGTGGCTGTCCTCCTCTTCGCCGATGGGTGTTTCCAGAGAAACGGGATCCTGTGCAATGCGCATGATCTCACGGACACGCTCCGCCGGCATTTCCAGTCTTTCTGCAATTTCTTCCGCAGACGGATCATGACCTGTCTCGTGGAGGAGCTGGCTGGAAACTTTCTTAACCTTGGTGATAGTCTCCACCATGTGCACCGGAATACGGATGGTTCTTGCCTGATCGGCAATGGCACGGGTGATTGCCTGACGAATCCACCATGTGGCATAGGTGGAGAATTTGAAGCCCTTGGTGTAGTCGAATTTCTCTACAGCTTTCAGAAGTCCCAGGTTACCCTCCTGAATCAGATCCAGGAACTGCATTCCTCTGCCCACATATTTTTTTGCAATGCTGACAACCAGACGGAGGTTTGCCTCAGACAGACGCTTTTTGGCATAGCTGTCGCCCTCCATCATGCGCTTTGCCAGTTCAGTCTCTTCGTCCGGAGAAAGCAGAGGCACGCGGCCGATCTCTTTCAGATAAATTTTTACTGGGTCGTCGATGGCAATTCCCTCAGTAGAGAGCGTCATTTCCAGATCATCTACCAGGTCTGCATCGCTGCCGCCGATAGATTCATCAATGGCGGTGTCGTCAATGATCTCAATGTTCAGCTGTTCGCAGCTGTTGATGATGGACGCCAGCTGGTCGGTGTCGAAATCCAGCTCGTCCAGAACATCGGTGATCTCCTTTGTGGTGAGCTTTCCGTTGGCCTTGCCCTGTTCCATCAAAGCGTCAATGGTCATTTTTTTCTGTTCCATGGCATATTTTCCTTTCTATCCGAATTCTCAGCGGAGAACCGTTTTTTATATAAGTAATCAGACATTCGGATGCTGCTTTTTCTGAATCAGAGAAAGTAGATCGTCGTCTGTTTCCACATCTGTATGCTGCCCTTCCTGTAAAATACGAATACAGTCCTTTACTTCCTCCCGCGTGACAGGAATTTCGCGATGCCGTGCAGGAATCCCGCTTATTTTACCCATTTCATCGTCAGATAATACGTTTCCCAGGTAAGAAAGTGAGAATGCAGTTCCACTTTTGCAGCATTCCTGAAAAGCCGCAAAGACCTGGCGGTATAAAGGGGTGACAAATTGTTCCGCCGTCAGTGTGTCTGCGATCCACACCGCATCTGTCGGATTCACCAGAAGATAACAGAGGATCCGTTCTTCCGCACGGCTTTCCCGGAGATGGGTACCAGACTGCGGCTGCTGCGGTTCCGGACGCACCGTGTGTTCCATAATGCCTTTCCATTCCTTTGTCTTTTCAAGGCGTTTTTTGCTGCGCAGCTGGCGTTCCACCTGTTGCTCCAGCACATCTTTGGAAATCTCCCATTTGTTTGCCGTTCGGGAGAGATAGACCTCCCGTTCCAGAGGATTCTGGATCTCCGTCAGTACAGATACCACACGTTTCAGCAGCTGTACCTTTCCGGCTTCTGTATTGGGGTCCAATCCCTCTTCGCAGCGATCCAGCCGGAAATTGATGGCATCGCCAGCCTGTTCCAGCAGTAACCGGAATCGCTCCGAACCAAATTTTTTGATAAACTCGTCCGGGTCTTTTGCACCGGTCATGTGCAGGATCCGTGTGGGCATTCCCACTTCGCTGAATCGGTTGATCGCCTTTTGCGTTGCCTGCTGTCCAGCACCGTCACTGTCATAGGCAATGATCATTTCCTTGGCATACTGGGTGAGCTTTCGTGCCTGTTCCGGCGTAATAGCAGTACCCAGAGTCGCCACCACATTGGAGAATCCAGCCTGGTTAATGGCAATGACATCCATATATCCCTCGGCAAGGATCATATGGGTGGAGTTGCTGTCCTTGGCAAAATTCAGGGAGAACAGATTGCGTCCCTTGTCAAAGACAGGGGTCTTGGCGGTGTTCAGATACTTGGGCTGGCTGTCATCCATGACTCTGCCGCCGAAGCCGATAACAGCACCTCTCGTGTCCACGATAGGGAACATAACACGACAGCGGAACGCATCGTACAAATTGCCCTTGCTGGAACGATGCGCCACATTTGCCGCCAGGAGTTCTTCCTCTGTGAAGCCTTTTCGCAGCAGGTGGTCTGTCAGCACATTCCACGCATCCGGCGCATAGCCCAGACCGTATTTCCGGATGGTTTCCGGCTTCAGCTGACGGGAGACCAGATATTGCAGCCCCCGTTTGTCATTTCCGGCAGTGAGATTTCGGAAATAAAAATTGGCGGTTTCCCGGTTGATGGCAAAGATTCTGGTGCGCAGCTGGACACGACGGTCGGCTTCCCGGTCGTTTGGAACCTGGAGTCCGCTTTTTTCCGCCAGCTGCTTTACAGCATCTGTGAACTCCAGATTTTCCATGCGCCGCACCCAGGTGATAACATCGCCGCCTGCACCACAGCCGAAGCAGTAAAAGCTCTGGGTGTCTGGAAAGATCGTGCAGGACGGAGATTTTTCCGAGTGAAAGGGGCAGTTGCAAACATAATGTCTGCCCCGGCGGATGAGATTCACATAATTTCCGGCAATGGTCTCCATGGGACAGGCAGCCCGGATCTGTTCTAAAAAGTCGTCACTATAAGTCATGGAATCACCGCCCTTTCGCAAATTGTGCGTTTACTCCCAGCTCTTCGGAATAAACAGATCCTTGTACAGATCCACAGCATAGCCGTCGCTCATGCCGGAGATATAATCACAGACTGCACGGTGAATATCCTCTTTTTCCGCAATGGCGAGATACTCCGCCGGCAATAACGATGCATGGGAAATAAAATAGGTATACAATGTCTCAATGAGCAGTTTCGCCTTGTTTTCCTCCTGCTTGGCAATGGGATTGTAGTATACTTTTTCAAAGAGAAATGCGTGAAGCTTGTCGTGCACGGCTTGGATCTCCGGTGCCATGCCGATCTGTTCCGTGCCGTGTTCCACAACAGCCCCCACCAGCTTGGTGATCCGCTTTGTCTTGGTATCTCCCAACGCTTCTACCACATCCAAGGGCAAGTCCTCTTTCCGCAGAATCCCGGCGCGGATGGCATCCTCAATGTCATGGTTCATATAGGCGATCCGGTCGGCAACGCGCACCACATTCCCTTCTTTTGTATCGGCGATGCGGTTTGTGTGGCAGAGAATGCCGTTGCGTACCTCATCAGTCAGATTCAGCCCTGCACCATTTTTTTCGATAATATCCACCACACGCAGGCTCTGCTCATAGTGACGGTAGCCGTGGGGGCAAATACTGTTGAGGATGGACTCGCCGCTGTGTCCAAAAGGAGAATGTCCCAGATCATGTCCCAGGGCAATGGCCTCCGTCAGATCCTCATTCAGTCCCATAGCACGGGATATGGTCCGTGCAATCTGGGATACCTCCAGCGTATGGGTCAGCCGGGTACGGTAGTGATCACCAGCAGGGGAGAGAAATACCTGTGTCTTTCGTTTCAGCCGCCGGAAGGAATTACAATGCAGAATCCGGTCTCGATCCCGTTGGAATTCCGTTCGGTAGGAACATGGCTCTTCCGGCCGCATTCTCCGGGCATGTCCCAGGTTCGGGCAGGCATCCGGCGACAGAAACTGTAATTCCTGCTGTTCCAGCTGTTCTCGAATGGTCATGAGAATCCCTCCTTTACATTTCACTGCCTATAAATACGCCTTGAATGTCAAAAAGTCCTCTTTTTTTACAGCATTTTTTGTACTTATTTTTTTGTTGCTTTTGGAAAAATCTGCATACTGCAATTTGCCCACATCCATGGTGATCTGATTTCCGGTCAAGTCGATGAGTTCCTTTTGCAAAGATTCCCAGAGAGTATCCCGCACCAGTAGTTTCAGCTGCACCTGATCCTCGAACACCGTGTCCAGCTGTACCAAGTCAGTCTGGGGCAGGTTGTAGACAATTTTGCCGTAAAGGGAATAGTCCGACTGGATAGTGACCGGATAGCAGGGGAGCATGATTTGTATCTGCGCCTGTTCCACTGCAAGGGCTGCGCTGTGGGAATAAGCACGGACAAGTCCGTTGGCACCCAGCAGCACACCGCCGAAATATCGTGTCACCACGCAGCAGATGTCTGTCAGCCCGTTCTTTTGCAGCACATCCAGAATGGGCATTCCTGCTGTACCCTGAGGTTCGCCGTCGTCTGAATAGCGGGAGGCATTGCCCTCACGGAGCAAATAGGCATAGACATTGTGCCTGGCTCTCCGATGCTCTCGCCGCACGTTTTCAATGACCTGGGCAGCCTCTTCCTGGGTATGTACCGGTGCCAGATATGCCATAAATTCCGACTTTTTCTCCACAAAGGATGCCGTCACGGGTGCGGCAACAGTGCGGTAATCTGTCATTTCATCAACCTCCAGGTAGACAAAAAAGGACGGTAAAGAATATACCGTCCCTTTCCATTGTAATTGTTCCGGAAATTAGTCCAGATTGAAACGCTTCTTGAAACGATCTACACGTCCGCCAGTATCTACCAGCTTCTGCTTACCAGTGAAGAACGGGTGGCACTTTGCGCAGATTTCAACCTTGATATCCTTCTTTGTGGACATTGTCTCCATAACATTGCCGCAGTGGCATGTGATGGTAGTCTTTTCAAATGTCGGATGAATGCCTTCTCTCATGGGGTTTCACCTCCTGCATCTGTTGTATTTTATCTACAGCAGCCCATCGGCCATTGCGCCGACAGTAGTCCTGAGAATTCCAATTATTTTGCGACAGAGCCGCTACAGTTTTTAATTATATCACACTCTTCGGGGCTTGTCAATACCTTTTTTCAATTTTTTTAGAAAAAACCATATTATCTGTATGCAACCGGGCGCAAAGGGCAGCTGGTGAAAAAATCTGGTCTGTTTCCAGCAATTGTTCCAGCCGTTTCATATTGTCTCCGTCATATTCCACCTCTTTGACAAACAGCTGCCAGATACGCAAGCGTTCCGGCTGTGTGCGGATATTCATCCGATGGATCATAGTGCAGACAGCGCAGACGAAAAACGCTGCAAGCTGTACCGAAAACAGAGAATTTTCCGCAAATACCGTGCGCAGATAGTGCCGATACAGTACATCCATGGCAAAGAGACGTATTTCCCTGTCAAATGCTTCGTCCGTTTCCAAAGTGTATTTCGGTGTAAGCGCAGCTTGTTCCAGCATATGCTGCCAGTCCTGGGTCAGAATCTCACAGGAACGCAGGAATTCCAGACAAACACTTTCCGAACAAATGACATCCTCCTGCATTTGTGGATGGGCGATCTGTTCCCACTCCAGCTGCATGGAAAGGCATTCTGCCATCTGAACCAGTGCCGGACGAGATGTATCCCTGAGCTTTTTGAACAGCTGCCAGCGTTGGCGCTGCAATTGTGCCATCCGTACCGGGTCATATTCCGGCTCATCTCCAGGCAGTTCCGGATGCGGTTCCTCTGTCAGCGTCCATGCATCCAGAGGCATAGTCAACAGCATCCGTGCCGCTTCCGGACAGGCAATGGAAAGGTCATATTCCGCAAAATCCCCGTAATCCTGAACCAGTCGTGGGAACTGGCGGCATGTCTCGCACAATGCAGCTTCGCCAAGCTGTGTCTGAATATCGCAGAGATGCTGTGCATTCCAGAAAGGGCAGCGGCTGTCTTTTTCTTGAAATATGGTATCGCCATCCTCGTCAAGAACCATAGCTTTACGGAGACGTTCGCCCAGTGCACCGGGAATGGTACGATAAAATGTTTCGGTTTCCTCATCCAGCACGATCTCCCAGTCTTTGCAGCAGCTGTCCGGACAGGCTCCGGCAATGCAGCGGAATGTTCGATATGTCGGCGGCATCACTTGTCTCATAAGTATCACTTCCATTCATTTTCAGTATAGCATAGGATGTCATTTCTGTCAAATGAAAAAGCGTCTCACCGGAAAATCCAGTCAGACGCTTTTGCTTTTATAAAGGATGATGGGTTTACACGTTGCTTTCTACCATCCACTGACGCAAGATTGTCAGATCCATACCGTTGACCTTGCTGTCACCATTCAGGTCGGCGTTGTCATGTCCACGCTTGGTCAATTCTGCATTGCCCAGCAGATACTTTGAGAAGTACACGATATCGGCAACATTGACGGTATCATCGTCATTAACATCGCCCAGCAGCCAATAGTCAATGCTAACAGAAGTAGTCGTTTCCGTTGTTTGCATAGGAGTTGTTCCTGTCGTGAGCGTTGACTCACCCAGGGCAACGATCTTGGTATAAGTGCATTCGCCGCCGGTCGTTTTGACGCAAATGGAACCGATGGTGGAAATATCGCCGCCCCATGCCTTTGCAATATCCTCAGAACTGTAGTAAGCAATGCCTTTTTCCTCGTCTATGCTGTATGCGCCAACTTCGGTCCAGTTGCCCCAGGAGCTGTCCATGAAGGCAATGACAGGCTTGCTGCCGCTGGTGTATACAACGGCGATCTCACCCTTTGTCAGCTGATCTTTCGTAATAGGCACAGCGCTGGATGCCTCTGTAATAGAATTTTCGCCTTCCCAGATCACATCGCCTGTGCTCAAATCTGCATGCTCATAGGTAGGAAGATGCTTTTCACTGCCCCAGGCTATGCCATTATCATCAATAACTGCCATCATAGCGTCAACTACCGGCTCAGATGCCTCATACCAAGTGTTGTTGCTGCGGTTGAGATAGCCGTGCGCCTCAGAAGCAGAGACACTGTTGGTGATGGCGTTGTTATCCCAGAGTACGCAAGGGATACCCAGCTTCTTCGTCCAGGTCAGGTAATAGGTTGCCCAGTCGCAGCGGGCGTTGGTATTGTCGAAGTTGGATGCACTGAATTCGCCCAGTACAACGGGAATGTCCTTGTCGGTGAAATAATACTGGATATCCGAGAAGAGAGAATCCAGATCGCTCTTATAATTGTCAGAGAAAACAGTATGGTCACCGTCACCCATGGCAAAATTATAAGGGGTGTATGCGTGCAGGGAAACTGCCACATAGTCATCGTCCGGAATCTCCAGAGAGGAGTAGCTGCTTGCATATGCCGAAGCCGCATAGGACGGGATCATCAGCAGACGGGTGTCCTTGTAAGGGGAATCAATGGAACGCACGGTGTTCACAAAATCTGCATTGAGCTTGTTTACCACTGCATAGCAATCTGCATTGCCCTGCCATTCATAGAGCACACCTATCTGACGAGGTTCATTCATGCCCTCGAAAATCAGATGCTGGTCATAATCCTTGAAATATGCTGCGATCTGTTCCCACATCTGAATCAAACGAGGGGACATTTCATTGTAAGCAGTGGGGAAGTCCGAGCGGTTGATCCACTCCTCGTGGTGCAGGTTCAGAATCACATACATGCCCTGATTATAGGCATAGTCCACGACTTCCTTGACACGTGCCAGCCAGTCTGGATTGATGGTATAAACCGGGTTCCCGCTCGCATCAGTGCTTTGTGTCACATTCTTATACCAGGTTGTGGGCACACGAATGGTATTGAAGCCCTTTGCCTTGACAGCATCGATGAGTTCCTGGGTAATAACAGGGTTGCCCCAGCTTGTCTCCTGGGAAAGTCCGCCGCCGTTAGCATCCAGAGAGTTGCCAATATTCCACCCGATAGTCATGCCTTCGGTGATATCGTCCGCCTTCATGGTGCCTTCCGCTGAGACTGTGCCAGGAAAAACAGTCAGCGTGGAAAACAGCATGGCTGCTGCCACGCCGGCGGAGAGAAGTTTGTGCAAATGTTTTTTCATAATCTTCCAATCCTCCTGTTTGTCATACGTTTCGAAAAAAACCATAAAATTGGCATGTATTATTTTTATTATAACATTTTTTTATTTGCATGTCAACCAATTATTTTTCCTTAAGGAGGGTTGATTTATACAAATTTTACAATTGTTCTTTGGTGGTTTTGCCGAATATCAATCAAAAACCGGACAAATTTCTCTGCCCGGTTTTAATGATTCATATTACGTTGAAAACGTTCCACCGGAACGTTTTCAAGGGCTAAAGCAATACCACGCAAAGCCGTCATGCGTTCTTTATGCGGTGTTGCCTTTCGTGAACAGAGACTCAGCCCTGATTTTCCTTTTCAATCAGGCAATCGCCGCAGTACATTTTCCGCAGCTTCGGCTTTTCAATCTTTCCGGTGGCGTTCCGGGGAACGGGAGCAAAAATAATCTTCCGGGGACGCTTATAACGGGGCATACCCAGACAGAATTCATTGATCTCTTCTTCGGTGCACTCCACGCCCTGTTTCAGTTCCACAATGGCTGTGGCGATCTCGCCCAGACGCTTGTCCGGAAGTCCGATCACGGCAACGTCCTTGATCTTCTCGAATTTGCTCATGAAATTCTCGATTTCAACGGGATAGATATTTTCGCCGCCGCTGATAACCACGTCCTTTTTCCGGTCTACCAGGAAATAGAAGCCATCCCCATCCTGCCGTGCCATATCACCGGTATAGAGCCAGCCATCGTGAAGCACCTCCGCAGAAGCCTCCGGATTATTGTAGTAGCACTTCATGACGCCGGGACCTTTGACTGCCAGTTCACCAACACCACCCTGTGGCACATCCTGTCCGTTTTCGTCAATGATCTTGACCTCCCAGCCATAGCCCGGTACACCGATGGCACCGACCTTGTGGATATTTTCCAGCCCCAGATGCACACAGCCAGGACCGATGGATTCGCTAAGCCCATAGTTGGTATCATACTGGTGGTGGGGGAAATATTCCTTCCAACGCTTAATAAGACTCTGGGGGACAGGCTGTGCGCCGATGTGCATCAGCCGCCATTGACTCAGCTCATAATCCTCCAGACGGACAGAGCCGTTGTCCAGGGCTTCCAGAATGTCCAACGCCCAGGGCACCAGCAGCCAGACAATGGTACACTTTTCCCGGGAAACAGTCTGCAAAATGGTTTCCGGATTAACGCCTTTCAGCAGCACAGCACGGCCGCCAGTCAACAGACTACCGAACCAGTGCATTTTTGCCCCCGTGTGATACAGGGGCGGAATGCAGAGAAATACGTCGTCTTTGGTCTGGTGGTGGTGATTCTGTTCCACTTTGCACGAATGCATGAGACTGCGGTGGGTATGCAGAATAGCTTTGGGGAATCCCGTTGTTCCCGAAGAGAAATAAATGGCAGCATCGTCCTCGTCCTGGATGGAAATGCCAGGGGAGATACTGGCGCAGTTTGAGGTCAGCTTGTCATAGTCCTCGGCAAAGGATGGACAGTCGCCGCCTACATAAAAGAGCAGCCGATTTTTGCTGATGGATTCAGCAATGGTTTCAATGCGCCCGATAAATTCGGGACCGAATACCAACACGTCCACATCTGCCAGATCCAGGCAATACTGAATTTCCTCTGCACTGTAGCGGAAATTCATAGGCACAGCAAGAGCACCGGTTTTCAGAATACCAAAATAAATGGGCAGCCACTCCAGACAGTTCATGAGCAGAATAGCAACTTTGTCTCCCTTTTTGACACCACGGCTAATGAGCAGCTGGGCGAAACGGTTTGCCTTTTCATCAAAGACATGCCAGGTGATCTCCCGGCGGTACCAGAATGATGAAGTGGGCTGGATCAGATCATAATCTTTCCAGAGCACACGGCGTTTTTCCTGAACCTGGGGATTGACCTCCACCAGGCAGACATCATCGCCGTATTTCCGGGCATTTTCTTCTAAAAGTTCCGTAATTGGCATACTATTTACTCCTGTTCTTCCGTTGTATCAGTGCCGGTGTAGGTATAGCCGGTGAGGAATGCGGTCTGATTGATAGAAACGGTTTTTGGCGGTACCGTATCTGCAATGACATCCAGCCATTCTTCCTTAGAAAATTCCATTTTCTGTGCAGCAACCCCGAGAATAATGGTGTTGAACACACGAGAATTGCCCAGCTTTAGGGCTTCTGCAGTGGCATCTACTGCCAGCACTTTGTAGGACTGCCGGAGTGTATCCAGAATACCCTCCGGATATTCCGCTGCACCAATGACAACGGGCATGGGGTCAATGCGGGTGTCGTTGACGATAATTGCACCATCCGGTTTTAAGAAGTGGGCATAGCGCAGGGCTTCCAGCCGTTCGAAGGCAATGAGAATATCTGCCTGTCCCTCTTCCACAATTGGCTCAGCCACAGTTTCGCCATAGCGTACAAAGGTAACAACACTGCCGCCACGCTGTGCCATGCCGTGTACCTCAGACAGCTTTACATCATAGCCGCCGGTCAGAGCGATCTTGCCCAGCACACGGCTGGTGAGGAGCGTACCCTGTCCGCCTACGCCTACGATCATAATATTTTTGGACTGCATTATGCTTTGCCTCCTTTTTCCCTTGGGATCAGTTCAATGGCACCGAATTTACACCGTTTTGCGCAGAGTTCGCAGCCGTTGCACATTGCCGGGTCGATCTTCGGCACGCCGTTTTCCTGCTTGATCATTGCCGGACAGCCTGGCGCAAGGCACTGACCACATTTTTTGCAGACATCATCGTGGACGATACACTTGCCCTTGGGGACGAATTCCTTTAAAAGTGCACAAGGAGACTTTGTAATAATCACAGACAGTGCATCACGCTTTGTCTCCCGTTTCAGCAGTGCCTCCAATCCTTCGATGTCAAAAGCATCGATCTCATAGACATGTTCGATGCCCATTGCCTGACAAAGGTGATAGATATTGATGGCATAGGTCGGTTCACCCTGGAGTGTCTTTCCCGTTGCCGCATGATCCTGATGTCCGGTCATGCCGGTGGTGGAGTTATCCAGGATAATCACTGTTCCTGTTGCCTTATTGTACACCATATTCATCAGGGAATTGACGCCGGTGTGCAGGAATGTGGAGTCGCCAATGAGCGCCACCCAGTCCTGGACATATTCCTTGCCCTTTGCCTTTTCCATGCCATGGAGTGTGGAAATGCTGGCACCCATGCAGACATTGAAATCCAGTACGCCCAGAGGTGCAACTGCCCCCAGGGTGTAACAGCCGATATCGCCTGCGCCGTGAAGTTTCAGTTTTTTCATCACAGAAAAGACGCTGCGGTGAGGACATCCCGGGCAGAGAATGGGTGGCCGCTGAGGTGCTTCTGCCGGATGTGTCAGTTGTACATCCTCATGAAGAATAGCACGGCGCAGCATGTTTGCGCTGTATTCGCCCTGTACTGTGAAGATTTCCTTGCCGATAACAGAAATACCCCAGGAGCGGATCTGTTCTTCCATCACCGGTTCCAGTTCTTCCACAACATAGAGCGTCTCCACATTTGCGGCAAATTCCTCGATTAGTTTTTTCGGCAGGGGATGTACCAGACCCAGTTTCAGGACAGAAGCATCCGGCAAAGCCTCACGGACATACTGATAGGGAATACCGCTGGTAATCACACCGATCTTCTTATCACGGTATTCTATGCGGTTGATGTCAAATGTGCAGGCATCCTCTGCCATCTGCTTCATGCGCTGTTCCACGATCACATGGCGCTTTCTGGCATTCGCCGGCATGAGGACATTCTTTTCGATGTTGCGGACATAAGGCTTGTCCGGTACTTCTTCCCGTGCCTCCGTGTGTACGATGCCTTGAGAGTGGGAGAGCCGTGTGGTAGTGCGGACGATCACAGGCGTGTCATACTGTTCACTATATGTAAAAGCAAGCTTTGTGAAAATGCGGGCTTCTTCGCTGTCCGACGGCTCCAGCACCGGAACCATAGCGGCACGTGCCACCATCCGGGTGTCCTGTTCGTTCTGGGAGCTGTAAATGCCCGGGTCGTCTGCGGCAACCAGCACCAAACCGCCGTTCACACCGGCATAGGCAATAGAATACAGGGGGTCGGATGCCACGTTGACACCCACAAGCTTCATAGAAGCCATGGCACGGACGCCGGCAATGGATGCGCCGATGGCGACTTCCATGGCAACTTTTTCATTGGGAGACCATTCGGCATAGATCTCGGGATATTTTGCAATACATTCGCTGATTTCTGTGCTGGGCGTGCCCGGGTAGGCGGCAGAAACCTTTACACCGGCTTCATAGGCACCCTGTGCAATGGCAGCGTTCCCCAGCATAATTCTGGAATTGTTCAACAGATTCCCTTCTTTCGATGGATTTGGTCTGTCAGAATATTGACAGTGAAAAGGAGACACCGTTTCAGACAGTGTCTCCTTATTATTGTAATACATTTTTCGACAAACCACAAGACATTTTACAACTTTTGTGTACTTTGTATAGATACAAGGCGCATTCTTGTGCAGTTTCACAATGCAGCTGCTGGAATCAACTTATTCCGGCTGAATGGCATCATACCCAGTTTCCTTGGTACGAATCCGCATGGCTTCCCGGACATCGTAACTGAAGATCTTTCCGTCGCCGATATTCCCGGTATATGCCGCTTTCTGAATGGTATCAATGGTTTTTTGCTCCCATTCTTCTGAGGAAACAAGCACCTCCAGCTTGATCTTCGGGAGCATCTGAATTTCCACCTGCTGGTGACCACGCACATAGGCATATTCTTTCAGACCACGCTGGGTGCCGCAGCCCATGACCTGATAGCAGGTTACACCATGCACATCCAGTGCTGCCAGTGCATCCAGCACATCCTCCAGCTTTTCTTCCCGGATAATTGCTTCCACTTTAATAATCATCTCTGTCTCTCCTCCTGTAATTAGTCTAAGCCGTTAAACGACGGATATGCCGATTCGCCGTGCTGCGAGCGATCCAGACCGATGCGCTCATCCCGTTCGCTGACACGAATCTGACCGGTGAGCAGCCGGGTAATACCGTAGCAGATCAGCGTACCCACAACTGCCACGACAATGGTAATACCGATACTAGCCAACTGCATGAGAAACAGCTTTGTATCGCCGAAGAACAAGCCGTTGCCCTGACCGATATCGTTTATCGAAGCCTTCGTGAACAATCCGGTGCAGATACCGCCCCAGATACCGCCGACACCGTGGCAGCCGAATGCATCCAGCGCATCATCATAACCGAACTTTTTCTTTGCCCAGGAGATCATGAAGAAGCAAATAGGCGAGGTGGTCAGACCAATGAGAATTGCTGCCCAAATGGGCACAAATCCTGCGCCCGGCGTAATGCCTACCAGCCCGGCAACCATACCTGTGCATGCACCCACAAAAGTTGCCTTCTTGTTCACCAGAACATCGCACAGCATCCAGGAGAGCATGGCTGCTGCCGAGGAAACTGCCGTTGTGACAAAGGCATGGGCTGCCAGACCATCTGCTGCCAACGCAGAACCCGCATTGAAACCGAACCAGCCAAACAGCAGGATAAATGCGCCAAGTGCAACCATGGGAATGCTGTGAATTTTATAGTTTGCTCTTGTATAGTCGTAACGCTTTCCAAGCAGAATACAGAGCACCAATGCCGTAATACCAGAGCTGATATGCACTACGTTGCCGCCAGCAAAGTCTACCGAACCGATCTCCGCCAGGAATCCGCCGTCTGCCCAGACCATGTGCGCCATGGGATAATATACCACCAGACTCCACAAAACCAGGAATACAAACAGGGACTTAAACCGCATTCTTCCGGCAACAGATCCAGTAATCAGCGCCGGCGTAATAACAGCAAACATCATCTGGAACAGGCAGAATACCATATTGGGAATCTGCTGTCCCTCCACATAGGGTTCCGTCAGAGATACACCTTCCAGACCAAACCAGCTGAAATCACCAATTATGCCAAAATGATCTGTTCCGAACGAAAGGGAATAGCCGAACAGTACCCACATGACAATTCCTGTACCAATGGTAACCACCGAAGCGAACATGGTGTTCACAGCGTTTTTCCGGCGCACCAGACCACCGTAAAAACAAGACAGACCCGGCGTCATAAAGAATACCAACGCTGCACATATCATCACAAATGCAATATTTCCAGAATCCATAATTCTTTGTCCTCCAAACTGAATGATATCTCGTAATGTTTTCACATCAAGGAATCACCACTGCAATGCAGAAGTTCAAGCAGCAACGCCATTGTTTCCGCCATTCGAAACAATCGCCGGAGGACACAAAAAAGCGCCTTGTGCAGCGACTGCGCTGTACAGGACGCCATTGTCCGTATTCGAAATGAATCCTTCTCTGCCGGATTCTTCCTCATGTGATTAGTATACAAGAAACTTATGAAATATAAATATATTGTCTGTGAACAAAGATAAAATTGTCATTTCCGGGCATATAGATAAGAGAAATCAGACGAAAATGCCCGGATTTTGTCCTTTAAGACAACGCCGTACAAAGCCGACAGGCGCTTTTTGTGCGGTATTGCCTTAGGTCAAAGCGATACTCTCCACATCCTCCGGCAAAAGAGTCAGCAGAATCTCGTCTGAAATCGTCCCCTGAATCTGCGCCAGACGATCTGCCTGATTGGTCAGTGCAAATTCGAAAAAGTTGCGAACATCACGGGCATTGGCGAAATTCTTTCCGGCATCTGCACTGCGTTTCCGGAAATATTCCTGCACATAGGCATAGGCCTCCGGAGTCATTTTCAGGCAGTAGCTGTCGCAGATATCCGAGAAGATCTCCATAAGTTCCTCCGGCGTGTAGTCCGCAAAGACAATGACCTGGCGGAAACGGGAACGAAGACCTGGATTCACATCCAGGAACTGTTCCATTTCATCGGGATAGCCGGCGACAATGACGATCAGGTCATCCCGGTGATCTTCCATTTCCTTGAGCAGCGTGTTCACTGCCTCTGTGCCGAAATCGTTTCCGCCGGAGGAACTGGTGAGAGTGTAGGCTTCATCAATAAAGAGCACACCGCCCATAGCCTGATCTATGACCTTTTTGGTCTTGATGGCAGTCTGTCCCACATAGCCGCTGACAAGGGTGGCACGGTCGGCTTCCACCAGATGTCCTTTTTTCAGAATACCCAGCCGGGCATAAATTTTTGCAAGAAGCCGTGCGACAGTTGTTTTGCCCGTACCGGGATTGCCGGAAAAGACCATATGCAGGGATGTCTGGGGCAGTGGAAGCCCTCTCTGCTGACGGAGACTGCGAATCTTCAAAAGATTGATCAGGCTGTCCAGTTCTTCCTTAACGCTTTGCAGACCAGTCAGAGCGTGGAGCTGTTCCATTAGTTCCTCCAGTGTTTCCGTTGGCGAATCGGTAACTGCTGCCTCTGTCACTACTGGTTCTTTGGAAAGAGGCACCGGCGGCAGATCCTGCCCGAATTCTTCCGGGACAGTGGCAGGACGTTCCCGGTCAACGCACTTGCACTTTGCCATTGCGGCTGTACGATAATTGGTCAGTTGCTGCATAATAGAGCGCTGGACAATCTGCTGCTGGGGATCCACGCTGCCGGCAGTCTTGATGGAAAACTGATTGCCCAGCTGTTCCAGGGTTTGCAGCCAGAGAAGAGATACGCTGCCGTCTGTGCCGTTTCCATTCAGATCTGCACGGATCAGTGCCGACAAAAGCGCCAGAAGAGAATCCGCTGTACCGGAAAAGGAAATGGCATTCTGCTGTAAAAAGCGTTCCAACATGGGGGTTGTCATGGACTGGTGCAGACAGGTGTTGATGTAATCCGTCTCAGCATCAGTGATCACCCGATCCTGATTTGCCAGAAACAGCAGATATTTCAGGCTGGCAAAGCCGGCATATTCGGAAAAAGACATCTGGCTGCCGGTCACCTGAATTCCCTGGGATGCATATGTATGATACAGCGTATCGAGATACGCCAGTGATGCCTGTAAATTGTTGTGCTGCATAATGCGGCTCCTTTCTCAATGGGTGTGTGTTTCTGATTTTTTTGCCTTCCGTTCTGCACGCTTGTCCACATGTTTCTTGATCATCCATCCGGCAAATGCCAGCAGCAGAATGACACCGGTCAGAACAATGGTCAGGGTATAATTACCGTCCCAGAGGCTGCCACCCAGAAAAACAGTCAGGATAGTGGCAGGTGTTCTGCCCAGGGTGGTCAGCAGAAACAGGTGCATGGGCTTGATTCTGGAATTGAAGGAAACAAGGTAAGTGAGCACGTCCTTCGGCAGCCCCGGCAGCAGAAATACTAGGAAGATCAGAAGTTCCGTGCGCTTTCCCTTCAGGAGGAAATCAAATTTCTGGAAGTGCTTTTCTGATACAAAGCGGTCTACCAGAGGTTTGCCGATCCACTGCACCAGATAATACACCAGCACCGTTCCCAGAAAAAATCCTGCCAGAGACAGTGCAAGTGCACCCCATTCTCCGAAGAGCACGCCGCCGATCATGGGCACCGGACCGCCGGGAATGACAGCAATGACCACCTGTACCACCTGGAGCAATACAAAGAGCAGCGGTGCAAAGATGCCGAAAGCCTGCATTTTTTCAATAATGACAGCCTGTCCTTCTTCGCTGGAAAGCAGCCGTGTCAGGGGCAGCATTGCAACACAAGCCCCAATGCAGACAATCACTGCCGCCAGCAGCATGAGGATCGTCCGCCAGGAAACTGTTCGTTTTGTGTTTTTCTTATCCATACAGAATCGCTCCCGTAAATTTTGTTCTTTGAGCTGTATTTCTACAAAGGAAAAAAACATAATTCCTATAACAGTATACCCCGATTCTACGAAAATTGCAACCCCTATTTGTGCCTGTTTATGACATTTTTACAAAAGGACTTGACATTTCTTTCAGAAGCGTGTATAATAAGACGTATCAACAAAATTCAGAAAGGAACTTGTTCTATGAAATCAACTCGAGCAAGATGGATTGCCTGCCTGCTGGTTTGTGCGATTGGGGTAACGTGCGGTGCATGCGGCAAGGAAAAGAAAAAAGAAAAAGAAGGTTCCGATGCTGTAGAAAACAGTGTCGGCACAATGGCTTCAGAAGATCTGGAAAAGATGCAGAAGCAGGAAATGACATTTAACTATGCAATTGAAGAGGATGACGAAACTTCTGGAAATGCAGATGTTCCTGTAAACCAGGGTGTCAATAGCCAGGGCGGAAACAATTCCGGTGGGGATACTTATGTTGTTGTCACTGACGATGCTGGTCAGCCGGTTGTCGATGAAAACGGCAATACTGTCACCGAAGTTGTCAGCGGGGGAAACAGCGGAAGCTCGAATGGAAATTCCAACGAGAGTTCCACTGCCGGCAATAACAACACCACCTCCGAAAACGGCGATACATACACTGCCGATTACAAGACTTTCCAGGCATACTGGCTGGACATGTCCTCCGGCGGAAACGTTGTCTGCAACGGTGACTTCCTGGATGTTACCTTTAAGATCAAGGAAGATGCTCCGGACGGCAACTATGCCCTCACAGCCGGTGCAAATGACTTTGCAAACTGGGATGCAGAAAGCGTAAATGTTGCTTTCGTGGAAGGTGATATCGCCGTAGGCAGCGCTTCGCAGAAAGAAGCCGGCACACCGCAGAACGGCACATTTTCTATTACTGCCGGAACTGCAAAGGGCAACCAGGGTGACGAGGTCACAGTTCGCTTTGACATGTCAGACAACCCCGGTATCGTTGCACTGATCTTCCGCTTCAAGTATGATGCAAATGCACTGGAAGTAGTGGATGCAGTAGTTGGCGAAGATTGCAGTGATTCCATTGAAATGGCAATGTCTTAATCACTTTTTTCATACGATCAGGGCACGCGGAAGAAATTCCGTGTGCTTTTTTTATCTTATCACGAAAAAAATCCGCACAGCCAGCCTGACCATGCGGATATTTTTAAGGCAACACCGCACAAAGATCGCATCTGACGCACAATCTTTGTGCAGTATTGCCTTATCTATGTCTTTTAGAGTGTGAACGAACCGGAATCACCGTTGATCACATAGTACACCGTACTTTCCTCCGGCTTCACATACAGCTTAATGTCCTTTGCCGCGGTTTTCTTCTGACCGTGTTCCGCAGCCCATGCCACAATGGCACGTTCCGTCAAAACATCAGTGCTCCACTCCGCACCGCCGTACTGCAGGCTTACGCTAACAGTTTTGCGTGTGCGTGTCGTCTTGGATGCGGCAGCTGTTTCAGCCTTTGCAGCTGTCGTTTTTGCAGATGTTGCTTTTGCTGCTGTCGTTTTTGCAGCGGTTTTCTTTTCTGCAACAACCGGTGTCTTGGCGTCTTCTGTTTTCTTCGTTGTTCTCGCCATGGTTCATTCCTCCTGCATTCTTATGCGTTGACAGATTCTTTCAGGTTCTTGCTTGCCTTAAATACCGGTGCCTTGGAGGCAGCAACCTGAACCGTCTCACCGGTACGAGGATTCTTGCATTCCTTTGCGCTGCGTTCCCGTACTTCGAATGTACCGAACTTGGAAATGGTCACCTTATCACCAGAAACCAGTGCTTCACGAATTGCGTCAAAAACAGCATTGACAAGTGCTTCTGCATCTTTCTTTGTGCAGTAATTCTCCTCGTGCAGTTTTTCGATCAGATCAGTTTTTGTCATATTTCATACTCCTTCAAAGTTTAATCTACTACGAATTATATACTATTCTTTTTCATTTGTCAAGAACTTCTCAGAAAAATGACATTTACACGGATTTTCGCCAGTTTTGGGCGCATTTTTTATGGAAAAACACATAAAAGTTCCTTCAAAAATTGCAATACGTGTATTCACAGTCCATTTCTGAACTCTTTTGCCGTCATCGGAAACAGTCGATATCGCAGGCAGAAATAGAACGGCAGTGCCGCACATTTTCCATGCAGCACCGCCGATTCGCTTACTATTTATCGTTCTATTTATTGACAGGTCAGCTTTACTCCGTCATAGCCGATCTTGATTTCAGTCCCCGGTGCCGGATCATCTGCAATGATTTTTCTGGCAACCAGTGTTTCCAGCTTGGACTGGATCAGACGCTTCAGGGGACGTGCACCGTAGTTGACATCATAGCCCTGTGCCACAATAAACTCCTTTGCTTCATCGGAGACAGACAGTTCTAGCTGTTTGTCCTCCAGACGCTTGCGCAGTTTGTCCAGCAGCAGATCAACAATGCGGAAGATCTCTGTCCGGTTCAGGGGCTTGTAGAATACGATCTCGTCCAGGCGGTTCAGGAATTCCGGACGGAACTGCTGCTTCAGCAGGACATCCACTTCCGCTCTTGCCTGTTCGGAGATATTGCCGTCTACATCAATGCCCTCCAGAATGTTGGGGGAACCCAGGTTAGAGGTCAGAATAATAATGGTATTCTTGAAGTCCACGGTTCTGCCCTGAGAGTCGGTGATCCGTCCATCGTCCAGAACTTGCAGCAGGATATTAAAGACATCTGGATGCGCTTTTTCTACCTCATCCAGCAGTACCACGGAATAAGGCTTCCGGCGAACGGCTTCAGTCAGCTGACCGCCTTCCTCATAGCCCACATATCCTGGAGGCGCTCCAATGAGACGGCTCACGCTGAACTTCTCCATATATTCGCTCATGTCGATGCGGACGATGTTGTTTTCATCGTCGAACAAAGCTTCGGCAAGTGCTTTCGCCAGTTCAGTTTTGCCCACACCTGTAGGACCGAGGAACAGGAACGAACCCAGTGGACGGTTCGGATCCTGAATACCGGCACGGGAGCGCAGAATGGCTTCGCTGACCTTTTCCACAGCTTCATCCTGTCCGATGACACGGCGGTGGAGTACATCTTCCATGTGCAACAGCTTTTCCCGTTCACCCTCCATGAGTTTGGAAACTGGGATACCTGTCCAGCGACCCACGATCCGGGCAATTTCCTCTTCCGTAACCTTATCACGCAGCAGGGAGTTCTTGCTTTCTTTCTGCTGCTCTGCCAGAGCTTCTTCCTCTTCCAGCTGCTTTTGCAGTACCGGCAGTCTGCCGTATTTCAGCTCAGCCGCCTTGTTCAGATCATAATCACGCTCCGCACGTTCAATCTCAGCATTGACCTGTTCCAATTCCTCACGCAGCTTCTGCACTTTGGAAATAGCGTCCTTTTCGTTTTCCCACTTTGCCTTCATTTCGTGGAACTGATCCCGCATTTCGGACAGTTCCTGTTGAACTTCCTGCAAATGAGCTTGGGACAGCTTGTCGTCCTCTTTTTTTAAGGCAGCTTCTTCAATTTCATGCTGCATGATCTTCCGGCGAATCTCATCCAGTTCTGTGGGCATGGAGTCCATCTCTGTCCGGATCATAGCGCACGCTTCGTCCACCAAGTCAATTGCCTTATCCGGCAGGAAACGGTCTGTGATATACCGATCAGAGAGCGTTGCCGCTGCGATCAGCGCCTGATCCTGAATCTTGACGCCGTGGAATACTTCGTAGCGTTCTTTCAGACCACGCAGAATGGAAATCGTATCCTCCACAGTCGGTTCGTCCACCTGTACAGGCTGGAACCGGCGTTCCAGTGCAGCATCCTTTTCGATATACTGGCGGTATTCGTTCAGGGTAGTAGCACCAATGCAGTGCAGCTCCCCCCGTGCCAGCATCGGTTTCAGCAGGTTGCCTGCATCCATAGCACCGTCCGATTTGCCAGCGCCAACAATGGTATGCAGCTCGTCAATAAACAGGATAATACCGCCTTCGCTCTTCTTGACTTCGTTCAGGACAGCCTTGAGACGTTCCTCAAATTCGCCCCGGTATTTTGCCCCGGCAATGAGTGCGCCCAGATCCAGGGAAAAGATTTTCCGGTCTTTCAGATTGTCAGGCACATCACCACGGACGATCCGCAGCGCCAGACCCTCAGCAATTGCCGTTTTACCAACACCCGGTTCACCAATGAGCACCGGATTATTTTTCGTCTTTCGGGAAAGAATACGGATGACGTTCCGAATCTCGCTGTCCCGTCCGATCACGGGATCCAACTTTCCCTCACGTGCACGCTCTACCAGATCCTGCCCGTACTTCGTCAGCACATCATAGGTCTCCTCCGGGTTCTGGTCTGTCACACGCTGGTTGCCACGCACTTTTATCAATGCGGCAAGGAATGCATCCTTTGTCACAGAGAAAGGTTTCAGCACATTGTTCAGCGTCTTGCCCATGGCATCGAACAAGCCCAGCATCAGATGTTCTACAGAAATATAGTCGTCTTTCATGCGTCCGGCTTCTTTTTCTGCCTCCCGGAGTGCACGATCCACATCCTGAGAAACATAGACCTCATCCGCTTTACGTCCGCTGCCTGTCACAGCCGGCAGGGCGTCAATGGCGTTTTTCAGCTGTATCTGGACATTGTCCACAGATACGCCCATCTTCTCGAACAGCTGCGGAATCAGACCGCCGTCCTGCTCCAGCAGCGCACACATCAGATGCACTTGTTCGATCTGCTGATTCTGGTTTTCCACTGCCAGCCCATTGGCTGCCTGGATGGCTTCCAGGGATTTTTGCGTCAGTTTTTGTGCATTCATAGCCCATACCTCCTATATAATTCAGACAATTTATCTTTTACACTTTTACTGCCATTACTATAGGCAATACCGCACAAAGATTGTGCGTCAGATGTACTCTACGAGCATAAACTT
>NZ_CALDMP010000065.1 GCF_937915125.1 uncultured Ruminococcus sp. | reverse complement strand
ATATGCAAGCATATGATGTGCAAAGCCGTCAGGCGCTCTTTGTGCGGTGTTGCCTTTACTGCGCAAACTGGCTCTGATACAGCTTCGCATAAAATCCATCCTGTGCCATAAGCGTTTCATGCGTCCCCTGCTCCAGTACATTACCCTGATTCATCACCAGAATCCAATCCGCACGCTTAATGGTGGACAGCCGGTGAGCAATAATAAAGCTGGTCTTCCCTGCCATAAGCTTCTCAAATGCCTTCTGAATCCGCTGCTCTGTACGCAGGTCAATGCTGCTGGTTGCTTCGTCCAGAATGAGAAAGGGCGGATCTGTCAGCATGATTCTGGCGATACAAAGGAGCTGCTTCTGCCCCTGAGACAAGCCGCCGCCATCCTCGGTGAGGACTGTGTCATAGCCATCGGGCAGACGCCGGATGAAACCGTCCGCATATGCTGCCTTTGCCGCCGCTTCGATTTCTTCCCGTGTGGCATCGGGACGGCTGTAGGCGATATTTTCCGCCACTGTTCCCGTAAACAGCCACGTCTCCTGCAATACCATTCCATAACACGCCCGGAGGCTATCCCTTGTCACTTCGTTGATATTCTGCCCGGCAATGGAAATGGAACCGCCGTCGACATCATAGAATCGCAGCAGCAGATTGATAAGCGTTGTCTTGCCGCATCCCGTAGGGCCAACAATGGCAATACGCTGCCCCTTATGCACATCCAGATTGAAGTCCGTAATCAGCGGACGCTCCGGCAAATAGGAAAACTTCACGTGAGACAGATTCATGCTGCCGTCGCAGTCTTTCAGTTCTGGGAGATGGCTGTCATCCGACTCTGCCGGTTCGTCAATGACCGCAAAGACACGCTTTGCAGATGCCACTGCATTTTGCAATTCTGCCACAACGCCGCTGATCTCGTTAAAGGGCTTGGTGTACTGATTTGCAAAGGTGAGAAAGCTTGCCAGCTGTCCTACTGTGATAACACCGATGAGCGGTACACTTCCCGTTGCTGCCAACGCACCGCAGACGCCAACTGCCGCATAGATCAGGGAATTGACAAACCGTGTGGCTGGATTGGTGATAGAACCGATGAAAGTCGCTTTCATACCAGTACGCTGTAATTCCTTGTTATATTCCTCAAAGCGTTCTTCCGCCCGTTTTTCGTAGGTGAAGGCTTTTACGACCTTCTGCGAACCGATCATTTCCTCTGTCAGACCGCCCAGCGCACCGCGTGCCTCTGAGGATTTCAGATAAGAGGAACGGGACATCTGGGTAATTTTTGCCGCTACAATCAAAGAAACCGGCGTGAGGATCACCACCAGAATGGTGATTGGCACATTGATGGTCAGCATGAGAACCAGCGTGCCTATGATAGTAAATATACCAGTGACAAACTGGGTGAACGCTTGCAAAAAGCCGTCAGAGATAATTTCCATGTCGGAGACAGCACGTCCGATGAGGTCACCTCTGGATTTGCTGTCGATATACCGCAGGGGTACATGCTGCAAGTGGGAAAACAAATCGCACCGCAGATCCCGGATGGTATTTGCCGCAAGACGGTTGGTACACAGGGACATGAGCCATTGAAAAACAGCGCTGATGATAATCGTCGCAAGCAGTACGATAATCACTTTCCAGAGTGCCGGAAAATCCACCTCGCCGGTGCCTACCACACAGTCTACCGCATCACCAATGAGGATGGGTACAAACAGGGACAGCCCCGTACCAATGAGCGCAAAGAGAAGCATTCCCGCCAGTTCCTTGCGGCAGGGCTTTGTATATGACAAAATACGTTTGATCACTGAAACCATTTTGCATCCCTCCTTACTGCATCTGAGTGTGGTAGATCTCAGCATAGACCGGGCACTGTTCCAGCAGTTCCTCATGCTTGCCATAGCCCACACATCTGCCGTCATCCACAACCAGAATATGGTCTGCATGCTGAATGGAAGTGGCACGCTGGGAAATCACGATCTTTGTGACATCGCTCATTTCTGAAGCAAGTTCCCGGCGCAGTGCCAGGTCGGTGGCATAATCCAACGCACTCATACTGTCATCCAGAATCAGCACCTGCGGATGTCCCACCAGAGCACGGGCAATGGTCAGACGCTGTTTCTGACCGCCGGAAAGACTTCGCCCTCCCTGGGTGACCTGTGTCTCCAGACCCTTTGGCGTCTGGCTGACAAATTCCCATGCCTGTGCAATACGGCATGCGTTTTCCAGTTCCGTATCCGATGCCGAAGCATTGCCCCATCGGAGATTTTCCCCAATGGTACCGCTGACAAGAGAAGCCTTCTGCGGTACAACGCCGATGATCTTCCGAAGTGAATCCAGCGTATAGCTGCGGACATCTTCCCCATAGAGCCGCACAGTTCCCTCAGTGGCATCGTAAAACCGGGGAATCAGTCCGGCAATGGTACTCTTACCGCTGCCGGTACCGCCGATAATGCCCAGGGTCTCCCCTGCTTGCAGGGTGAAGCTGATGTCGTGGAGTGCCGGCTCACCGCCGCCGGGATAGGCAAAAGTCACATGGTCAAAGGCAATCACCGGAACATCCGATTTAACAGTCAGTTCCTGATTGCCGCCAACAATATCCGGTTCTTCCGCCAGAATATCCGAGACACGCTTTGCCGATGCTGCCGCTTTGTTAAAGGATACCAGCAGTTCCGCCATACGCACCATGGACAAAGAGATCTGCGTCATGTAGTTCACAAAGGCAGTCAGTTCTCCCTGGGTCAGATGCCCGGTATCCACACGGACACCGCCAAACCACAGTACCGCAACAATACCCAGGTTCATAATCAGAAACGAAGCCGGGTTCAGGATCGCACCAACACGTCCCACGGCGACGGAACGTTTCGCAAAGACATTGCAATCCTCCCGATAGGAGGCGATTTCCTCCTCCTGACGGGAAAAGGCACGAATGACACGAACACCGTCCAGATTTTCCCGGGTATGACGGGCGATATTGTCCAGCTTTCCCTGATTTTCGCCGTAACGTGGAATCGTCCAGCGAGTGACACTGTACAAAAGTACGCCGATCACGGGAATGGCAATGAGAAAGACAATGGACAACTTCAGATCAATTCGCATTGCCATAACCGCTGCACCGATGATCAGAAAGGGACAGCGTGTGGCAAGGCGAATCATCATATTTAGTCCGCTTTGAACCGTATTGGTATCACTGGTAATCCGGGTGATCAGGGACGCCGTTCCGATGCGGTCTACTGTACTGTGGGACAGGGTATTCACATGACGATACAATGCACTGCGCAACGCCGTCCCGAAGCCATAGGCACATTTGGATGCAAAATACTGACAGGTCAGGGCGAATCCCAACCCGCATGCCGCCAACAGGATCATCACACCGCCCATACGCCAGATATACCCGGCATCGTGGTTGGCAATACCCACATCGATCATCTTCGCCGTGACCAGAGGCACGATCAATTCAAAAATTGCCTCCAGTAGTTTAAACACCGGCCCGAGAATACATTCTTTCCAGTACCCTTTCATATAGGGCAGCAATCGTTTCATACAATTCCTCCTACATACAATTCCTTTTCATTATCTCCAGCAGATATATTATACCTCTTTTTCCCCGAAATTGCAAGATGGATGTATAAATATTTGCCTGCGGTGCAAACTAGCAGCGGAGGTGGTTTCTTTGAAAAACGAAACAGGACACAGCAGTGCAGGAAAATCCCGGTTCCGCGGCTTTTATACGGCATTGGGCATCAGTCTGGTAATGATTGGTGCGGCGTGTGTATTTGCGTATCAGCAGACCAGTAAGACGCTGGAAAATAATCTGGATTCCATTACCGAACAGATTGCTGTACAGACGCCAACAACAGATGCCGCAGAAGCGCCAGTCATCGGTGTGCAGACCAACGTGGAAAAGGAAACTGCGCCAGCCACAGAAGCAGTGACCGAAGCACCCACTGAGCCGGCAACAGAAGCTGAAACAGAGGCAGTCACAGAGGAAACGCCGGTGCATCAGCTTGTGCCGCCGCTGTCGGATTTTTCCATTCTGAATCCTTTCAGCAACGGCGAACTGGTGAAATCGGAGACGACCGGTACATGGCAGACCCACAACGGCGTGGATCTTGCCTGTGAGACCGGCGCAGATGTATTCGCCATCGACACCGGCACAGTCAGCGAAGTCTGCAACGATGCCCTCTGGGGGTATACTATCACCATCGACCACGACAATGGCGTCGTGAGCCGCTACTGCGGTCTGGATGGCTCAGTAGAGGTACGTGAGGGAGATACGGTACAGAGCGGTCAGAAAATCGGCGTCATCGGTAATACACCGGATATCGAAAGTGCACTGGAGACCCATCTGCATCTGGAAGTGCGCAAAAGCGGCGAGTATGTTGACCCTACGGCTTATTTTAGCTGATTGGCTGATAGGAAAAAAAATCCGAACCCGTTTCCAGGTTCGGATACATAGTTATAACAATACCTTGCAAAGCCGGCAGGCAGTCTTTGTACGGTGCTGCCTTATGCAAATTCCAGATAGACAAGCCAAATGGACAGCGGTCCAATCAGCAAGAAAACGCCAAAGCAGACCAGTGAGAACACTTTCTTCCTGCGTTCCTTTCTGCGAGTTCCTTGTATCAAAAAAACAATACCTGTAATCAGTACAGCAAGAATAGAATACAACCACACCAATACAGAAACAATGAACACAACAAACAAAATGATGATATCCATTATGTTTTGTTCCTCTGATCTTCCGGCAGATACCACCAGGAATTGAACCCATACAAATAGGTTCTGGCACCTTTCGGCATCTGGGTCAGAGCGTGAAAGACGTTATAATAATCACCGATTCCCATGCCAATGGACAAGGCACCCAGAGCACCCAGCACTGTCAGAGACGGAAAAATCATACACAGCAAAAAGGGCAGAAATCCGAACACCAGATTCGGGAGCATAGACATAAAAATAAATCTGCTTTTGCTCATGTCCTCTGTCCCCACCACAAAGAGCATTCCGTTTTTGAAATTGGTATAGATCTGTGCTTCTTCTCTGAAACAAATGGCATGGAGAAACTCGTGGGGCACAAGGGATACCAAAGAAAGCACACAGCCCGCGAGAAAGCCCATTTGCCCCATACTCTCGATGCCAGTGCGAAACAGCAGCATTGCAAATATGATCACAAATACCGGAATACACGCCAGATTCAAAAACAGCCCCAGCTTTTTCGGGTCGTCAATTTCCTTGAATTTCACTGCCCCCGGCTTGTGTTCTCCGTGAGGCAGATTTTCAACATTCCCATCGAATTTGCCTTTCCATACGATTTTCATATATTGTCTCCCTCATCAATTCCACTTCCGGAACTCCTCCGGCACAGAAGTCTCAAACATCTCCCGGATCTTGTCCATACTCCATACCTGATAGGACGGTCCTGTGCTGGACGTGCAGTATGGCAAACCATGCTGCGCTGCCAGCTCGTCCGAGTACATGCTGTAGGGATACAGCCGCAGATTGGACAGCCGTCCGTCCTCATAGTGGGTGATTACCGGCGACACCTGTACATTTTCAATGGTCACAGAGCCGTCTGCCTTTGCCACAATATCAAAGTCCGCCAGTTCGCCCACCAGATTCATGTTATCCGTCTGTGCGGAGATAAAATTCCCCAGCGAATAGAACACAAAGCCTTGCGTACCGTCGGGACGGGTCAGATATTCCATGGACTGTGCCACGTGAGAATGGGTACCGATGATCACATCGCCGCCCCAGTCGATGATCTTCTGCGCCAGCGCACGCACACCGTCTGTGACATTAAAGGTATCCTCTGCGCCCCAGTGGCATGTCACCACTACTACATCTGCGATTTGCTTTGCCGCTGCGATCTGCTGCTGGATCAGATCTTCCTGAGAAGTATAGATAATCTCCAGTTCCGAATTGTCGGGCAGGGAGTAACCATTGGTGTTCTCCGTATAGCTGAGGAACGCCACGGTTTTGCCGTTGACCTCCTTAGTGCGGATATTCTGCATGTCCACATAATCCCGGTACACGCCGCAAGTAAGCAGATCCGGGTTTTCTGCCATTTTCGTATCCCAGTAGTTCAGGCAGCCGTGGAGTCCGGCTTCCCCCTTGTCCAACAGGTGGTTGTTGCACATGGTCACCACATTGAAGCCCATATTCAGTACAGCATTTCCCAGTTCCACCGGAGAATTAAAGTTATAGTTAGAACCGCTGATTTCGAAGCCCTCACCGCAGATCAAGGTCTCCTGATTGATGATATTCAGGTCGCCGTTGATCAAGGGCTTAATATTTTCATAGCAATAGTCGAAGTTATAGCTTACACCATCGCCGGAATGCGCCTGAGCACTCTGATATACGCACTGCTGTACCAGATCATCTCCCACAGCCACTACATTGATGACAGTATCTCCCCCGTTTTCGGGCTGTTCGGCTTCGCTTTCTGTATTATCCGCCGGTACTGCTGCATCGTCAACTTCTGATTCCGATACTGGTGCATTTGCCGGAATTGCTGCATCTTCGTCGATCTGATTGGTAGCACTGCATCCGAACACCGGCAAAAGCAGCGAAGTGCTCAGTACAAGCAGTGCCAATCTTTTTGCCGTCATCTGATATTTTTTCTGTTTCATGGGAACATCCTTTCCGTCAAGCTGCATTTTTCGACATACATGTACTCTCAGTATATCATATTGCGCAAAAAAATGCAATGATTTTTGCATCTTTTTTTCCGGAAGTGGGATAATAAGCAGTGAAAAACCATGTTTATCCCTGTAAGGACGCGGCGTGTCGTGTCCTCATATTACAAAACGGGCGGATAATATCCGCCCCTACAAATTCAACAAAAACAGAAAGGGTGAAGCACATGTCACAAAATGAAACGGAACGACTTCTGAACCAGTTCATCCTGCCGGATCTGTCCCAAAATCTCCGCCAGATCCGCACCATTGCAGAGGGTTCTTCTGACCTGCTGGTAAATGAATTTGTCCTGAGCGGCATGCCAGCAGCGCTGCTCTGCTGCGAGGGAATGCTCTCCACGGCAACCATTACGGAACTGATCCTGCATCCCATCACCCACGTGACAGTAGACGAACCAACGGCAGCCAATGTATTCGCCTACATCCGGAATCACCAGCTCTATTCCACTGACCGTGCCGAAGCCAAAACCTATCGCGATCTCTTCCGCTTTCTCAATTCCGGTTTCGCCGTGCTGGTACTGGAAGGGGCAGACAGTGCTCTGGTGTTCGGCGTCCAGGGATATGACAAGCGCTCTGTCAGCGAACCCTCCGGCGAGGACAATGTCATGGGTGCAAAGGACGGCTTCATTGAAGTTGTCCGTGTCAATATGTCCCTCCTGCGACGCCGGATGAAATCGCCGCAGCTGAAACTGGAACTGTTCGTGAAAGGGTCAAAAAGCCAGACAGACCTATGCCTGTGCTATATGGCAGACCGTGTGCCGAAAGCCCTCATTGCCCAGATCAAGGCACGGCTGGACGAAATGGAACTGGAATCCATTCTCTCCTCCGGCTATCTCCAGCCCTTTCTGGAAAACCGCCGGGGCTGTCTCTTTGACACCATAGGCACGACCCAGCGGCCAGATGTGCTCTGCGCCAAACTATTGGAGGGCAGAGTGGGGCTGCTCATTGACGGCACACCCTTTGCCCTGGTGATACCGAAGCTATTCTGCGAAAGCTTCCAGACGATGGACGACTATTGCTACCGCCCATCCTATGCGACCCTTGTACGCTGGATCAAATACGCTGCATTTCTGGTGGCAGTACTGCTGCCGTCCCTGTATCTCGCCATTGCACTGCACCACCCCGAGTTGCTCAACCGGACGCTGCTCCTGATCCTTGCCGATGCAGAACAAAATGCACCCATTTCCTTGACTGCCGAGGCAATCGGCGTGCTCGTGATCTATGAGATCATCCGAGAAGCCGGGCTGCGCCTGCCAAAAGCTGTGGGCGGTGCTGTGAGTATCGTTGCCGGACTCATCATCGGAGATGCCGCTGTCTCCTCCGGTCTCATCAGCACACCCATGCTCACCGTCACGGCAATCGCAGTCATAGCCGGATTTGTGGTGCCGGATCTGGCGCAGAGTGTCACACTTCTGCGGCTGGCATTCATTCTCGCAGGCGGTTTCCTGGGGCTGTTCGGAATCAGTCTACTGGGTGCGGCAGTGCTGTTCAATCTGTGTGCCGGAGAGAGCTTTGGATTTCCCATTATGGCACCCCTTGCACCACTCTATCCCGCCGGTCTCCGGGATACGGCGACACGTGTGGGATTCCGCAAAATGCAATCCGGCAATTTCACTGTGGAGGATTATCATGAATAAACTGCGTTCCGGTCAGCTGTTTGCCATGCTCCTGGTCAGTGCTGCCTTTTCCATTCTGTGCCAGACATCCGCCTATACCATCGAAGGTATCCTGGGTGCCGCCATAGCCGCAGCTGTTCAGATTTTACTCTGTCTGCCTATGCTGCTCCTGTATCGCCGCAGTTTTTCCTTTTCTGCCTATACCAGAAAGCACTGGATCCTACCCCTTTGCTTCGTGGCATATGCACTGATCCGGGGCGGCATTTCCTTTGTCCAGTTACAGGGAACTGCATCCGAACTTTCCCTGCCCATTTCGGGTAAATTTGTGGCAGCAGCACTCATTGCCCTGGTTTGTCTGTACACGGCTTCTCTGGGAATCCACACCCTGGCACGGAGCAGTACCTTGATTTTTGGCATATTGCTGGCAACTCTGGCAGTTATGCTGCTAGGGGCTATTCCAAAGGCAGAACCGCAGAATCTGTCCCTTTCTCCGGAGGATACCATCTGGAACGGCTTTCTGCGGAGTATACGCAATGCCGATGAACTGCCTCTGCTCTTCCTGCTGCTGGATTTCACAAAATCAAAGCAGACACGCAGTATCTTCCAGATTTTTGCCGGAAAATTCCTGCTGGTGACCTATCTTTCTCTTTTGGGTATGGCAGTACTGGGAAATCGCATGGCACAGGCAGAGCATCCTTTTTTTGCTGTGATTTCTGTATCTCAGCCATTGAGCACTCAGCGTGCTGATGCGCTGTACCTGTTGGTTTTTGTCATGCTATGCGTTCTGCGTATCACCTTGTTCACCGTACTGGCAGCCCATTTGTTGAAATTGACTTTCCCGAAACTGCGCTACGCCAGCAGCATCTGCCTGGGACTCATGCTCTGCATTTCCTGGGCTGCGTCCAGACTATCTGTTTCCGGCATCTGGCATATCATCGTCTTATGTATCCTGGTATTGCTCATCCCCATGGGATTTCTGCTGGCGCAAAAACGGCGAGGAGGTGCTGCTGCATGAGAGGAATTCCCCTGCTGCTCAGTTGTACACTGCTGTTCCTGTGCACCGGATGTGCCGCTGTGCAGGTACGTGACCGTGCCTATTTACAGGCATTGGAACTGATCGATCCGACGCAGCCTACCGTACAGCTTCACGATTTTGAAACTGCCGGCACCCTTGCCGAGGGAACAGGCAGTACCTTTGAACAGGCAATCGAAAATGCTGCTGTTCCCATGGGCAAGGAATTATTCCTGGGACATCTGGAGATGATCGCCTATTCTGAGCCGGAATTCGGATCACAGCTGAATCAGCTCATGGAAAAATACCGCCTTTCGCCGTCTTGCAAGGTGCTGGGATTATATGAGGGAATGACGCTGGCGGATACAGATACGGCGCACCTGACAGAACAGCTGGGGCGTGCGGAAAAAATCGGATTCTTGCCCGAAACCGATCTATTCACCATTTTGCGTGAATTTTCCGGTTCTGCAGGAACGGCACTCTTGCCTGTTGTCACGGAAAATAGCTTTTCCGCAGCAGTTATCACAGAAACCGAATCCTACGGTATGCTCTCGCCCGAAGCAGTTGCCGGATTGTGCTGGCTGCGTGGTGATAATCACCCGGAGACACTTTCTCTGCCGGGTGGTGAAACTTATACAGTCGATTCCGCCGCTGTCCGGCTGACCGGAACCATGACCGGCAGCAAGGCAGTGATCACTGTTTCCATTCGCATCAGCGGCGAGGGTAATTTTGCAAAAGCTGCTGCACAGATTCAGAGCCAATGCGAGGCCGCCATCCAGGAAACGGTTGTACAATGCCATGCAGATGTATTCGACTGGGAAGCATGTCTGCAAAGCCAGTGCTATGACGAATTTACCAGCGCAGACTGGACAGATGTTGTATCTCAGGCTGAATATCAGGTGCAAATTTATTCCACATAAATAATCAGAGACACAAAAAAGGACGCTGCCCCATCCGGGGAAACGTCCTTTTTGTCATTCATATCATAGAAAAGTGAAGCAATATTGCTTACTTCGCAGCCTTGATACGAGCCTCCAGAGCATCCAGCTGATCGTACAGCGCCTGCGGAATCTTACCGCCCTTATCAGCGATATCTTCCTTATAGTATCTGCGCATCTCAGCGATTTCCTTCTCCCAGAGATCCATATCCAGCTTCAGCAGGTCAGCAATATCTTCTGTGGTGAACTGCTTGCCCTCATAAACCAGGCCGTCAACATTGATGTCCTCCGGCTTCGGCTCATAGCCGATGGGAGTCTCAACTGCGTCAACAGTGCCTTCGCAGCGCTTGATGATCCAGTCCAGAACACGCATGTTATCGCCAAAGCCCGGCCACAGGAAGTTGCCTTCCTCGTCGGTCTTGAACCAGTTTACGTTGAAGATCTTCGGAGCCTTGTCGCCCAGCTTTTCGCCCATTTCCAGCCAGTGTGCCCAGTAGTCGCCTACATTGTAGCCAATGAACGGCTTCATAGCCATCGGGTCGTGACGGAGAACGCCGACTGCGCCAGCTGCAGCAGCAGTTGTCTCAGAGGAAACAGCAGAACCCATATAGGTGCCGTGTGTCCAATCGAAGCTCTGATATACCAGCGGCGTGGTAGATGCACGACGGCCGCCGAAAATGATTGCAGAGATCGGAACACCCTCCGGATTATTGAATTCCGGAGACAGGCACGGGCAGTTCTTTGCCGGTGCTGTGAATCTGGAGTTCGGGTGAGCCAGCTTGTTGCCCTCAGCGATATACTCCGGACCATTTACCTTAGCGCCCTTCCACTCAGTTGCGTCAACCGGCGGATTCTTATCCAGCTTCTCCCACCAAACGGTGTTATCTGCATTGTTCAGAGCAACGTTAGTGAAGATGGTGTCAGACTTTGTGCAAGCCAGAGCGTTGTAGTTGGAATTCTCGTTGGTACCCGGTGCTACGCCGAAGAAACCGTTCTCCGGGTTGATGGCATACAGTCTGCCGTCCTTGCCCGGCTTCATCCAAGCAATGTCGTCGCCGACAGTGAATACCTTGTAGCCGTCCTTCTGATAGCCCTCCGGCGGAATGAGCATTGCCAGGTTGGTCTTACCGCAAGCAGACGGGAACGCAGCAGTGATATACTTTGTCTCGCCGTCCGGCTTCTGTACGCCCAGGATCAGCATGTGCTCAGCCATCCAGCCTTCGTTCTTACCCTGGAAGGAAGCAATACGCAGAGCGAAGCACTTCTTGCCCAGCAGAACGTTGCCGCCATAAGCGGAGTTGATGGACCAGATGGTGTTCTCCTCCGGGAACTGTACGATATAACGGTTCTCCGGATCAACATCAGCCTTGGAGTGCAGACCGCGAACGAAGTCGTCCGAAGTATCGCCCAGGTTCTTGAAAGCATCTACGCCCATACGAGTCATGATGTTCATGTTCAGAACAACATAGATGGAGTCAGTCAGCTCTACGCCAACCTTTGCCAGCGGAGAACCGATGGGGCCCATGGAGTACGGGATCACGTACATGGTTCTGCCCTTCATCACGCCGTCATACAAGGGAGTCAGCTTTGCCTTCATCTCTTCCGGATCCATCCAGTTATTGGTGGGGCCGGCATCTTCTTTATTCTTAGTGCAAATGAACGTACGATCCTCAACACGAGCCACGTCATTGGGCAGGGTGCGGTGATACAGACAGCCCGGCAGCTTGTCCTCGTTCAGATGATACATCTTGTCACGATCGCCTTCCGGCAGAGAAGTAACCTCCTCTGTCAGAGCGTCCAGCTGTTCCTTAGAGCCGTCGATCCATACAACCTTGTCCGGCTTGGTCAGAGCGACCATTTCGTCCACCCATTGCAGCACATTTTTATTGTTTGTCAATGCCATTGGTACTACCTCCTAAATATTTCGCAGTTTTCCATACACCTGCATTTTCTGGATCGAATTTACAACTGACCCATTACAATTTATTATACCCAAATTCGAGAAGAATGTCAAGGGCTTTCGAAGAAATCCTCACTAATATTCAGACTGTGTTCATGTTTCAGATTCATATGTACGTCAGAAAAAGACACTTCCAGTAAATGTGTTGTGCGGTGTTGCCCATAGTGCTAT
Source organism: uncultured Ruminococcus sp. (assembly GCF_937915125.1). Lineage (GTDB taxonomy): Bacteria > Bacillota > Clostridia > Oscillospirales > Ruminococcaceae > Ruminococcus_C. Next base: position 28,563 of record NZ_CALDMP010000065.1, on the reverse strand, counting down.
GTGTGAGCAGAAATTCTCATTTCCAGTCCGTCAGTTCCATCGTTGCACTGGCATTGAGACTGGAATCCCCACGAATCCCGGCATCGAAGGCATAGGAACCAGCGCAGGCAATCATGGCGCCATTGTCACCGCAGAGGGACAGAGGCGGCATATATAAGGTATACCCATACTTGTCACAGGCTTTCTGCAAGGAATCCCGCACGCCGCTGTTGGCGGAAACACCGCCAGCAACGGCAATTTTTGTGTAACCATGTTCCCGGGCAGCCCGGATGGTATGGTCTGTGAGCACCTCCGCAATGGTCGCCTGGACAGATGCCGCCAGATCTTCCCGACAGACCGTTTCTCCCTTTTGCTGGGCATTGTGCAGGAGATTGACTACGGCGGTTTTCAGCCCGGAAAAGCTGAAATCATAGGCATTTTCTGCAATTTTCGGTTTTGGCAGAGAAAACGATTTCGGATCACCCAGTCTGGATGCCTTATCCAGATGTACGCCGCCGGGGTAAGGATAGCCCATGGCACGGGCGCATTTGTCGAAGCACTCCCCTGCAGCATCATCCCGGGTACGTCCCAGAATCCGGAATTCTGTATAGGACAGTACCTCCACAATATGGCTGTGTCCGCCGCTGACTACCAGACAGAGGTAAGGCGGTTTCAGATCGGGATGGGCAATGTAGTTGGATGCGATATGTCCGGCGAGATGATGTACCGGCACAAGGGGCTTTCCGGTGGCAAGTGCCAGTCCTTTGGCGAAGTTCACGCCCACCAGCAGTGCGCCGATGAGTCCGGGATAAGCTGTCACGGCAATACCGTCCAGCTCGTCCAGGGTAACGCCTGCATCCTCCAGGGTTTTCTGCACGACCCATAGAATATTTTCACAGTGCCGCCGGGATGCGATCTCCGGCACAACGCCGCCGTATTGTTTGTGCTCCTCCACCTGTGAAGCGACCACATTGGAGAGTATCTCCGTGTGATCTCTGGCAACGCTCGCTGCGGTTTCGTCGCAGGAGCTTTCGATTCCTAAAATCAGCATGTCATTTCTCCTCTTTCTCTTTATTTCCAGCACCTTTCCGTCTCGGCTCATACCACGCCAGACCGCAGTACCCATCCCATTCCATGACAATTCCAGTGCAGGAGATCTCCAGACAGGCAAAAGCTGTGCCAATGCGTTTCAGACAGGTCTGCAAATCGATATCCAGAAAAAATGTAGTCCGTTCTTTGTCCGCATCAACATAGCCGCCGTGAGAGATCCAGAAATCGTGTTCGGTATGCAAGTGTTCCAGAACCTCTTGCAAATCTTCCTGCGTGAAGCGATATTCCTTCTGTTTCCATTCTTCTGTACCATCCGGCTTTCTCGTCACACTGTCATAGAATTTTCCGCCATTCAGTCTGCCGTTCTGAAACCGCATCCGGAGAAAGTCTGTCTGCATTGCCATCAGATAGGTATTCTGGGAATTGGATGGTTCCACGCAGACGCCCTCCAGCTCCATGATCCAATCGGTTCCCTCCCGATATGTCCGTTTCAGGCAAGCATCATGATAATTAAAGTGTTCCGCCTCATCGACTGATCGGTATTTCATATATGGTCACCCACTCTCGTCATAAGCACAGCACCTTCCTCCGGATTCTGATAATATCGTTTCCGGAATCCCACCTGCGTATATCCCAGGGACTGATACAGCGCCATCGCAGCTGCATTGGACTCCCGTACTTCCAGCCAGAAGTCACACGCTGGATATTGTCCATGTGTCCACTCCAGCAGCAGTTTCCCCACACCCTGCCGCCGGAATGCCGGATGTACGGCAATATCATCCACGCTCATTTCCGTTCCGGCACGGGACAATACCAGATAGCCGCACACCGTCTCACCGGAAACAGCGCACCAGATCTGGTGATTCTCACTTTCCAGTGTCTGCCGGAACAACGTCTCCGACCAGGGATCGGGAAAGGACAGCCCTGCGATCTCTGCAATGACAGGCAGATGCACACTTTCTGCCCCTATCACCTTAACCCTTTGCATCATACCAGCTCTCTCCCATGCTGACATCTGCCGTCAGAGGCACCGGAAATTGCGCCTGTTTTTCCTCTGGCAGCGAGTTCCGGATCACGTTCTGCATCTCTTCTCCCAGTACCTTCGCAGCCGACATCGCATACATCTGCGGCACTTCCACGATCAGTTCATCGTGCACCTGCAAGATCAGTCTGGCACTGGGCACAGTCTTCTGCAGCCGCAGGTACACATGGATCATAGCAAGCTTGATAATATCCGCCGCCGTCCCCTGAATGGGCGTATTCATGGCAATACGCTTACCGCTTGCCTGCACCATTTTGTTGGACGCCAGCAGCTCCGGCACCGGTCTGCGGCGGTTGAAATAGGTGGTCACATAGCCGTTGATCTTCGCCTGTTCCACTGTCTTTTCCATAAATGCCCCAACGCTCGGAAACTGCGCCATATAATTCCGGATATATCGGTTTGCCTCCTGGACGCTGACATGAATATCCTGAGACAGCGAAAATGCTCCCATACCATAGAGGATCCCGAAGTTGACCGCCTTTGCGGCACTTCGCATGGACGGCGTTACCATTTCCGGCGGCATCCCAAATACCTGCGCCGCTGTTGCCGCATGAATATCCGCACCGCTGAGAAATGCCTCCTGCATCTGCTTGTCACCACTGAGATTTGCCAGAAGCCGCAGTTCGATCTGGCTGTAGTCCGCATCCAGCAGGACACAGCCATCCCGTGCCACAAAGAATTTCCGCATGTTCCGTCCCAGTTCTGTCCGCACGGGAATATTCTGTAAATTCGGCTCTGTGGACGAGATACGTCCTGTTCTTGTCTCCGTCTGCTTGAATACTGTGTGGATTCTGCCGTCCTCGCCAACCGTTTTCAGCAGTCCGTCTACATAGGTAGATTTCAGCTTGGAATACTGCCGCCATTTCAGCACATAGTCCACAATGGCATACTCTCCCCGCAGCTTTTCCAGAATATCTGCATTGGTGGAATAACCAGTCTTGGTTTTCTTTCCATGGGGCAGCTGCATCTCTCCAAAGAGTACATCTCCCAGCTGCTTCGGCGAACCGATATTGAATTCGTGCCCTGCCGCATCGTAGACCATCTGCTGCATTTCCTCGATCTGTTCCGACAGATACACCCCGAATTCCCTGACGCCTTTCTGGTCAATGGCTACGCCCGTATGCTCCATTGCCGCCAGCACCACCGTCAGCTGATGCTCATACTCCAGAAGTTCCTTCATGCCCTGTTCATCCACCATACGTCCCATTGCAAGGTACAGTTCCAGCAGCGCCGCCAGATCTGCATTTTCTCCCAAGCTTTTCTGATAGGGCACATGATATGTCACACAGAGCCGTTCGATCTCATAGGACGTCGTGGTGGGATTCAAAAGATATGCTGCAATTTCCCCATCCACCGCTGTAGGCAGTTCACCGTCCGGTACAATGCCCTTTGACAGCAGATAACGATACTGGAGCTTTGCCCCAAAGGTAAGGCGGTTCCTCTGGAACATCCGTTTCAAAAGTGCCTCATCTTCCGTCAGATAGACCACACCTGGCGTATCCGGATGAATCACACGCAGTAATTTTCCATCAAACAGACAGGAAGGAAGCGTGCCCAACATCGCACGATCCCACTGCCCCATGATCTCTTCTGTCAAAGGCTGTTCTTCCAGCGGCTGCACTGGATGCACATCGGATGTTTCAGCTGGTATTTCTTCTCCATCCCCGGACAGATTCAGCTTGTCCAGCAGCTTGACCATTTCCAATTCCAGCAGCAGCTTCCGCACTTCCTCATTCTGTACTGGCTGGGGCTGATATTGCGTCACATCCGTTTCAATGGGTACATCTGTCACAATCGTCGCCAGCCACTTGCTCTGCTTAGCGGCATCCACGCCCTTTTCCAGCTTACCATACACGGATTTCGTCAGCCCTGCCTCATCCAGATGGGCATAGAGGTTCTCCACCGTAGCCCACTCCTGGATCAGCTTGGACGCTGTTTTCTGCCCGATACCTGCAACGCCGGAAATATTATCGGAGCTGTCCCCCATGAGGGCTTTCAGATCAATGAGGGACAAAGGCGCAAAGCCATATTCCTCCCGGAAACGCTGGGGCGTATAGGGAATGGTCTCCTTATTGGTGGCAAGGCGCACGGTGACATGGTCATTCACCAGCTGCAGGCTGTCCCGGTCACCAGTGAGGATGACGCATTCCGCATTCTGCGCCGTACATGCTGCCGCAAGAGTCCCCAGAATATCGTCCGCCTCGTAGCCCTCGCAGGTCACTACACGGATTCCCAGCAGCGTCAGCAGCTGTTTCACATAAGGCAGCTGCATAGCAAGCTCCTCCGGCATTCCCTTGCGGTTTGCCTTATAGGTATCCACCGCCTTGTGCCGGAATGTGGGCTGGCGCAGGTCAAAGGCAACTGCCACAGCGTCAGGCTGCACCTCCGCAATGTTCTTCAGGTAGATATTCATAAATCCAAAAATGGCGTGGGTAAACACACCCTTGGTATTGCTCAAGGGACGAATGCCATAAAACGCCCGGTTCAAGATACTGTTTCCATCAATGGCAAGTAATTTCATGTGTGCCTCCTGTTTTAATATGATTCTGTTTATAGTATAGCACACTTTGTGCAAGAATGCTAGTAGGTTTTTTCGATTTTTTGGTCTGTACATTTTTTCGATTTTATGGTATAATGGATTTCAGCGGTAAACTCCCCTTCCACCATTGCTGCGCAAGGGAAACCGCCGATAGGCGGTGGAGGGGTATTATACCGACATACATAATTTTAAGAAATGAAACAACAAGGAGAAAATTCCATGAATCATACCTTCCGCCTCGGCAAACTGGAACTGCCGAAAACTGCGATGCTGGCACCTATGGCAGGTGTTGCTGACCGTGCCTATCGTATTCTCTGCATGTCCTATGGTGCAGCAGCCTGCGTCAGCGAAATGGTCTCTGTCAAGGGGCTTTGCTACGGAGACAAGGCTTCGGCAGAGCTTTGTACGATCACACCCCAGGAACGCCCCATGGGCTTGCAGCTGTTCGGCAATGACCCGGATTTTGTAGGACGTGCCGTTTCCATGGTACAGCAGTACCAGCCCGATTGGATCGATCTGAACATGGGCTGTCCTGTACATAAAGTTGTAGCCACCGGTGCCGGAAGCGCCCTGATGCGAAGTATTCCTCTGGCGCAGGAAATCGTCCGTGCCGCTGTCCGGGAAAGCAGTGTGCCTGTTACCGTCAAATTCCGTCTTGGCTGGGATGAATCATCCCGGAACGCCGTACCCTTTGCCCAGGCAATGGAGGATGCCGGTGCGGCGGTAATTGCTGTCCACGGCAGAACAAAGGAACAGCTCTACAGCGGCAAGGCAGACTGGAATGCCATTCGTGAAGTAAAGCAGGCTGTGTCCATTCCAGTGATCGGGAACGGCGATGTGTCCACCGCCGCCGACTGTCTCGCCATGTACGAGCAGACTGGCTGTGATATGGTCATGGTGGGACGGGGCAGCTATGGCAATCCCTTTGTATTCCGGGAAATCGCTGCGGCAATGCAGGGACAGCCTGTCATACTGCCCACCCTGGAAGAACGCATGGAGACCATGCTCCGCCATGTCCGGCTCATTCTGGAATGCAATCCCCAGAAGCCGCCGGAGATCGCCATCCGTGATGCACGCAAGCACGCCGCATGGTACATGACGGGAATGTATGGTGCAGCGAAATTCCGGGCACGCTGCTATCAGCTGGATTCCTACGAAGCGGCAGAACAATTGGCGGCAGATTTCCTGGCGTTACAGCAGGAACACGAAAAGAATACAACGCAATAATAATTTTTCATGACGGGATGGCAATTCCGTCATTTTATTTTTACAATTTTCTCTTGATTATATACCCCCAAGGGGTATATAATGTTGACAGGAGAAAGGAGGTACCTATGGAACACGAAAAAGAATGTCCTTGCTGCCATAAGACAAAGGAACGCTCCGAAGAAGAATACACCAGTCTGATCCACCGGCTGAACCGCATTGAGGGACAGATCCGGGGAATCCGGGGTATGGTGGAGAAAAACGCCTACTGCACAGATATTCTGGTGCAGGTTGCTGCTGCAAATGCGGCGCTGAACGCCTTTAACAAGGAGCTTCTCGCCAATCACATCCGCACCTGTGTTGCCGATGATATCCGTGCCGGCAAAGACGAGGTCATTGACGAGTTGGTCGCCACTTTGCAGAAGCTGATGAAATAATCCCGGCATTTCTGCACATATTATAAGGCAATACCGCACAAAGATTGTGCGTCAGATGCGCCGTCAGATTTTTCGTCAGATGAAACAAAAAGCGCAGTGAATACTTTGTGTATTCACGAGCATTTTTGTGAAATATGACGCAAAATATGCAAGCATATGACGTGCAAAGCCGACAGGCGCTCTTTGTGCGGTGTTGCCTTAAGAATGAGAAATGAGGAGGATGTGTATGGAGCAATATCATGTCACCGGCATGAGCTGTGCCGCTTGCAGTGCCCGGGTGGAAAAAGCCGTATCCAAAGTTCCCGGTGTCACCGCCTGCTCTGTCAGTCTCCTGACCAATTCCATGGGCGTAGAGGGAACAGCTTCTGCCGAGGATATTATCCACGCCGTGGAACAGGCTGGCTATGGCGCTTCGCCAAAGCAGGATTCCCGGTCAGCTTCTTCAGCGGACAGCGATCCCCTGGCTGACCACGAGACACCTGCCCTGAAACGAAGGCTCATTGCCTCGGTGGGATTTCTGGTGATTCTCATGTACTTCTCCATGGGGCATATGATGTGGGGCTGGCCGCTGCCGCCGTTCTTTACGGACAACCATGTTGCAATGGGACTGGTACAGCTTTTGCTGACGATCATCATTATGGTCATTAACCGGAAATTCTTCGTCAGCGGCTTTTCCAGCCTATTGCACCGGGCACCCAATATGGATACGCTGGTAGCACTGGGATCCGGTGCGGCTTTTGTCTATAGTACCTATGCCCTGTTTGCCATGACAGATGCGCAAGTCAAGGGAAATATGGATGCAGTTATGGCATATATGCATGAATTTTACTTCGAATCTGCCGCCATGATCCTGACACTGATCACCGTTGGAAAGATGCTGGAGGCACGTTCCAAGGGCAAGACCACAGATGCCCTGAAAGGTCTTATGCGCCTTTCCCCGAAAACGGCAGTGGTACTCCGTAATGGCAAGGAAGTCACCATTCCAGCGGAACAAGTACAGCGTGGAGATCAGTTTGTGGTACGTCCCGGCGAAAGCATTCCAGTGGACGGTGTGATTCTGGAGGGACAAAGCGCCATTAACGAATCGGCACTGACCGGGGAAAGTATCCCCGTGGACAAGGCACAGGGAGACACGGTCTCGGCGGCAACCATGAACCAATCCGGTTTCCTGCGGTGCGAAGCTACTCGTGTGGGCGAGGACACCACCCTATCCCAGATCATCCGCATGGTCAGTGATGCCGCCGCTACAAAGGCACCCATTGCCAAAGTTGCCGACAAGGTCTCTGGCGTATTCGTTCCAGCAGTCATTGCCGTTGCCATCGTCACCATTCTCGTATGGCTCCTTGTGGGACAAACCGTAGGATTTGCACTTGCACGTGGTATTTCTGTGCTGGTTATCAGCTGCCCCTGTGCACTGGGACTTGCCACACCTGTCGCAATTATGGTGGGCAGCGGTATAGGTGCCAAGAATGGCATCCTCTTTAAGACTGCCGTTTCTCTGGAAGAAGCCGGAAAGATACAGATCGTTGCACTGGATAAGACCGGTACCATTACCTGCGGCGAACCAAGGGTAACAGATATCCTGCCGGCTGACGGAACAACGGAAGAAGCGCTGATCTCTCTGGCATATGCACTGGAGCAAAAGAGTGAACATCCTCTGGCAAAGGCAATTTTAGAATACGCCCAATCCCGACAGATAACAGCAGAGGAAGTCACAGCGTTCCAGGCCTTGCCCGGAAATGGCTTGTCTGCAGTACTGGGGAAAAGTACCCTTTACGGTGGTAATCTGAAATTTATCCGTACCAAGGCAGCCATACCACCAGAACTGGAGCGACAGGCGGAACAGCTCAGTGAAGCCGGTAAAACGCCTTTGTTTTTCAGCAAGGACAATGTACTGATTGGCATCATTGCCGTGGCGGATGTCATCAAGGAAGAAAGTCCCGAAGCCATTCGTCAGCTGCAAAACATGGGGATCCAGGTGGTAATGCTCACCGGTGATAATGCGCGCACCGCAAGAGCAATCGGCAGACAGGCAGGCGTCAACGAAGTCATTGCCGGCGTCCTGCCCGACGGAAAAGAAGCCGTGATCCGTCAGCTGGCGCAGCAGGGAAAAGTTGCGATGGTCGGGGATGGTATCAACGATGCACCAGCACTGACACGTGCTGACATCGGCATTGCCATCGGCGCAGGCACAGATGTGGCAATGGATGCGGCGGACATTGTCCTGATGAAAAGTCGTCTTACCGATGTTCCGGCAGCAATCCGGCTGAGCCGGGCAACACTGCGCAATATTCACGAAAATCTGTTCTGGGCATTTATCTACAATGTCATTGGCATTCCCCTTGCCGCCGGAGTCTGGATTCCCCTTTTCGGGTGGAAACTGAATCCCATGTTCGGGGCAGCGGCAATGAGCTTGTCCAGCTTTTGCGTGGTATCCAACGCCCTGCGGCTGAATTTCTTCCAGCTGCACCGCACAGACCGGGACAAAAAAATCAAATCCGCAGTTCAGACACTGCAATTCACAAAACAGGAGGAAACGAAAATGGAACTGGTATTGCATATTCAGGGCATGATGTGCCCGCACTGTGAAGCAACTGTCAAAAAGACACTGGAAGCATTTCCGGAGGTCAGCGAGGCTGTGGTCAGCCACAAGGAGGGTACGGCTGTGGTAACGCTGCATACAGCAGTTGACGAAGCTGCACTGAAACAGGCAGTAACCGATCAGGGGTATGAGGTGCAATAAGCCCATCCCCGGAAAGAAAACAGGAAAGCGGTGCAATGACGATTCCATTGTACCGCTTTTGTGTTATGTTTTCAGTTTTGATTGGAAATTGCCTGCCGCAGCAGTGTCAGGTCGATGCCGTTGATTTTGCTATCTTCGTTCAGATCAGTACGCACGCACAATCCGTGATTTGCAAAATCAGTTTCACCAAGAAGATAACTCTGTAAAATCAATGCATCTTGCTCTGTAAGCTGCCCATCATAATTCAAATCACCTGGCAAATCTGGCTTTAGATTTAATTGAGCAAAAGATATCATTGTATCTCCATCCGGGTTAATTGCAGTCACATCAACAAAAAAACTTCCTTCTTCCAAATAACCAGACCAGGACAGTGCACCGTTTGTCTTTTCATTTACATAGACAATTTTTTTCTCCATTGGTATTCCTGTCGGAAGAGAACCAGGGATGATTACAGGATCAGGATACTCTATGCGATAAATGTTTATCTCATATTCCACTGCATTTTCAGATTCCGTCCAGGAAATTTCCACAGGTTTATCAGAAGTATCAGAATTTATTGTAATTTCTACTTTGGTAGGTCTTGCGTATTCTACATAAAACGTCATCTGATTGGACTTCGTCTCATACTCTCCCCTGACAGCAACCACCTGTGCCCAATAGTTCCCTGCATCCAGCTGCACTTCCCAGGAACGTTCTCCGCCTGTGCTCAGCGTGGATGCAGCTTCTTCCCCGGTATCGGAATTGTAAATGAACACCCGATAATCCTCTGCGCTGACCGATTGTGTCCACGACAGCCTTGTGGGCTCAGCATTTGTGCCGGGGTACACATTTGCCAGAAATGAAAGCGGATAGGGATTGTACTCGACCGTGAATTCCTGCCGAACAGAGGGAGACTTGTTATCACCGTTTTCCGCAGTCACCTGTGCCGCATATGTTCCCGCATCGAGTTGTATCTGATAAGCACGTATACCGTCGGTCTTGGTGTACGACACCACTTCCTCCTCTGTCTCCGTGTTCCAGATCTGCACCGTATAGCACACGGCATATTCCGACTCTGTCCAGGAGATCGCTGTTGCTTCATTGGATGAACCGACATCCACCGTTATCTCCGGGGCATCCGGCACGATGAGATTGGGATAATCCCCATACAGCGGACAGCCATAGCCCACAATTTTCTCTGAATCCAGGTCAAAACTGCGCTCCAGCACCAGATCAGAGACATTTCCCTCAATGGTATACAGGGTTTCATCCGATGTGCCAGTGACAATTCCCACATGAGTGAGATGCTTCACATCTCCCGTTTGGCTGAAATAGACGATATCCCCACGCCTTGGCACATAATCTCCGCCCTGGCTTTCGCTTTTCATCCAACGCTTGTTTTTGTTGAAGAATCCCATACCGCCGGTGACAGATTCCGTTTTCGGTATGATCGTTTCATCGATGCCTGCCTGATTGGCGCACCAGGAAACAAAGGTATGACACCAGGCGTAGTTGTAACTGTCGGCTACTGTACCATTCCAGAAGTTGTATTTCGCCTCGTTTTCCGGACTGTAGCCCAGTTGGGTCTCTGCAACGTGAATCAGATCTTCGATCTGGTCACCGGTGTTAATGTGGGTGTTTTCGTATGCTGCATTTACTGGCAGCTTTGCACATATGCAAAACGCCATGACGATGGATAGGAGCAGCGCAGTCCATTGGCATTTTCTTTTCTGAAGCATTGTTTTTCATCCTTTCTGTTGCATTTTTATGAAAGCATTATCCCCCGAAACGCTGATTCCATTTATATTGATATGATAACATATTCAGAAGCATATGTCAATGGACATAAAAAAACAAACGATTCTTTTGTGCATATCGCCAAAAGCTTTCACAGCAAAAACGGATGGAATTCCGAAAAAACCGAATTCCATCCGCTTCCTTGCAAATATACATGACTTATCCGATTATCACGTGTTAGTTTACGTGATGATCGATCACTTCACATTGTTCAGCACTTCGCCAAACTGCACATAGAGCTCCTGCGCCTGTTCTGCCGCATCAGCCTTTTCAAACAGCACGGCATTGCAGCCCTTCTGAAAGAGATCCAGAAAATCTGTATTTTCTGTATACGGACTGATCTGGGTCAGCTTCTGGCTGCAGGATTCCATTTTCTGTGACGCATCGTATTGAATTCCCGTCAGCAGATTTTCTTCGGCCAAACAAGCCCTTGCGGATTTGCTGAGCGGAATCCCCTTTTCAATTCCCTGCAATACTGCCATTTCCGAACTATTCAACAAATAATCCAGCAACAGTGCAGCTTCTTCCGGGTGCTCTGTATTTTTACTGATGGCATACATGGTTGCCGGCTTTGCGTACCATCCCACACCGCTTTCCTCTGCTGTCATGGCAGTATAATCTGCCACCACCATTTCATAGCCTGCCTCAATGGCACCGCCGCAATATGATGATGCATCACTCACCCATGCCACCACACCGGCATATGTTCCGTTTTCCAGATTGAGCCGTTCAAAATACTCTACCTGAGGGATCACCTTCTCGTTCACAAGACGGCAGTAGAATTCCAGCATCACCTGAATATCCTCCGGTGTAAAATTCAGCTTTCCGTCCTCTGTCAGAAAATGTTTCCCGGTGACCTGTTCTGCATATGCCATAATATAGAGCCATGCCGGCTTTGCGGAAAACCCCAGGGGATATACTTCGCCCTGCATCACTTCTGCTGCTTCAAAGAGATCATCCCATGTCTGGGGCACAGTCAGCCCATAGGACTCATAAATGGTTCGGTTGATATATACTGTTTCTGTATTGAGCGCAATGGGAATCGCGTTCAATTTTCCATTCTGCCTGCCATATTCCAGCATGTCATCTGTGAAATTAGAGAGATCCACAATATCCGAGAGGGTCTCAATGTCATAATAACCTTCTCCATCGGGAGAATACTTTTCCAGCCAGGCAAAGTTGATCTGCATGACATCTGCTTCTGTATCTGAAATCATCCGCACATTGCTCCGTGCTTCATAACCAGACCATTCGGAATAACTGCAATGCACTTTGATGTCCGGATGCAGCTTTTGAAATTGTTCCACCGCAGTGATCGTGTATTCATTTCGCACATCATTTCCCCACCAGGAAAGCGAAATCTCCACCTGTTCATGCTGATCCTTGATCACAGGTTCCTGGCTGCACCCTGTCAGGAACAGTATTCCTGCACAGCCAAGGGAGAGCAACTGTCTGCATCTCATGTTGCCGTCACCTCCTCGTCATGGGATTCCTCATAGATGGTATACGTATCCTTTCCCTTTCGCTTGGATACATAGAGTGCCCGGTCTGCACGTTTATACAGCTTTGCAAAGGTATCCCCATGTACCGGAAACAGTGCAGCACCTACGCTGGCAGATATTTTATACGCCCCGTCATCCCCGGTATAGTTGTGATGAAATGCTTCACAGAGCATCTCACATTTTTCGCATACATAACGCAAAAAGTCTCCTTCTGTTTGCGATGGATTGAGAAGAACACAGAATTCATCTCCGCCGATTCTGCCCAGAAAATCTTCCTTTCCAAAGACATTCCGCAGGATATTTCCAATCTCCGCCAGAACCTGGTCGCCATAGGCATGTCCCAGAGTATCGTTGACGCCTTTGAAATTGTCCACATCCAGCAAGATCAGCGCATGATTTTCCAGCGGCAGTGCCTGGTGCAGAGCATTTTCTGTATATTCCTCAAAAGAACGCTTATTTAGGATGCCAGTCAGCTGGTCAATGTGTGCCTTTGTATCCAGCGTTGTGACAATGTTGCTCACCGGGTCTGTCACCTTTATGGACAGGAGCGTCCCCATGACGATCGCCAGCAATGCCGCTGCAATGGCAGCCACATAAATGTACAAGCGCATTTCGTTTTTCTCATTCAGGATGATCTGCGTAGGAATAGAACAGATCACATACCAGCTGTCGCCGCAGCTGTTGACCGTCACCAGATATGCATCATCCATCACCGTGGCAGAGTTCCGGTTTTCCACTCTCTCATAGATCATTTCCGGCAGTTCCGTACCGGTTTCACCTTCTACCGAGGAATAGATGATCTTATGACTCTGTTCAGTCAGACGGATCTCCATATCTTTGAGCGTTTCCGGATTGTCGAATACATTTTCCAGTTCTGTTGCATAAAAGGAAATGACAAGCAGGGCATTTTCATGAACACGCTTCACATAATAGATCCGCTTGAAATTCTCATGATATCCTGTAAACCAACCGTCATTGGTACGTTTTCGTGTGATTTTCTCTTCCAGATCTGTATAAAGCCGATCACCGAACAGATCAATGGTACCGTTGGAAATTTTCCCTACAATATGGTTGTTTCTGTAGACAATACCATAGTCAACAAAGTTCTCCATAATGCAGAGACTATACAATTCGTCTGAAATGATTTTTTCTGTATTCAGCGCCTCATATTCATCCATTCCCTCTTCTGTGGCATCATAAGTATATGCTTCTTCCGATGCAAAAACAAGGGTGCCGATGGTCTCCATCCGGGTGAGATAACTATCCATATTCAATTTCATCTGTACATTCAATGAAGACGCCATTGTACTGACCTTATTTTTCAGTACTTCATCTGTTTTCTGCACAGCAAGCAGCGAAACAAACAGAATTGCTGCAACCACAATGGCAGCATATCCCAGAATCATAGACAATTTCAGCCGCTTGATATTTTCTGCATGATGCTCTTTTTTCTTTTCTTTTCCAGCCATGAACTACCTCCTCCTTCTTTAGGGCACGTCATTGCCCTGTCAATTATGCTCAAACAACCTTGCCGGCTTGGAATAGAGATAGCCCTGGGAATAGCGAATGTGGTTCCGTTCAATATAATTCTGGATCTCCTCATTTTCCACAAATTCCGCAACAATGGCTTTCTGGTGTTTGTGTGCCCAGCCGGAGATCATCTCCAGAAATTCCAGAGCATATGTATCCGTACAGATATTACGGATAATATCGCCGTCAATTTTGATGTAATCCGACTGTACCTTGAACAGATGCACAATATTCGAGAAACCGCTTCCAAAGTCATCTATGGCGACCTGACCGCCTGCCTGATGCACTTTTTCTGCAAATTCCGAAATCACCTGGTAATCCTCGATTTCCTCCGTCTCCGTCAATTCGAAGATATAATTTTCAGGATGGGGTGCAGAACGAAGATATTTCAGAATCGAATGAACGATCTTATAATTATACACATCACTAATATTCATGTTAATGGTAACACGAGCCTTTTTATCCCGGAAAATACGCATCACTTTATGGATCATCATATAGGAAATATCCGGATAATAGCCATATTCTCTGGCGATGTCCATAAACTGATACGGCGTATAGATATTACCGTCCGCATCCTCCAACCGCATCAGAGACTCGTACATGTTGATCTCCCCAGCCGCATTGTCCCGGATTCCCTGGAAAAATGGAATCACCCGGTTGTTGGTAATGGCGTCATTCAGGATCATGATCATTTTCATTTTCTGGACGTTCAGCTGTTCCAGCCCCAGATCCGGCGTATAGGTCATGAAACAGTTCTTCCGGCTGCGCATCCGTGCCAGGGTCAACTCTGCCTTTTTAATGGGATTTTCCTCGTGGAGCACCAGAGAGAACTCGCACACCGGCACATAAGTATGAAACTTGAATTCTGCCAGAAATGCCTGGAGTTCTACCATTTTTTCAGAAAACGCTGTATCCTCTATTTCATCTGACGCTGTCAGGATCAGAGAGGTTTCCTTGTACACATAGCATTCAAACTGTTCGCTGTTCAAAAACTCCATAATTGCCTTATGGTAGCGATTGAAATATGCCAGGAATTTCGAAGCACTTAAAAATGCTTTCAGCAGACCCTCATTCCGAATGGTAATCATGCAGATCTTGTCAAATTTCTGGAGATTATAATCAAACTGAAACTTTGTGATATTTCCCAGCCCTGTCTCATGATCCATGAACAGCCGATTTTTGATTTCCATTTGCTGGCGAGAGACATCCTCATCCTCTGCGCCGGCATTCCGCAGGAGATAATCAATAACAGTTTCCTGGTTGTTGACCAAATCCCCTGCGTGATCCTTCAGCGCCGCCATATCCAGCCGGATCCGGCTGTTGCTCTCCGAAAGTGCCACAATGGCAAAGGAATAGTTGCAGAAGCAGTTGACATTTTCATGGTTGCCGATCTCTCCGGCAACCAGTGCGCCGCACAGGTTTGTCTTGCGAAACGGCAACAGTTCCCACTTAGCGCAGTTGCGGAACATATCCTGACGAGACACACAGCTATAACCAAACAGCACCTCAGAGGGATACTGGTGAATTCGTTCACAGACCGCCTCACAGGTCTCAATGGTTTTTTGTACACTAGAGTAAGAGATCCGGATTTTATCCCCCACTCTCGCTTCACTGGGAACAAACATCACGGGTTCCGGTTCTTCCGGAAAAACACAGTTCGGCTGATTCGGCGAAGAATATGAAATTGCCCAGGGGAAATTGCCCCGGGATGTTTTTACCAGAGGGAACACAATGGGAATATCCATAGAACCGCTTCCGGCATTCAGATCGACACCCAGCATTCTCTGATACCAGTCCACAGCATTTTCTCCGTCAATGGCACGAATAATGGTGCCATCTGCATCCGTGATCGTGTGCTCGTTTCCCACCGGCTCTGTCACATAGATAATATCACCGTATACCGAAAGCTTCTCCGCATTGACAACAGCGTAGGCTATTGCCTGATTGGAAACCCCCGTTTCATTAAAGACAAAGCTTTTCAGTTCTTTCATATCATAAGCGCGGATCTCCGGTGTATTGGCAACGCCGCCGATCATTTTCAAATGTGGCGCAGTCTCGTTCATGCGGTCTACAAATTCATCAATTTTCAGAAAGCGTCCGGAACTGAACACAAGCATAAATTGTGAATCTTCAGATACCATTCCGTCTGACACCTGGTCCGCAAGTGCCGTACCGCTCATTTCATCTGCCAGCACTGTGAGCCGCGTCTGCACGGAAGCATGTTCAAATGCAGTAATGGAGATCATACAACAGTCCGTCATGATCTCTCCGCCATAGATAATGCCGGAAGTGCTGCTGCCAATGATCTTTGCATGAGGAAGCAGCGAACGGATCCGCCGTACAAATGGCTGGATCGTCACTGGGGTATGAACGCATGTATGAATGCGCACCAGATACTCCCGCTCTGGGGATAGCGTTTTTAATTCAATCAAATCTGTCAACTGTTCATCCGATTGATAGATAAAAGCAATATTTTTCATAGCATTACACCTGTCCCAGACCTGCATTCTTTCGTTGCTGTCATGTGTTCCCCGGCGTGTTCCGGATACGGTATTGCAGGTCTCATGTTCTCTATTGTTCTATTATATCACTTTTTATATGATTTGTCCAGTATTTTTTTATAAGTTGATACTTATTTGACAAAAAAGACGGAATCAGCAAAAAAAGACCGCCGCAAAAACAGTTTGCAGTAGTCTTTTTCAGGTGTATGATAATGGAAACAAACAATAATCAGGAGAACATGGGTGTAGAAAGATATCTTTCGCCTGTATCCGGCAGCAGAGCCACAATGGTCTTGCCCTTGTTCTCCGGACGCTTTGCCAGTTCCATGGCTGCCCAGACAGCAGCGCCGGAAGAAATGCCCACCAGGACGCCCTCCGTTCTGGCAATCTTTCTGCCTGTCTCAAAGGCATCTTCGTTCTCTACGGTAATTACCTCGTCATAAACATCGGTATCCAGCGTTTCCGGCACAAAACCTGCGCCGATACCCTGAATCTTATGGGGACCGGACACGCCCTCAGACAGCACCGGTGAACTCTTCGGCTCTACAGCTACAACTTTTACATTGGGATTCTGGGATTTCAGATACTTGCCCACACCTGTAACCGTACCGCCTGTGCCTACGCCGGCAACGAAAATATCTACTGTGCCTTCTGTATCTTCCCAGATCTCCACGCCAGTCGTCTTTTCGTGTACTGCCGGATTCGCCGGATTGGTGAACTGAGAGGGAATAAAGCTGTTGGGGATCTCCGCCGCCAGTTCCTTTGCCTTTGCAATGGCACCGCTCATGCCCTTTGCACCCTCTGTCAGCACCAGTTCTGCGCCGTATGCCTTCATCAGATTGCGGCGCTCCACGCTCATAGTCTCCGGCATTGCAATGATGAGCCGATAGCCTCTTGCCGCTGCAATCGCCGCCAGACCAATACCTGTATTGCCGCTGGTAGGCTCAATGATTACGCTGCCTGGTTTCAGCAGTCCCTTTGCCTCTGCATCATCGATCATTCCCTTTGCGATTCTGTCCTTGACGCTTCCTGCCGGATTGAAATATTCCAGCTTTCCATAGATTTTCGCAGGAATGGATTCTGCGGCTTCCAGATTTGCCAGTTCCAGCAGCGGTGTACCGCCGATCAGATCCGTGATTTTCTGATATACTTTCATAATGCAATACTCCTTTTCCGGTAATCGCTTACATCACCTATATGTTTGATATGAATTATAGCACAATTCACCGTATCTGTCAATAGGCAAGGGCACATTTTTCTGTTTTTATCCCTTTTGCACAATCCAGACAAGGTGAATCCATAAATATTGCACAAATGTAAAAAGTTACTTGCTGAAATATGCCTACTGCTCCTGGTTGCATTTTCCCACAGAATGTGATAAAATAAGACATGACATTTCACGATGACGAAAGGACTGGATTATTTGAACGCATCATTCAGAAAGGGGATGTTTCACGGCATCCCCATTGCACTGGGCTATCTCTCCGTCTCCTTCGGCTTTGGCATTCTTGCCGTCCGGTCGGGACTTTCTGTATGGGCAGCGGTTGCCATTTCCATGACCAATCTGACCTCTGCCGGACAAGCCGCCGGGGTAGGTATCATCGCCGCCGGCGGTTCCTATCTGGAAATGGCGTTGACACAGCTTGTTATCAATATCCGCTACGCCCTCATGGGGCTTTCTCTTTCCCAGAAGCTGGACAGCAAATTCCATCTTCCCCAGCGGCTTCTCACCGCATTTGGCATCACAGACGAAATCTTCGCCGTTGCATCCGCCCAGCCGGAAAAGCTCACGCCGTCATATCTCTACGGCATGATACTCGTTGCCTTTGCCGGGTGGACATCCGGGACACTGCTGGGTGCCGCAGCCGGACAGATCCTGCCAAAAGCCATTACCGATGCCATGGGCATTGTCCTCTACGGCATGTTTCTGGCAATCATCATTCCGCCGGCGAGAAAAAGCCGCAGTGTTCTGGCAGTGGTATGCATTGCCGCACTGTGCAGCATTCTGTTCCGGTATCTTTTCACCGCCGTTTCCGGCGGATTTGCCGTGATTCTCTGTGCAGTGATCGCTGCCGCTGTCGGTGCGCTGCTGTTTCCCGTACCGGATGAGGAGGCGCAGTCATGAGTATTGTCATTTATATTGCCGTCATGGCAGGCGTTACCTATCTGATACGCATGATTCCCATGACTGTTTTCCGTAAAAAAATCCGTTCCCGGTTTTTCCGCAGCTTTCTCTATTATATTCCCTATGCAGTGCTCAGCGCCATGACCATTCCCGCCATTTTTTACTCCACGGGAAACATGTTCACTGCGGCAGTGGGAACAGCCGTTGCCGTGATTCTAGCCTATTGGAATCTGCCCTTGATCGTGGTTGCCCTTGCTGCATCCGCAGCCGCCCTGCTCACGGAATTTTTTGCGTAGAACAAACATCTTTTGTGCCAGGCAGAAAAATCGAGAATACATTGCCATTTTCCAGGCAAGACAGATTCAGATAGCCTTTCTGCTTCACGGCAATTTCACGCGCCAGGTACAGCCCTACGCCAATTCCCTCTGTATTCCGGCTGTTCTGTCCCCGATAAAATCTGCTGAAGATTTTTGTCCGTTCTATTTCCGGGATGGGCAATGCCATGTCTGCAACTTCCACTGCGGAAAACATTCCCAGCCGACGAATGGTCACTGCGACCACGCTGCCGGGCGGCGAATATTTCACCGCATTGTCCAGCAGGTTAAAAATTGCCTCCGCCGTCCAGCTTTTGTCGTGGCAGACAAGAACCGATTCCTCTCCGGCATAGGTGATCTCCACGCCCTTGTCCCTCGCCTTAACAAATACATCCTTAATGGCTTTCAGCACTGTTTCATTCAGACTCTGTACCTCCGGGTGCAGATGGATCAGACCGCTTTCCAACCGGGACAGCTTGATCATACTCTCGGACAAAAAGATCAGCCGTTCCACGGACATCTGAATGATTTCCACATATTCCCTGCGTTTCTGTTCCGTGAGACTGTCGTCCGCCAGAAATTCCGAATACATTTTCAGATTTGCAATGGGTGTTTTCAGCTGATGGGAAATATCCGAAACCAACGCCTTGATGTTCTCCTGCTCCTGGAATGCATCGGCGTTTTTCTTTTTCAGGATCTTCACAAGCTTCATCACCTTGCTCTGGAGTTTCGACAAAATGCTGTCTTCATTTTCCGGAAACAGCTGCCGTTCCTCCAGAGTCACCAGGCTGTCGCACAGTTCCGACAGATCTGCTGCAATACTGACCATATATCGGTCATCCAACCGCCGCTGTACTTCTGTCAGAACAGAGCCAAGTCCAAGCATGACAGCCGCTGCCAAGGCTGCACCCATATTTTTTGTCAGCAAAGCCATCAGCATTGCCCCCGAAAGAGGCAGCAGAATCTCCGCCCCAATGACCCATTTCCGGTATTGCCGAAATTTTTCTGTATCCATCACGATTCTCCAAAGGTATAGCCGATCCCGAAAACTGTAATGATATACCGGGGATTTTTCGGGTCGGTCTCGATTTTCTGCCGCAGGCGCCGGATGTGGACGCTCAGAGTATTTTCATCAATGTAATTTTCGTTGCAGTCCCAGATGCGTTCCAGGATCACATTTCTTGTGAGCACCTGCCCCTTGTTGCGGACAAGTAGTTCCAGCAGCTTGAATTCTGTGGCAGACAGCTTTACAGGGCTGCCGTCTTTGTACAGCTGCATCCTGCTGAAATCTACAGTCAGGTCTCCATAGGAAACCGTTTCGTTTTCCACAGCAGACTGACTGCGCCGCAGCACTGCCAGAATCCGCTGGTACAGCAATTCCACCGAAAAGGGCTTCGCAATATAGTCGTCACAGCCCTGCCGAAACCCGGCGATCATGTTTTCCTCTGTGTCATTGGCAGTGAGAAAAATCACCGGTGTGTTTCCTTTTTGCCTTATCTCCCGGCACAGTTCCATACCATCCCCATCAGGCAGGTTGATGTCCAGCAGGACAAGGCTGTATCTGGACTGCAATGCGGTTTTAGCCTGGGCAGCAGAATAGGCACAGTCCGCCGTGAATCCTTTGCTTTCCAGATAGACTTTGATTCCGCCGCAGATGATCACATCATCTTCTACGATCAATATTTTCTGCATGACCTCACCTCTTACGCTCCATTATACCACAAAAACTGCGCACCGTAAAGTACGCAGTTTTTTTCGGTGTTATTATTCGCCGCTTCTCAGCCGTTCCGTCACGCTGTCCTTTGAGATCGTTCGATAAACTGCTGCCGGCACCACAATGCAGATCAGAAGAATTACCACTGCGATCCAAAGCATCAATGTCCATGGATAGTGGAATACAGCATAGTCTGCAACTCTCTGCGCCAGCTTCGCAACTGCATAAACGATCACATTTCCAACAGTAAGAATCAGAACGATGGTAATCAGTCCGTAATACACGCCCTCAAACATGAGCATTTTCCGCACCTGCTTCTTGGTCATGCCCACACTCTCCATCACTGCAAGCTCTTTTCGTCTCGTAAATACACCTGTGAGCATCACATTGATAAAGTTGATCACGCCAATGAGAATCAGCACAATGGAAATGCCGGCGGTGAGAATATGCATTGCCGTCATAGAGGACTGAAAATCCTCTATCATTTCCGATTTGATCTCTAAATACCGTGCAGCCGGATTGACTTTGGTCAGTTCCTTGATCCGGGCAGTCACATAACTTTCCGCTTTTGGGTCGCAGTCAATGATGATATCATCTACCGAAGGAGAATCTGTCAGCTGTTCCATTGCTGCATCACTGACCAGCACACAGGACGGTGCACCTGCCATCTGCCAGTAATATCCCACGTTAATGCCGTGATCATCCCCATTAGTGAGACAGCTGCCCACTTCCAGTGCAACCGATTTTCCGCTGTCGGGATCTGTGAGGGTAATGGTCTTGCCCTTCACCCATTCCGCCTGCTCCTGGGAATTCACATATCCCACAAGACAGATCTCACCCTTTTCAAACCGTTTGATGTCGATTTTTTGTTTTGCCTTCTGATTATACAGCTCCATCATTTCTGTGCTGACGCTGATCACCGGTGCAGAATAGGCATTTTCCTGATAATACTCGATCATGTACTGGATCTGCGCTTCATCTGCACCTTGATTTTCCAGAAACGGGCGGAACAATTCCTTGTCAAAGGTAATATCTGCATCCAACGAACGATTTACGCTGACATTCTTAATGCCGTCGATTACAGCGATTTCCTCTGCCATTTTCAGCGCTGCATCCACATTTTTCTGTATCTCATCTTCCGACAGTGTATCATCGCCGCAGTTCGTATAAATCGTATAGTCATTTGGCAGGTAGTAGTCCACATAGTTTTCCAGCTTCATACTTCCAATAAAGGCATTTGTGGAGAGAAACGCCATAGTTCCCATAAACAGGGAGGCAAACACCAAAACTGCACGCTTCTTTTCCCGGAACACATTGCGGTATGCCATTTTGTGTAGTTTTCCACCATCCGTGGATTTTTTCGGCTTGATTTTTTCTGCATTCTGCCCGTTGTACTTCAAAGCTTCTACAGGAGAGACCCGGCTCGCCAGCTTCGCCGGTTTCCGGCAGCTGACAGCAACAGTGAAAATACCGAACAAAATCGTTCCAATGTAAATAAAGGGATTGAAGCTGATATCCGTCGGCATAACGCCATTTGTGCCGAACAGCTTCATCGCATAGGGAACAGCGACAAAGGAAACCAGCGTTCCCAGCAGAATTCCCACAGGGATCCCCACCACAGACAGCCGGAACGCCTGTATCCGCACCATTTTCCGAATCTGCCTCGGCGATGTACCGATGGTTTTGAGCATACCGTAAAAGCGGATGTCCTTTGTCACCGAAATATACATGACATTGTAGATCAGCAGATAGCCGCTGAATACAATGATCAGTCCCACGATCGCCATGGAAACCACAGCCACCAGAACATTAGAACCGTTTTCGTCCTGTACATCATAGGTGGAGTCGATCATCTGTCCTTTTTCGAGCGTCACCTGCCTATCTAGTTCTTCCAGCAGTACACCCTGTGCACCCACCTTTGCCGACATGGAAAGAGTGCCGTTTTCTTCTTCCGTAAGTCCCAGACTGTCGGCATATGCCTTGGAAACAAAGCCTTGAAATCCTCCGGCGGTAAAACAGTAATCCGTGAACCATCCGCAAAGCTGGAAAGTCTGCGGTTCTCCGTCCACAGTGACAGTGATGTCCATCTGGCTTTTCGGCTGAGAAATGCCCAGCGCATCCAGCGCCGCCCTGGACAGCATGATCTCCATTTTGTTCGTGGGATAATTCCCGGCCACATCAGTGACAGCCGGAAGGAGGTTTTCTTCCCATTCGGTCTGATCATAATACCGCAGAGCAATTCCCGTTTCCGGATTTCCGGGTTTCTGTGCAATGCCGGCGTCGATCCGAAGCCCGGCAGCGTTCAGGTGTTCACATTGCTTCGCCTGTGCGATCTGCGCTTCTGTGGGAGCATCCAGAAACACCGCAGCCTTTGTTCCCTGCTCCCGGAGCATCATGGTATTGAGATTTTTGCCCAGACTGAACCCGATGCTGAACACCGTGGTAAACATGAAAGTTGTCAGAATAATCGCCAGCACAGCAAACAGATTCCGCATCCGGTTCTGCTGCATGGAACGGGCTGCAATGCGTTTCACTGCACCTTGATTGTTATTTTTCAGCATGGCTCACACCACCTTGCCGTCTTCAATGCGGATCATCCGATTTGCCATCAGTGCGATTTCTTCATTGTGGGTGATCATGACAATGGTCTGGCTGAATTCCCGGCTGGTGACTTTCAGCAGAGAGATCACGTCCATGCCTGTTTTGCTGTCCAGGTTTCCGGTGGGCTCGTCTGCCAGAATCAGAGCAGGCTTCGCAGACAGTGCCCGGGCAATGGCAACACGCTGCTGCTGTCCCCCGGAAAGCTGGTTGGGCATGGCTTTCAGTTTCTTCTCCAGTCCCAGCGTTTCCACAATGGTATGGACATAGTCTTTGTCCACCTCTGCCCCGTCCAGTTCAATGGGCAGAACGATATTTTCATACACATTCAACACCGGCACCAGATTGTAATTCTGGAACACAAAACCGATATTCCGGCGGCGGAAGATGGTCAGTTCCTCGTCATTCATCCGGGAAAGCTGTTTCCCCGAAACCATAACTTCCCCGGAAGTGGGTCTGTCCAGCCCGCCCAGCATATTCAGCAGCGTAGACTTGCCGCTGCCCGAAGTACCAATGATGGAGACAAATTCTCCGTCCTCTATGGCAATGGAAACATGATCCAGTGCTTTGACCATATTCTCGCCTGTCCCATAGTATTTGCACAGATCCTGTGATGTCACGATATTCATTGCAGTCACTCCTTTTGAATTGATGCTTCTATTATAGAACAATTTTCTTACAATCTGGTGACAGATTTTCTAAAAGCTTTTCTGTATGATTTTTATACGATATTACTGAAAAATCATCTCATGGTTCACATCTCCACGATAGCCCACCAGTGCCAGCTCTGCATTTGCCTGCAAACTGAAACACATACAAGATACCGCCGCAATCAATGCCCCGGCGAACGCACCAGCCATTTTCTTTCTGTTTTTCATCCTTCCATTTCTCCAGTTCCCTGGAAAATTGATGTTTCTATTATAACATATTTTCTGTAGATGTGTGTAAAAGCATTCCTCAATTTTTAATTTACCATCCACATAAAAAAGTGCGGATGTCACAAAAAGCTGTTACAAATGGTTATGATAACCGGACGTCCGAATGACACAAATCATCTGTATACCGCAAGTTCCTGTCATTTCACAAAATTCTTTGAATGTTATGTCACAAATTTATCTGCAAATCTGTTATAATAGACAGGACGTCCGAGAAAAGAGGTGAGCATATGACAACACCAGAAGAACAAGAGAAACTCGACCAGCTTTACCAGATCTACGAACAGCCCATGTACCGCATTGCCTATGCCATCCTGCATCACACACAGCAGGCAGAGGACGCTGTATCAGACGCTTTTCTGCGTATCATACAGAACCTGCGCAAGATTGGTGACGTGGACAGTGAACAGACAAAACGCTACATCATTCGTATCATACGCAGCACTGCCATCAACCAATACCGCAGGAATCAGAAGGAATCCGCACGATGGACA
Source organism: uncultured Ruminococcus sp. (assembly GCF_937915125.1). Taxonomy (GTDB): domain Bacteria; phylum Bacillota; class Clostridia; order Oscillospirales; family Ruminococcaceae; genus Ruminococcus_C. Next base: position 4,075 of record NZ_CALDMP010000065.1, on the reverse strand, counting down.
GCATGGGATGACAAGATCATGCAGATTCCGGACAAGAGTGATGACATCGAACAGCTCCTGGCAAATGTGGTACAGGAAGAAGCCATTGCAGCACTCCTGGAGCCTTTGGGAGAAACAGATCGGCACATCGTTCTGATGCGCTGTCAGGAGGAGTTATCCTTCCGGGAAATCGCATCCCAATTGTCCATACAGGAGGCAGCTGCCCGAAAACGATTCGAACGAGCCAAGAAAACCATCCGAAAACAAAAGGGGGACATGTATTATGAAACACAACTCTTTTCCCTATAACGACAAAGAATGGGAACAGATCGTGGAGGATGCTTTCGCACCGGAAGCAGAGCCCCATGTCTTTTCCAGACAGTATCAGCAGAAAAAAAGCCAGATGCACACCCAGATGGAGGTCACAAAGATGAAAAAGCACAATTTCCGTATGAAAAAGCCCATTACCGCAGCTGTTGCCATTGCCGCTGCTGTGGTACTCGTTCCATCCACTGCCTTTGCCATCAGCCATTTCAGCGCATATTTCCAGAAAACAGGCGCTTATCAGCAGAATGTGGTCATCGAAAACGGCAGTGAAACAAGCACACCCACGCAGCCCATGGCGCTGTCTGTGGGCTGGATGCCTGAGGGCATGGAGTATGTGGAACAAGATGGCAAGTACGGGGACGCACAGGGTCGGGGCGTTACCATGCTATACTGGAAGATGAGCAGTGAAAGTGAAGCCCTCACCCATCAGATCTCCTACACCATTTCCCAGGAGACCTATACCTGTGGTGAAAATACTGTCCTCTGCGCCAAGCGTGACACCACCGGCAAAAGCGGCACGGTGTTCGACCGTGAGATCTGGGTGGCTTTCCCGGATTCGCCCTATGCCGTTGAAATGTACGTCACTTCAGATATCACAGAAGACGAAGTAAAGCAAATCGCCGCTCAGCTAACCCTGACGCCGGCAGACACAGAAACTGCCACAATATGGAGAGAGGAAACCGAGAAACAAGAAGCCGGCAATATCGAAGACGACACTCTTGACACGGAACAGCTCCAGATTTTCCATATCGGAGATACCATTACAAACAGCGATTTTTATGAAACAGAAAGTGCCGTTTCTGTCTCTGTGGACAGCGTCAGCATACAGGACACCTTCGACGGCATCACCACAGACGGCTGCGGCAATCCAGCAAACTATGCGGATTACACCAAAGCTGACGGCACTGTGGCTGACAGTGTCCGCAAATGGTATACCATGGGTGACGGTGTCAATACTCTGGATGAACAGACACAGGAGGAAACCGTTCCCCAGAAGGTTCTGGTAATGCACCTGACCTATACCAACATCGGCTCTGAAACAGTAGAGGAATGCGTGTGCCCGTCTCTCTTCTGGATCGAAAACGGAAAGGTTCTCTATGACTGGGACGCTGCCGGCACATACTCCATCGACAGCAACCTCGAACTGAAATATGACAACATGGCATTCAGCTTCTCCACCGATCACAGCTTTCATAAGAACAATCTGACAGATCTTGCGCCAGGCGAATCCGCCGAGGTCACCCTTGCTTTCCTGGTAGATGCATACAAAATGGACAATCTGTATTTGAATATACTGAATATCGGCTCCCCGGCAATTGCACTGAGTGATTTGCAGTAAATTCTTTTTGCCAGCTTCTGCGGAATTCCCTTGATATATAACAAACCGGACGTATCACAACTGTGGTGCGTCCGGTTTCTGATATTGTATACTTGCAATCAAAAAAAAGTGCTCACTTTATATGAGTCAGGGTCATTCCTGATTTTGAATCAGTTGCAACAATTCCCGTTCCGAGCGTTTCCCAAAACCAATGACCTTTCCCTGACATAAAATGCACGGTACGCTGAGGATACCATGCTGTTTCCGGAATTTTTCATGCCACTGGAGCACATAAATATCCGTCTGCACTCGTGGATTCAGCAGAGCAAGCCGGCTTGCGGCAATGACCGTATCCGGACACATGGTACAGGACAATGTCACTGCAATTTCCAGATGCAATGCCGGAAGCGCAGCAATTGCCGCCTGTGTCTCCCCATCCAATGGCAGCCCTTTGCCAGCACAATTGTAGATCATCATGGCAAAGGACTGAATCTCATGACCGCCCGGAATGCCATGGAAAAACAGTCCATAAGAAGTTCCATCCCCTTGACAAAATTCTAGTACAGGACATGGATTCTCTTGTCCTTTTGGCAGAGAAACTGTTTCCCATTGCAAAAAATCGGACAGGTCACAGACTTCACGGACAAAACGAAATGCCTTTTGAGAAAGTGCACTGCTGCTCATATGCAACCGGATACGCAAGGGCTTTTTCAGCGCACGAAACAATTGCTTCAGCTGCGCCTTTGTCTCAGTGGGTAAAAAGTCCGAAGAATCTGTCTTTTTCCCGGGAACTGGATGATCTTTCGCATTGATTTTCTTTTGCGGCATAGGAAATGCTGGAATATGATACATTTCATGTCGTGCAGTGAGCACATGTTCCAGTGCATTCGCCGCAACTGCACCATCTGAAACCGCTGTGACGATCTGCCGCAGGCTTTTCTCACAGACATCACCTGCACCATAAACGCCGTCACAGCTGGTTTTCTGATGGATATCCGTTTTCAGATATCCACCCTCTGACAATTCCAATTGTTCCCGGAAGAGCGATGTTTCCGGCATATACCCGATAAACACAAATACACCAAAAGAATTCCCATCCGCCGGCATATACTCCACTGTCTCACCAGTGGCACGATCACGTAGCAGTGCAGAGCGTAACATCTGGTCACCCTGCACAGCCACCAGTTCCGTCTGAAACCGCACTTCAATTCCCGGATGGGCAAGCACCTGTTCCGCAAGGGATTTTGCACAGGAAAACACATCCCGGCGAATGCACATAATCACCTTTCTAGCATATTTGGCAAGAAATAACGCCTCCTGTGCCGCCGCATAGCCGCCGCCAATGACAAAAACATCCATGTCCTGGAACAATGCGCCATCGCATGTGGCACAATAGGAAACGCCACGTCCCCGAAATTCCGCTTCGCCCTGGAAGCCAGCCATTCGCGGTGCAGCTCCAGTTGCCAAAATAAGACCCAGAGAATGAAATATCCCCTGGTTAGACACAATTTCCTTGAAAAGTCCACCGCACGACAACCGGGTTACATGCGCTGTCCGGATTTCTGCGCCGAATTGTATCGCCTGCTGCCGCATATTCTGCATAAGCTGTGAACCGCTGGTTTCTAAAATGCCCGGATAATTTTCTACATCCGAAGTAATGGCAATCTGTCCGCCGATCTGTTCCTTTTCCAGCACAAGAGTCCGGTACTTGGCACGTGTCAGGTATATTGCCGCCGTAAGTCCGGCAGGACCGCCGCCCACAATAATGACATCATACAAATGTTCCACTTTTCCATGCCTCCTTCCAGAATACCATTAGAATTCCAAAAAATGCAGGTTTTATGCAATAATCATTCGACAGAATCAACAGATTTGTCCACTCCAGAGAAATATCCGATTACATCTTTTCGAGTAATGATCCCCACAAAGACGCCCCGATCATCCACGACAGGAACAAAATTTTGTTCCATGACCCTTTGCAACAGATCATCCATAGTCGCATAAATATTCACCGGCGGATTAAACGATGGACGCAGCAAATCTGCAACAAAGTCATGCTCTGTGGTGCGAATGTCACAGGACAAAGATGCCTCCTGAATATTACGCCCCAGAATATGCCACAAAAAATCCCCTTCTGTAATGGTACCATGGTATATGCCCTCATGGTCGATCACCGGAATTGCTGTGTATTTGTGATAATGCATCTTTTCCAATCCCTGCCGAATGGAATCATCTGTATATAAAAAAGCAGTATTACATTTTGGCTTTATTAAAAAAACAATATTCATTGGATATCCTTCCTTTTTAAATCTTTGATGCTTAACATTATAGCATAATTCCCTACGCATTGCAAGCCCCAGAATAAAAAAAGATCTCCCCATACCGGAGAGATCTCAAAAAACAAAAGGCGCAATCCAAAAGATTGCGCCCAGTAGAAAGAGCCGGCATTGA
>NZ_CALDMP010000064.1 GCF_937915125.1 uncultured Ruminococcus sp. | reverse complement strand
CCTCCACCATTGCTGCGCAATGGTCCCCCTCCCCTTTCAGGGGAGGCATTATCTGAAAAATTTATAATTTGTTAAAGACGGTCGTTTTCAGCCTCCCCTGAAAGGGGAGGGGGACCGCCGATAGGTGGTGGAGGGGGTATTATACTGACAAACAAAATTTATTATTCTAAATTACTTCAGTTTTCCGTCTCGTCTTTCCGGGACATGGTGATATGTCGGCGGAAATCGGATTCTCCTTTTCCGATCACCCGGCGGGACAGCTGATAGATATCCGTGGACTGGGATTCCAGCGCCGCACAGCGTCCTGCCTCCCGGCTGGTATGCGCCAGCTCTGCCAGAGAGTGGGAGAAAGGCAGGAGCCGCTTCTGCTTGGAATCCCGGAGAATTTCACGTCCCTTGTCGTTGAAGGCGAGGATTCTGCCATAGGGCGGATACTGCTGCATGTCCGCCGTGCGAATGTCCAGGAGAATGTGCAGCAGGATCCGGCGCAGGCGTGCCATGGGATAGCGCTTTGTCTGGATGCTTTGCAGCAGTTCCTCCAGAGAGGATGCACGCTTTGCCTTATACAGCCGGTGCTCCAGTCCCTGACCCACCTCGGCGATGCTGCGCAGTTCGTCCGGGTCTGTGGTGCGCAGCTTGTACAGAATGAGCCGCTCCAGATTCTGCATAGAGCCGGTGTGTCCTGCGAGACTGGCATCCCGGAGGGCGTGCCAGGCATAGGATGGCATCATACGCCGGCAGTCGCCTCCTTCGGAGAAAAACTGCCGGATGTAGGTGGCGCTTGCGGTGCCATCCTGGGCAGGCTGGGCACTGTTATGACCTGCGCCCTTTCGCTGGATGGTGACAGGGCGCAGGGGACTGTGCATTTCTTCTATGGCGTTGAGATAGGCGATGGCGAGGGTGTTGTTGGGCTGGCGCAGGACATCTGCGGTGTCCTTTCCGTAGAGCTGCGTCACCATTTGTGAGAGCACCTCCGGATAGGAATAGCCGGAACGCAGAAAATCGTCCATGACATCGGCATATTCTGTCTTGCAGACACGGCATGCCTGTGCCGCCTGGGACAAAAGCCGGATGCTGCCGCATTCGCTGCCGAAAGAAATTTCCTGGACATTGCCCAGTGCTGTCAGAAGCGCCACGCCGCCCATGGCGAAATTTTCCGCCGGCGCCAGGGCATAGGGCACGGGCAGCTCCAGCACCAGATCTACGCCGCCCTGGATCGCCAGCTTGGCACGGGTGAATTTGTCCAGAATGGCGGCATCGCCCCGCTGGACGAAATTGCCGCTCATGACGGCAACGATGCCCTCTGTGCCAGCCTGCCGCACCTGTTCCAGGTGGTAGAGATGGCCGTTGTGCAGGGGATTGTATTCGCAGATAATACCGCTGATTTTCATGTAGAATCCTCCAGAATCTATGCAGAAAACGAAAAATTTACAGCCTTTTTCAGGGGAATTTCTGTAAACCTCTTGCATTTTCTGCAAAAAAGCTTATAATAATATATGGATGGGCACAGACGAGGCAGTGCTCACAACACAATATAACGAAACGGTGCGGGACGATGTGACAAAGCACCGTAAGGAAAAGGAGAAGAAACCCCTATGATTATTCTTGTTGTCAATGCAGGAAGCTCTTCTTTGAAGTATCAGCTCATCGACATGAAGGATGAGTCTGTTATCGCAAAGGGTAACTGCGACCGTATCGGTATCGACGGTCACCTGAGCCACAAGACAGCTTCCGGCGTAACGGTGGAAGAGGATTGTGCATTCCCCACTCACGCTGAGGCTTTTGAGCGCCTGGTACAGGCACTGACCACCGGCGAGGGCGCTGTGATCTCCAGCATGGATGAGATCTCCGCAGTCGGTCACCGTGTGGTACAGGGTGCAGAAATATTCACAAAGACCACCCTGGTAACCGATGAGATCATTGACAAGATCGACGAGCTGCGTGAGCTGGCTCCTGTACATAACCACGGCCATGCACTGGCACTGTGGGCATGCCGCAAGATCCTGCCCGATGTTCCTCAGGTCACTGTCTTTGATACTGCATTCCACCAGACCATTCCTCAGAAAGCATTCATGTACGGCTTCCCCTATGAGGACTATGAGCAGTACCATGTCCGCAAGTACGGCTTCCACGGCACATCCCATCGGTTTGTTACCGCAAAGCTGGCAGAGGTTATGGGAAAAGATCTGAAGGATCTGAAGGTGGTTTCCTGCCATCTGGGTAATGGTTCTTCCATCACTGCGGTACAGAACGGCGAATCCGTGGACACCACTATGGGCTTCACACCTCTGGACGGCGTACTCATGGGCACACGCTGCGGCGCAGTTGACCCGTCTGCAGTAACTTATGTTGCCGGAAAGCACGGCTTCGGCGTTTCCGACATGGATACTTATATGAATAAGAAGTCTGGTATGCTGGGCATTTCCGGAAAGTCCTCTGACTTCCGTGATATCACCGCTGCTTCTGAGGCAGGGGACAAGCGTGCCACTCTGGCAAAGGATATGCTGGTCTATGATATCAAGAAGGATATCGGCGCATATGCCGCAGCTATGAACGGTCTGGACGCTGTGATCTTCACTGGCGGTATCGGCGAAAATGCACCGAACTGCCGTGAAGAGGTCTGCGAGAATATGGAATTCCTGGGGATCAAGATCGACAAGGAAGTCAACAACTTCAAGGGCGAGCTCAAGAAGATCTCCACACCGGATTCTAAGGTTGAGGTATGGGTCATCCCCACCAACGAGGAACTCCTCATCGCACGTGACACCCTGGCAATGATCCAGAAGTAAGTAGCGCTGCGTAACCCATGTGCAAAGGCGAAGCCAGATAAAACGGCTTCGCTTTTTTGCTATGGGTCAGAACGATTGAAAATGTATTTGAAAGGACTTGATCATATGACCACGCCGGAAACCACGCCCACTTTTATGGAACAGGCACTTGCCGCCAGAGAGAACGCCTATGCGCCCTATTCGGGTTTTCAGGTAGGCGCTGTGCTGGCAGCCGCAGACGGCAGGCTGTTTTATGGCTGCAATGTGGAAAATGCGTCCTATTCCATGACGATCTGTGCCGAACGCAGCGCCATTTGTGCGGCAGTTGCCGCCGGCGTCCGGGAATTCCATAAAATCGCCATTGTGGGCGGCAGAACCGCAGAAGAAGCACGGACAACGCCCTGCACACCCTGTGGTGCCTGCTTGCAGGTGCTGGCGGAATTCTGTCCGCCCACCTTCCCCATATTGCTGGCAGATGGAGTGCATCTGCTGGGAGAACTGCTGCCGTCACAGTTTCAGTTAGACTGAGATTTTCCCTTGTCTGCCGGACGGTAGGATGTGCCGTCGGGACGGATCACTACTGTGTTGTCCAGCTGACCCCGGAGATTGCCTACTACTGCTTGGCGGTATTCCAGGCGCAGTGCACTCTGCTCCTCTTTTTCCTCCGGCGTCAGTCCTTCGGTGCGGGATTTCCGTGCCAGTTCATTGATGCGTGCCAATTTTGCAGGATCCATGCAGATTCCTCCGTAGAAAACAGTTTTGTATTGTATTGACTGTCAAACCATGTGTTTTTTTGTCATTACAACCCAGCCTATAGTATAGCATAAAACACGGGAAAAGGCAAGAGAAATTTTGCTTCAATGAGGAACGGCATTGCCCATTGCTCAAAATGAATTGCGTCCGGACGTTGACAAGGAAACGCAAAATCGTTATACTATAACTACAAGAAAATTCAGACGAGAAAAAACAGGGGGAATTGTAAGATGAAAAAAAGATTGCTGGCGCTTTGTGCTGCCGTTTGCTGTCTCATGGCAGGCTGCGGCGCAGAGTCGTCCCATGAAAATAAAAACACAGCTCCGCCGGAACAGACAGGAACTGCCGCGGATGCGGTGACAGAGACTGTCCCGGAACCGGAAACAGAAGCAGAGTCGAAATTGACAGGCTATCTCTGGGAGGCATACGATTGTGCACTGGAATATCCGGCACAGTATACTTTAAAGCCAGAAAAACAGGAGACAAAGTCCATCGGGGACATTGGCATGGAGGATGATGTAGCTTCGGCGTCCTGTTCCTTTGCGCCGCAGGAGGACAACGGCAGCAGCATCGTCCTGCTGGTTGCAGAGGATTCCATGAGAAATGCTGCATTTGATGCCATAGAACCCAGACAACTATCCATGCATATGGGTATCGATGATCCCATGCTGCTCATGGGAAAGACCCTGGACGAAGTAACCCTGCCCCATTGTTCCGGAATGCAGGTGCGGGCACGGAAGCTGACCACAGAATGTGCCGTAGAGAATAAGCCCGGTCAGCTGTCTATTTTGCTGGTGAACAACTTCACGGCAGATCAGTTCTACATGCTCGTGATGGTCAATACAGAGGATGCCTACCGGGACTACTGCGCTTCGCCGGAGGCGTATTTCTACCTGGGAAATTGTTCTCTGGAAAATGGTGCAGTGCAGCAGACTGTGCTGTCGGCACCCAGCGAACCTTTGACACTGGAACTGCCGGAACTGGGGACAAGTCTGGAACTTCCGGCGCAGTGGCGGCAGATCGAGGATGCCGAAACAGAATTTGACATTCAGCCCGGGGAATATCAGGGGTTTTATGCCTTTGAAACAGCAGACGGAGATTCGCTGATGCTCTCGTTCAGTGAGGGTACGACAGATGAGATTTTTACTGCATCCTTTGAACAACAGAAAGGTTCGTTTTATAGCAGCGGCGCCATGCCGGGGACAGAGGAAAAATGTACAGTAGACGGCTATACGGCGTATTACATGCAGACCAGACATATGATGGAATACAGTATAACAGACAGCGGCGTCACCGGAGGCGGTTCCTATATAAGCGATGTCTGGCTTATCAACCGCACGGGAGCACATCCCAATCTGATCACTGTTTCCATGGCGCATTTCGGAGACGAGCAGTCTGATTTTGCGGCGCATCTGGAGGAATATCTCACGCTATAAGGTCGGGATTCAGAACAGAAAGGAATTACTATGGAACATAACACGATCCAGGGGGTTATTTTTGATCTGGACGGTACACTGCTGGACTCCACCGGTGTTTGGTCGCAGGTAGATCGTCAGATCCTGGAACACTATGACCGGGAAGTACCGCCGGATATTACCCAGGTGGTACGGAAGATGTCCATTGAGGAATCTTCCCGCTATTTTGTGGAACGCTTTTCTCTGTCCTGTACACCGGAACAGCTGGCGCAGCAGGTCTCGGACATGGTGGCGGAGGAATACCACCAGCATTTGCAGCTGAAGCCTCATGTGCCGGAACTGCTGGACTGGCTGGACAAAAAGGGCATTGTTTACGGCGTGGCAACGGCGACCTATGGGGAACTTGCACAGGCGGCGCTGAAACGGCTGGGATTATGGGAACGCATCCAGTTTTTGCTGACAGAGCAGGAAGTGGGCGCACCAAAGACCCAGCCCCGGATCTTTCGGGAAGCTGCCGGGCGGCTGCATCTGGGCAGGCGGCAGATCGCCGTGGCAGAGGATTCGCTTCACTGCGTGGAGACTGCCAGAGCTGCCGGATTTTTCACCGTAGGCGTATATGACCCGGTGAGCGACAGCGACTGGGCGGCAATGCGTGCCACGGCAACGGTGACAGTAACCGACCTGCTGGAAATGCAGGATATTTTCCGGTAGGGTGGAAAATGCGATGGAATTGCCGAAGCGAAAGCCGAATCGTCTGATGGGGTATGATTATGCCGCATGCGGGGCGGATATTATCCGCCCCTACAATTTCAACGGTGGTCGGTCAAATGAAACGATGGGTATCCAAACAGATCGGGTTTCCTGTCTGGCAAAAATCTTTCTACGACCACATCATCCGCAATGAACACGAATATCAGCAGATATTGACAGTAATCCGGCGTTGTGGCTGGATGGAAAGGATACGTTATGTCAGTGAATCCCACGCCAACCCAATCCCTTGAACAAATTTCCCACGGGCTGACTGTCTGCACTAGTCAGCTGCACCGCTTCGGCACAGATGCTGTACTGCTGGCGGAATTCTCTGGTTATCGCCGGAAAGACCGTGTCTGCGACTTGGGGACAGGCTGCGGTATTATTCCCATGCTCATGCAGCGCAAAGAACCGCCCCAGGAGATCTACGCCGTGGATATCCAGCCGGAAGCCATTGCACAAATGCGCCAGGGCATTGCCGCAAGCACGGCGGTACAGTCGCAGATGCATCCCATCTGCGCCGACCTGAAGCAGCTCTGGGAGGGTGCACCTCTGGGACAGCTGGATCTGGTGACCTGCAATCCGCCCTATAAAGCATACCAGGCGGGGCTGGAAAGCCAGCTGACTGCCCAGAAGATCGCACGTCATGAGATCCTGTGCAACATCTACGACGTGTGCGCAGCGGCGAAAAAACTCCTGCGATTCGGCGGAAAGCTCTGCATCTGCAACCGCCCGGAGCGTCTTGTGGATGTCATAGATGCTATGCGCCAGAACGGCATTGAGCCGAAACGTCTGCAATTTGTGGCGAAGTCCCCGGAATCTGCCCCATGGTTATTTTTACTGGAGGGCAGAAGCGGCGGAAAATCTTTTTTAAACGTGCTGCCCCTGCGCATCGTAGGGGACGGCAATGCTGTGACAACAAGAGGAACAGAAACGAATGAAAAATCCAATTTATAAACGTGCACTGGCACTTGCAGTTCCCATGATGATCCAGAACGGTATTACCAATATGGTGAGCCTTGTGGACAATATCATGGTAGGCAGTCTGGGCACAGAAGCTATGACAGCAGTTTCCATTGTGGGACAGCTGATCTTTGTATTCAATCTCGCTATTTTCGGCGGCTTGTCCGGACCGGGCATTTATGGCGCACAGTTCTACGGACAGAAAAATCTGGAGGGTTTTCAGAATACCTTTCGCATCAAGCACTGGATCTGTGGCTTTTGTCTTGCCGCTGGTCTGGGGATCTTTCTCCTGGGCGGAGAAACCCTCATCGGGCTGTATCTCCACGGAGAAAGTGCATCCATCGACCCGGTTCTGACCATGAAGTATGCCATGGAATATCTGCACATCATGCTTCTGGGATTGCTACCCTTTGTGGCGACCCAGATCTATGCCAGCAGTCTCCGGGAGACCGGCAACAGCGTAAAGCCTATGACAGCCGGCATTGTCTCCGTGGCAGTGGACGTGGTGTTCAACTATCTGCTGATCTATGGCAGCTGCGGTATGCCGAAGCTGGGCGTTCGGGGTGCTGCCATTGCAACAGTATTGGCACGTGTTGTGGAAATGTGCATTGTGATCATCTGGGCGCAGCTTTCCCGAAAAAAACACGTCTTTTTGCAGGGGGCATATCGCACCCTTTTGATCCCCAAGGCACTTGCCGGGAAAATGATCCGGAAGAGTCTGCCCATCTTCTTCAACGAATTCCTGTGGGCAGGGGGCATTGCGGCACTGACTCAGTGCTACTCCATCCGGGGACTGGAGGTCGTGGCAGGACTGAATATTTCCAATGCCATCTGCAATCTGCTGAACGTAGTATTTGTGGCGCTGGGTTCTGCCGTGGGCATTCTCATCGGGCAGACCCTGGGTGCATCCCAGTATGAAAAAGCAAAAAAGGATTCCTTCAGTCTCATGTGGTTCACCGGTGCAGTCTCCCTGGGGCTGACCGTGATCCTCATTGCCGTTTCCGGCGTATTCCCGAAGCTCTATGAGACTACGGAACAGGTGCGGTGGTACGGGCAGTGGTTCATTATCATCACGGCTCTGTTTTTCCCGGTGCAGGGATTTCTCAATGCCCTGTATTTTACCCTGCGCTCCGGCGGAAAGACCCTGATCACCTTCCTGTTTGACAGTGTGTACACATGGCTTTTGCCTGTGCCGGCGGCGCTGGCACTTTGCTATCTCACATCTCTGCCTATTTTTGCTGTGTATGCCATTGTGCAGGCGGCAGATATGGTGAAGGTGCTGGTGGGCTATGTGCTCATTCGGAAGGGCGTGTGGATCAGCAATCTGGCAGAGGGTGAATAGAGATATCTATGGAATCACTGATTCAATCACGCCTTGTGGCTTGGCACGCATCTTGCTTGCATATTTTCTGTCATATCTCGCAAAAATGCTCGTGAATACACAAAGTATTCACTGCGCTTTTTGTTTCATCTG
>NZ_CALDMP010000063.1 GCF_937915125.1 uncultured Ruminococcus sp. | reverse complement strand
TTTGCGCCGCGGAGAAAAGGGGTGAGAAAAGCGACAGCTTTTCGAGGGGAAAGCGGAGAAGACCGCTTTCCCCTTGTAAACCTTTTTCAGAAAGTGAGATTTTGAAAACGTCCCGGTGGGACGTTTTCAACGGAATAAAATTTTAGATGTGACAGAGTAGTAGTACATAGTCCCACTTAAAACTTTATCTTTCTATAATTGAAGATTTCAGATAAATACGGCGGGAGCAAGCCCCCGCCCTACGTTTCTGATTTCCAGACAGAAAGTAAAGTTTTAAGCGTGACAATATACCACAATACAAAAACCGCCCTGCACAACAGCGCAGAACGGTTCTTTCATTTTACATAAACTCTCACATGGCGGTGCGGTTTTCCAGTGCCTTGAACAGTGTCACTTCATCGGCATATTCCAGCGTGCCGCCTACGGGCAGACCGAATGCCAGACGTGTGACTTTGACGCCCAGAGGCTCCAGCAGCTGCGCCAGATACATGGCAGTCGCATCGCCCTCCACTGTGGGATTGGTCGCCATAATGACCTCCCGGATATCCCCCCGGTTCAGCCGTGCCAGGAGTTCCCGGATCCGCAGCTTGTCCGGCGTAATGCCGTCAATGGGTGAGATCAGTCCGTGCAGCACATGGTACACGCCGTTGTACTCTCCGGTACGCTCCAGCGCTGACACATCCTTGGGACCCTCCACCACGCAGACCGTAGTCTTATCCCGTTCGTTGTCTGCACAGATGGGGCACAGTTCCAGATCGGTCAGATTCTGGCAGCAGGGGCAATAGTGAATATCCCGCTTTGCCGCCAGAAGTGCATTTGCAAACGCTTCCACTTCCTCCTGCGGACGGGAGATAATGGAATACGCCAGCCGCTGGGCAGATTTGATACCGATCCCCGGCAGCTTTGCAAATTCCTCCGCCAGAAGCTCCAGAGGGAGTGCGTTATATCCCGGCATCTTCCCTTAGAACAAGCCCGGGAGAGATACGCCGCCGGTGATCTTGCTCATTTCGGTCTCGGTGGTCTCCTCTACCTGGTTCACAGCCTCGTTCAGTGCGCTAATGATCAGATCCTGGAGCATCTCAACATCCTCCGGGTCTACAACTTCCGGCTTAATCTCCAGTGCCTTTACGGTCTTTTTGCCGGATACGGTAACACTGACAGCGCCGCCGCCTGCGGTTGCAGTGAAGTCACGTGCTTCGATGTCCTCCTGCAGTGCGGAGATCTCGTCCTGCATCTTCTGTGCTTGACGGATCATCGCGTTCATATTCTGGGCGCCGCCCTGGTTCTGTTTCGGTAATCTTGCTCTCATGAGAAAATCGCTCCTTTAAAATATTGAACTAAAATAATTGACAGTTTTGTCAATCTTATGATTCAACAGCAGTATCTAAATTGCTGTCAATTGCTTTTTGTATCAGTGACTGGGCTTTGGATTCCTTCTGCTCCGGCTCACTGCATTTGGCACGGATGTTATATTCCACGCCCAGAAACCGCTTTACTGTCTCACGCAGAGAAACGGCATTTTCCTTGTTCTTGAGCAGCGTCAGGAAAAACCGGTTTTTCGCCACGATCAGCATGGTATTTCCAGCCACAAAGGCGCTGGATTCTGCCAGACTGCCGGAAACCGCCGGGTTCACCGCCTGGTATTCCGCCAGAATGTCTGCCCAGTTTCCCACAGGACGGAAGTCCGATGCACGCAGGGGCGTGGATTCTGCCGCAGGGATTTCCTGGGGCTGTTGTTCCACCGCAGGCTGCACTGGCTGTACCGGCGCAGAAGTCTGCACGGGCTGGGGCACTGGGGCAGGCTGTGCCTGTACCACAGGACGGGGCACTGCAAGCTGTAACAATGCCATCTCCAATTCCACCCGCTTTCCCGGATTACGCTGCATCCGCTCCCGGCAGTTCTGGAGCTGGGCGATCTGGGACAGGATGGTGTCCAGGGTGGGTGTCTGTGCCAGCTGCTGCAAGCGCGGCAACTCATCCGGCAGGCAGGTCAACAGCGAGGGCTGTCCCGATCCGGCTTTCACAAGCATCATATTTCGCAGCTGTTCCAGCAGTTCATCGCAGAGCCGTACCATATCCTTGGACTGGTCGTACAATGCCCCGGTCAGTTCCAGTGCCTTTGCGGCATCCTGTGCCTGTACCGCTTCCAGAATAGAAAAGACGCTGTCTCTCCCGGCAACGCCGGCAGCAGCGGTGACAGATGCGGCAGTGATGGCTTCGCCGCCGGATGCGCACTGATCCAGCAGAGACAGGGCATCACGCATACCGCCGTCAGACAAATGGGCAATGAGCTGTGCCGCCTCGGGTTCCAGAGAAAGCTGTTCCTGTCCGGCGATATATTCCAGCCGTGCCGCAATATCTGCACTCTGGATCCGATGAAAATCATACCGCTGGCAGCGTGAAATGATCGTTGCCGGTACCTTATGCACCTCGGTGGTCGCCAGAATGAACTTGACATACGCCGGTGGCTCTTCCATGACCTTCAGCAATGCGCCCCAGGCACTGGGCGAGAGCATATGCACCTCGTCGATGATGTATACCTTATAGCGGCAGCGCTCCGGCAGATAGACTGTACCCTCCCGGAGATCCCGGATATCCTCCACGCTGTTGTTGGACGCAGCGTCGATCTCCACGATGTCGCTGAGTGCGCCACGCTCTGCCTCCCGGCAGATATCGCATTCCAGACAGGGGTTGCCCGCGGGGGTGCGGTGTTCGCAGTTCACCGTCTTGGCAAGGATCCGGGCGCAGGTGGTTTTTCCCGTGCCCCGGGAACCGGTGAAGAGATAGGCGTGTGCCGTTTTGTCCTCCCGGATCTGATTCCGGAGGGCTGTGGTGATATGGGGCTGTGAAATCACGTCGTCAAAGGATCTCGGTCGCCATTTCCGATACAAAGCCTGATACAAACAACACACCTCCCGTCCCGGACAATAAGAGCCTGTTTCGTATCTTTTCCCACGCATTTTTTTGGTGAATCTTGTAGCTTTCTGCGTCAAAAATCTACGCAGAAGAAGTTACGAAGCACGCTTTAAAGCCTCAAAAAAATTCCGGAACATAGGTGTGCAGGTTGACTGCGGCACACAAAACAATCCGCTTAATGCTGCTCGGTTCCCCGCCTGACATGGTTCACGGTGCTTTGTTGCACAGGACCCGCACACCTATATTCCGGAATCCGTTCCTGATACCAACGCATCAGATATAAGTATTATAGCACAGGTGCGAGAAAAATGCAAGTGTTTTTTCAAAAAAATCACGCAAATCAATTTTTCAGTCAATTCCTAGTGCTGATAACCAAACCAGCCCACCACATTGACATTTCCCAGAAAGTGTGGTAAGATGAACAACAGATGGAGTCAATGTAAACCATGACGCATACCCCGTGGAAAAAGGGTTACGCTAAGACATATACTATAGAAAGGAGGTTGGCGTATGAATCAGTTCAGAAGCGGACTACACCGCCTGGCACGCTGCTGGAAGCCTCTTGTGCTTTTTGAAATTGTTTGGAAACTCATCACGGTTCTGGTCATCGGACCGGCATGTGCCGGGCTGATCCAGCTTGCCATCCGGGCTGCCCATCTGAAATATCTGACCAACTCCAACCTCCTGCAATTTCTCCGTTCCCCCTGGACCATCCTGCTCATTCTGGCAGTGCTGGCGGCGGCATCACTTTACACCCTCTTTGAAATCGCCGCTGTATCCACCTGCTTTTCCCAGCCGCCCCGGCAGAAACTCCGTGTGACACTGCGCCGCATGATACGTGACGGGCTCAGTTCCCTGAAGCTCTTTTTCTTAGGCGGCAGCCCCTTTCTGGTACTGCATCTGCTGATCCTGATTCCCCTTATGCAGTTCTCCGCCACTTCCGGTATCTTCACCGCCATGGGCATCCCGGATTTCCTCGCCTACTACATGACGAAAAAGGAATTTCTCCTGCCCATCTATCTGGCAGCTGTCATTCTCTGCTGTCTGCTCTCCGTCCACTGGATCTTCGCCAGCGTTCTGTTTACCCAACGGCAGTGTAGCTTCCGGCGTGCCCACAAGTGCAGCACTGCTCTGGTAACAGGAAGATTCTGGCGCACCTTTTTCTCCGTGCTCCTGTGGAACTTGTGTTATTTTGCCGTGCTGCTGGTGTTTTTATGCATCGTGACTCTGGTGATCCTCCTGGTGATCCGGGGCACGCACAGCGGCGCATTTATTTCCTCCCAGGCTGCCCGGATTTTGAAGCTGCTCATTCAGGCGGTTCTCTGGAGCTTTTCCTTTTTTTCCACGCCCATCTGCATGGCGCATATTACAGCGCTTCTAGAAAAACGCTGCGCCCAGATGCCGGAGGTGGTTCTGCCCGATTCCATCCGCATTTCTCCCCGAGCATCCCGCCCCTTCCGGCGGAGCACTGCCGTTCTCACAGCGGTCTGCTTCGCCATTGCCGCTTTGACGCTGAATGTTTCCTATTTTTACAGCGTTGCCACTGGCAGCTCCAGTCTCCAGCTGACCTTGTTCCACAAACCAACCATAACGGCACACCGGGGTCTCTCTGCAAAGGCGCCAGAGAACACGCTTTATGCCTTTTCCGATGCCATAGACGCCGGTGCGGATCTGATCGAGCTGGATGTCCAGCAGACAAAGGACGGTGTCTTGGTGGTGCTCCATGACCAGAATCTGCGGCGCACCACTGGCGTGAAGAAAAACATCTGGGATGTCACCTACGATGAAATACGGGATCTGGACGCCGGAAGCTGGTTCGACCCGGCATATGCCAATGCCAGAATCCCCACCCTGGAGGAGACCTTGCAATTTGTAGACGGCCGCATCCGGCTGAACATTGAGATCAAGCCCACAGAACACACCTCACCCACCCTGGAACAGGATGTCGCTAACCTGATCACCACATACGGCTACACGGACAACTGCTGGGTCACGTCCTTTTCCTACGGTTCCCTCAAACGCATCAAAGAGGCAAACCCGGATATCCGCACGGGCTATATCATGAGCGTTGCCTACGGGCAGTTCTATTCTCTGAAATACGCCGATGCATTCAGCCTCAACAAGGTATTTGTCACTAGCCAGGTTGTCAATTCCGCCCACCAGGCAGGCAAGCAGGTGTTTGCCTGGACGGTGAACAGCGTCTCCGAAGTGCGCAGTCTCTGCAATCTTCATGTGGACAGCATCATCACAGACGACCCGGTCATGGTGCAGGACGTAGTCTCCCGCACCAGCACCAGCGAGACCATCCGAACGGTGATGGATTATCTGATCAACTGACGAATTCTAAGGCAACACCACACAAAGAGCGCCTGGCGGCTTTGCTCGGTATTGCCCTAAGGCAACACCGCACAAAGAGTGCCTGGCGGCTTTGCTCGGTATTGCCCTAAAAAAGGAGGTTTCCATGAAGTTATTCGCCTGCCCCATTCCGGATACAGGAAAAACTGCCGCCCATGACACTGCCCACCAACTGCTCCGCCGGGTATTGCAGGAGTTTTTCGGACTTCCCCTGCCGGAGATTGCCCGTGACAGCCATGGAAAGCCCTTTTTCCCGGACGTCCCCCAGCTGCACTTTAACCTGAGCCACTGCCGGGGGCTTGCGGTCTGCGGCGTTTCGGATCGCCCTATTGGTGTGGATGCGGAGGAGATCCGCCCCCTCCGGGAACGTGTCCTGCGCCGTGCCTTTTCGCCGGAAGAGACCCGGACTGTCCGGGAAAGCCAACATCCTGACGAGTACTTTTTTCGGCTCTGGACGTTAAAAGAAAGCTATGTGAAAGCCATCGGCGTGGGGATCTCCTACCCTTTGCAAACCCTCAGCTTCGTGCTGGACGGCGATAGCATCCAAACATCTGTTTCCGGCTGGCAGTTCGGGCAGTTTCTGGTACAGCCGGGTTGGGTGGTGTCCTGCTGTGTGGGAATGGAGGATACGCTGCCGGACAAGGTGATTTTTTTAAATAACGGATAAAAAACGGTTTCAGCAGCTTTGCCGAAACCGTTTTCTTATACGATCATTCCTCAGCCGACCCATACTTTGCGATCAGGAGCGACCGGGACTGTTTTTCATTTTTGTCATATTCCAGGGTGGACAACACCAGCAGGCGGTCATCCTCAGTCAATTCCACCTCACGCTGCTGCTTGGCATTTGTCAGAAGCGTGTTCAGAAATGCATCCGTATCATCGACACCGGACGTGGACTCCTCCAGCAGTTTCTCCGTTTCTGCGTCTCCCGACAGACTTGCCACAATGGTGAGCAGATGCAATCCATCCTCCAGAATCAGATAGCCCTGGGGCACATCCTGAAACTGGCTCGTTTTCTGAAACGACCGAAGCGATCCGAACATGGTGCCGTTGTTCATGTCATGTCCGTAAACTATCGACACAAAATCGGAAAAATCCGGCGCATTGCCGCTGTACAGAAAAGGCGTGCCATAGACATCGTCCTTCTGATCATAGCTGTGGTCAATATAATAATCCTCATCTTCGCTGTACATCACCGGATAGTCAATGGACGTCTCCGGAATCACAAGCCACCCCTTCATGTCCGGATAGGATGCGATGCCCTCTTCCAGCATGGTCTGGCGGCGCCGCAGAGTATCGGTATCTTCCACGGAAGAAACGGAGCTTCTGCCGCCAAGGCTGCGGATGGCATCCATCAAATGGGATTCCCCCGACCCGATATATCTTGATGCACGCAGACAAACGGCGGAAATGAGTATGATGACTGCCAGAACCAGGCTCACAGCAATGAGAATTGCCTGCTTCTTGCGCAGCTTTTTTGGTGACATGGGTCGAATCCCCTCCTGCTATATCAATTTATACATATATTGTAACAGGTTTTTTCAAAAATGTCAATACGATTTTGAAAAGAAATGGGGATATTTTGGAAATCGTGAGGATTCCCGACGATTTACTGATTATGAATCAGGTGATCCAATAAAATTTTCACACCGATGCCCATGAGCACGATACCGCCGGCAATGCCAGCCTTTTTCTCAAAGCGTCCGCCGAAACGGTTCCCGATCCACACGCCGCAGAATGAGATGGCAAACGTCACAATACCAATGATGGAGACTGAACTCCAGATCTCCACATCCAGACAGGCGAAAGCAATTCCAACGGCAAGGGCGTCGATGGAGGTGGCAATGGCGAGCATAAACAACTCCCGGTGATCCAGCTTTGCGTCCAGCTTCTGTGCAGTTTCTGCCTCGTCCTCCTCGTGGAACACATCCCACAGCATTTTTCCACCGATGAGCGCCAGGAGCACAAAGGCGATCCAGTGGTCAAACGCCTGGATATACCGAGAGAATGACGTACCCAGCAGCCAGCCGATCAGGGGCATCAGCGCCTGAAATACACCGAAGTACAGACCGATGACCGCAGCCTGGCCATATCGCATTTTTCGCATTCCCAGCCCCTTGCAGATGGAGACGGCAAAGGCATCCATTGCCAGTCCCACTGCGGTCAGGAGCAGTTCCATAAAACCCATATTTCTCATCCTTTCTCGAAGCTTGTTCCATATTACTGTATGCAGAATGGCTAAAGTATAGCACAGAACGCCGGCGTTTGTCAAGGCAAACTTTTTTCGATTTATAGGAGCAGACGCAAAAAACCCGGTGCAGGATCTCTCCCGCACCGGGTTTTTTATGGAATTCTGTCATTCCCTTATGCTGTCAATTTTCAGTTCTTCTTACGAAGCCCAGATGGAACCCTTCAGAGACTTCAGCGACGGAATTACTTCCGGCCATTTGATGTCCTTACCAACGGATTCACTTGCATAGTAAACCAGCTGATAGTAAGCATCGTCCGGGCTGATCTTCTCAGTTGCGGTATCCTTGCCTGCCTTGCCTTCGGTGTCTACATCAGACAGGAAGTAAGCAAGCTTCTCCAGGTTTGCATCCTTGCCGTCTGTGAATGTGACAGACTTGCCAACAGATGCACTTGCATAGTAAACGAGTACTTCATAAGCGTCATCCGGAGTTACCTTAGCATCCAGGTTTGTATCGCCCTTTACGCCGATATAAACGTTTACGGTTGTATCAGCAACTTCTTTGCCCTTATACAGAACCTTCATTTCCTGTGCAACATACGGCTTCTTCACAGCATCATACATAGCCTTCGGAGTAGCATACTCGAAGGTGATGTCTGCCATAGCATCTGCACCGTTTACAGTTGCAGACTTCAGCAGGTCAGCCGGGTCGAATTTGTTTTCATCTACGGAGAAGTAGAAGCCAGCTTCTTCGTTCACTTCGATTACAACCTTAGCCTCTTCTGTGCTGGATTTTGTGCTGGATTCTGTGCTTGCAGTTGTAGACTCGGAAGTAGTGGTAGTTGTTGTAGTCTCAGAAGCAGTAGTAGTGGTTGTCGTTGTGGTTGTCGTTGTGGTTGTCTCCTCAGTGGATGTTGTGGCTGCTTCAGAAGATGTCGTTGTAGCTGCCGGCTTGGAAACCTGAACACGGATATAACCGTCTTCCAGCATTACAAACTTGTCAAATACGTGCTGGTTAGAAGCGTCAACATAGTCGTAACGACGCAGCGGACCAGATGTAGAGCTATCTTCGCCCTTTTCCATCCACTGAACCGGGAACTCATAGTAATAAGTGCCGTTGTCTTCTACGAGAGTCAGACCATACTTTTCAGCAATGGAGATAACAGTTGCTTCATCCGGGATTGCGATAGACAGGGCGAACAGGTCGCCGCTTGTTGCTGCCGGTGTTGCAACTTCCTGCTGGTTAGAAGCGAAGTCGATACGATTTGCATTGCTTTCGATACCGTCGATGGAAACGTTCTCAATTACGTTCATCGGGCTAGCCATCCAGCTCAGGGACGGATAAACCGGTGTAATGCCATCTGTTGTTACAGAGTAGTCTTCACCGTTGCCATAGTAATACGGCCACAGCAGCAGAGCCTTTGTAGCATCCGGCAGGTAGATCGCACCCTGTACACCGCCAGTCGGGATAGCATTTGTGATGCTTACCTTGTAGAGCAGATCGCCAGTCATGGGATCATTTGCAGAACCAGAACCAGATTCCGGCTTTACAGTGAGCTTAGCCAGAGACCAAACAGACTTCTCAGACGGCAGTGTTGCCGAGGTAGTTGTTGTTGTAGTCTCAGAAGAAGCAGCTGTTGTTGCGGATGTGGTTGTGGTAGTTGTGGTTGTGGTTGTGGTAGTTGCCTCAGAAGAGGTTGTTGTAGTTGTCTCGGAAGAAGTGGTTGTAGTTGTTGTTGTGGTTGTAGTAGTTGTTGTTTCAGATGTTGTTGCAGTTGTCTCAGCAGCTACATAGATCTTGATAGTGCCCGGAACCAGTTCCAGAGCAGTGGTGTGTACGTCTACGCCGCTTGCGTTGTGATATTCAAAACGCTTTACTTCAACAGTCTGACCATTGGAAGTACCAGTGTCAGTGCCGTCCGGTGCCCACTCGATGGGGAATTCATAATAAGTCTTGCCGTCTGCATCTGTCTTGAGGGTCAGACCAGCTTCAGCTGCAGCAGCGATTACAGTTGCTTCGTCAGCAATGTCAAATGTGATAGTAGCCAGTGTATTGCCGGTTACTTCGCTTACGCCCTGACCGGTCAGACCAAAACGCAGGAAGCCAGTTTTTTCATACTCAGTTGCATTGCACTGAGTGGATTCCAGACCGTTATATGCATCACCAGCGTACATCATATTGTCTACGCCCAGATCAGCCGGGATCAGCAGAACCTTGCGGGTTGCTTCCGGAACCATAACTGCGCCAACAACGCCGTCAGAAGAGATACCATTCTTCTGATTTACGTTGATCTCAACGAATGTATCGCCAGCAGTTGCAGTAGTATCTTCATCGTTGATGAGCCACTGTGTCTTTTCAGTCGGAGTAGCGTCTACATAGATCTTGATGGAGCCCTTTACCAGTTCCAAAGCAGTGGTGTGTACGTCTACGCCGCTTGCGTTGTGATATTCAAAACGCTTTACTTCAACAGTCTGACCATTGGAAGTACCAGTGTCAGTGCCGTCCTCTGCCCACTCGATGGGGAATTCGAAATAGGTCTTGCCGTCTGCATCTGTCTGTGCAGTCAGACCAGCTTCAGCAGCAGCTGCCTTTACAGTTGCTTCGTCAGCAATGTCGAATGTGATAGTAGCCAGTGTATTACCAGTTACTTCACTTACGCCCTGACCGGTCAGACCAAAACGCAGGAAGCCGGTTTTTTCATACTCAGTTGCATTGCACTGAGTGGATTCCAGACTGTTGTAAGCATCACCAGCGTACATCATATTGTCTACGCCCAGATCAGCCGGAACCAGCAGAACCTTGCGGGTTGCTTCCGGAACCATAACTGCGCCGACAACGCCGTCAGAAGAGATACCATTCTTCTGATTTACGTTGATCTCAACGAATGTATCGCCAGCAGTTGCAGTAGTATCTTCCTCGTTGATGAGCCACTGTGTCTTTTCAGTCGGAGTAGCGTCTGCATAGATCTTGATGGAGCCCTTTACCAGTTCCAGATCAGTGGTATGAACGTCTGCACCGTCAGCATTGCGATATTCAAAACGCTTTACTTCAACAGTCTGACCATTGGAAGTACCAGTGTCAGTGCCGTCCTCTGCCCACTCGATGGGGAATTCGAAATAGGTCTTGCCGTCTGCATCTGTCTGTGCAGTCAGACCAGCTTCAGCAGCAGCTGCCTTTACAGTTGCTTCGTCAGCAATGTCGAATGTGATAGTAGCCAGTGTATTACCAGTTACTTCACTTACGCCCTGACCGGTCAGACCAAAACGCAGGAAGCCGGTTTTTTCATACTCAGTTGCATTGCACTGAGTGGATTCCAGACTGTTGTAAGCATCACCAGCGTACATCATATTGTCTACGCCCAGATCAGCCGGAACCAGCAGAACCTTGCGGGTTGCTTCCGGAACCATAACTGCACCGACAACGCCCTCAGAGGAGATACCATTCTTCTGGTTTACATTGATCTCAACGAATGTATCGCCAGCAGTTGCAGTAGTGTCTTCCTCGTTGATGAGCCACTGTGTCTTGTCGCCAGAAGGCTCAGCTGTTGTAGCAGTTGTGCTGCTTGTGGTTGTGGTAGAAGCTGTGGTGTCAGAAGCAGGACCGCCGTCACCAACAACGATCTTAACGATTGCAGTGCTTGCATCCTGCGGCAGAGAATAAGCCGCGGACTTCAGCTTGCCGTGGATTGCTGTAGACATATCTTCCAGACGACCAGTCTCACGCTTTGCGTCCTGATCTGCCTTTACAGATGCGAAATCAGCAGCTGTCTGCAGCGGGATGTAATCCTTGTTTGCGTCACGGCTGCAGATCTGTACATAGTATGTACCTTCTTCTGTGCCCTGCGGAATTACAACATCGAAAGATGTAAACTTCAGAGCCATGGAATCATCCAGAACCCAGTTGGTACGGCCGCTGCTTGCCATGTAGCCCCAGCTGTAGAAGTTGTTGATATCCGGGATACAATCCTTTGTCTCTGTGGGTGCCCAGTTCGGAGCCTTAGAGATAAAGCGGCTGTTGGAGAAGCTCGGGAGCTCCTGTGTTACAGACTTTTCTACATAGTTGGCTGCATTGTCTGCACCCTGTTCAATGTAGCTGTAAGTGATGTAGGGTGTGCCTGCATCGTTTGTCAGAACGTCCAGAGTTTCAACCTTGTGGGTCTTGTGGGTTGCCTGGTCTGCGCCCTGGTCTGCATTGTAGTCGTCTACATTTGCATAGTAATCGTACTCGAAGGTTACCTTGTTCTGACCGGCATAAACCAGATCGGCGCCGAAGATCATATCGCAGGCAACTTCTCTTGTGTTAACGCTGCAGTTTGCGCTTGTGTAGCGATAGCCCTTGGCTGTTTTAAGCATCGGAGCCAGGCTGTAGATCTGATACTGGGTGTTTACCGTTGTACCATCGGGCAGTGTCTTTTCCGATGCAGCAGCATCCTTACCAGCTGCATTGAACACATTCGTGTAGTAGATGGAGTTCTCAATGGAACCGCCGTCTGCAAAAGTGCTGCCCTTTGTTGCGAGCCAGTTCAGTGTAACAGAGTTGATGTAGTTATCATCTGTCCATGCTTCAGAGTCGATATAGACCTCCAGGCTCTTGGTAACATCGCCGGCTGCAACATCCTCCTTGGAGACATTGATGGTCTGTTCACCAGTGCCTTCTTCTTTGAGGACAAAATTGTACGGTGTGCCGCCGTTTGCTGTCTGGGAAGAATCCACAGAAGCTGCCGCCGGCAGCGCACTCAGCGGCAGAGAAGCTACCGCCATCAGAGCTGCAACGCCGAAGGATAATACCTTCTTTGTTCGTTTCTTCATGTTTTCCTTTCCTTTCCTTCCCGGCAAACGCCGGAAAAAACGTATGATGAATATTGCCTATAATCAGGAGCCACATTCCCCCTCGGAACATTTCTCCCAAATATACATGAAATGGATTTTTGCCGAACCGGCAGGCTTATTCAGCCGACGGCAGGGATGTAACGAGGTGTACCAGGAACTTCAGCAGTACGATAGCATCGTTGCTGCCCAGTTCGCCGTTTGCATCGCAGTCAGCGTTTGCTGCAGCTGCATCGCTCAGCTTTACTGCACCAGCAGCAGCCTTGTTCAGCAGAACAGAGTCTGTGATATCCACTCTGCCATCGCAGTTTACGTCACCATAGAGAACAGATGCCGGAGCGCCGGTTCCCTGTGTGGTTGCCTTTGTGGATTCGGTGGTATTCTCGCCGGATGTCTCGGATGCCTTTGTGGATTCTGTTGCCTTTGTGGTGGTCTCTGTGCTCTCAGAACCGCCAGTTGTGGTGGTCGTGTCTGTTGTAGTAGCAGCGCCCACTGTAACAGAACCAGCTGTTTTGTTTACAGTATACTCAGCGGAATCTGTGCCATAAACATAACCTACAAGCAGGCTCTTGTTGTACTCGCCGGAGCCCTGATAGGTCTCACGGGTTGCCGGAGCGAAGTCGATGGGTGTTACTGTACCGTCAGCTACGCCAGCGTTTACAGTACCGCTGATGGTCAGGATCACGCCGTCCTCTGCGATCCAGGATGCAGAATCTAGAGCTGTTGTCCAGCTGACAACGATTTCCTTCTCCCTAATGTTGTAAGAGAAGATGGGAGCCTCTGCGCCGGTGGTGTCGCCGCTGACGTCTACATTTGCTGCGTCACCGATCTCTACCTTATCGATTGTCAGAACCGTGTTGTCATAGGTCATTGCAAAGTCGAGTACATTTACCTTTGTGGACGGGATGTCCTCCAGTGACACCTGTACTGTGAATGCATCGCCTGCGGCTGCAACCGTTTCATTCGAAGCCTTCAGCGAAACAGAAGCGTCTGCTGCGGATGCACCCATAGAAACTGCCGTGGAAGCGAGCATTGCCAACGCCAGAACGCCTGCAATTGTTCTTTTTGCCTTCATTTGTTATCCTCCTCTGATTGCTTGTATGCCCGCCGGTGTTCCGGGCCGGCAAGCGTACAAATGATAAAAGTTTGGTCGAAATCTCTGCAAGAATCGCTTCTCAGATCCGTGCTGTTCCAATTATTCTTATTATAGAATATCCCAACAGAAAAGTCAATAGATACGCAAAGTTTTTGTATAAACTGGCTGAATCCGAGACAGCAGAATTGTATAATATCCCAATGCCGACCCGCAAAAAGCAGGAACACTGTCCGATATCACACAAATTCTGCGACCTTGTCTATGAAATATTCCACCATATAACAAATCCGGCGCGCAGTAGGGTTTGCCATATCCGGAAGCCAAGTGCGGCAGGAGACATTCTGGCTGCCTCTGCCCACAGCTGCTGCCGGCGTATCCGGGAAAGGGGTCTCTCCGCAGAAAGATCCCGGACTGCCGTGCCGATTCAGCGTCTCTGTCATCCAGGCATATCTGGTGCGCAGAAACGTTTATTCAAATTATACTCTAAAATTCGCAATTTGTAAAGAGACATACGCATTTTTTGGTAGTATTCCATAAAAAAATTACATGCAAACTGTCATATTGAACAAATTATTCGCCCCATTCTGCAATAATGCGCCATGATTCTCTCATGAAAAGTTGTTATTTCCGAAAAAGTATTGCTTTGTTTTCATTTCTGGCGCCATATTTTTGCAAAAATATGGCGAGAGCAAGCTCCGCCCTACGGACGATTGACAAATCCAACAAAGGGGTGATATACCCCATATACAAAAAACAGGCAGAACACACCTGGGTGCATCCTGCCTGCAATGATATGACCGTACCTCAGGTACGAATTAGTCAACCAGCTTAATGATTGCCATTTCCGCAGCGTCACCGCGGCGAGGCCCGATCTTTACGATCTGGGTATAACCGCCGTTGCGGTCTGCATACTTCGGTGCAATTTCATCAAAGAGCTTCTTTGCGACGCTCTCCTTGGTGACATATGCCATTACCTGGCGCTTCGAATGAAGATCATTTGTCTTGGCGATAGTGATCATCTTTTCCGCAACCGCACGTACTTCCTTGGCACGAGTGACAGTTGTTTCGATCTGACCGTTTTCCAGCAGGAATGTCACCATTCCACGCAGCATTGCCTTTCTATGATCGGTCGGTCTGCCCAGTTTTCTGGTACCCGGCATTGTTATTCACTCCTTTTTCTAACTGCGGCGGCGTATTATACGCACTGCCGCACGGATCTATTCGTTTCTCAGTCTTCCTCACTGGCAAGGTCAAAGCCCAGGGACTGGAGCTTTTCCCGCACTTCGTCAAAGGACTTCTTGCCCAGGTTGCGCACCTTCAGCATTTCTTCCTCGGACTTGTTGATCAAATCGTCCACGGTATTGATTCCGGCACGCTTTAAGCAGTTGAACGACCGCACGGATAAGTCAAGTTCCTCAATGGTCATCTCCAGGATTTTTTCTTTCCCCTTATCGTCCTTTTCGACAAGAACTTCCGCTATGCTTGCCTCATCAGAGAGGTCAATGAACAGCTTCAGATGCTCGTTGAGGAGATTGGCTGCCTGTGAGATGGCTTCCTTTGCGGAGATGGTGCCGTCTGTCCACACTTCCAGTGTGAGCTTGTCATAGTCTGTGACCTGACCGAGACGGGTATCCTCTACCTGATAGTTCACCTTCAGCACAGGGGTATAAATACTGTCAACTGCAATTACATCAATCGGGGTATTCATCATCTGCTTATTGCGCTCTGCAGAAACATAGCCTCTGCCCCGGTCGATGACAATTTCCATATAGAGCTTTGCGCCCTTGCCCAGTGTTGCGATATGCATACCCGGATCGAGGATATTCACCTCAGAGTCGGTCTTGATATCGCCGGCAGTAACCTCGCACTCGCCCTCGGCTTCGATATAAACGGTCTTGGGACCGTCGCCGTAGAGCTTTGCTGTGAGACCCTTCAGGCTCAGGATAATTTCAGTTACGTCCTCTTTTACACCGGGAATGGTGCTCAGTTCATGGTGTACGCCATCGATCTTCACGGAATTCACAGCCACACCGGGCAATGAGGAGAGTAGCACACGCCGCAGACTGTTGCCAAGGGTGATACCATAGCCACGTTCCAGCGGTGCCAATACAAATTTACCGTATTTTCCGTCGCTTCGCAGATCCACTGTGTCGAGTTCCGGCTTTTCAATCTTCTCCAGCATAAAAACACCCTCCTATGCTTGGTAGCTTCGTCTGTGGTTTTATTCCAAATTTCCGTATGATGCAAATGATTACTTGGAGTACAGCTCGACGATCAGATGTGCTGCAACTTCGTAGTCCAGATCTTCCGGCTTTGCCAGACGAACGATCTTTGCGGAGAAGTTTTCCTTATCTGCTTCCATCCATACAGGAATGGTGCGGTCAGCTGTCTGCTCTACAACTTCCTTGAACTTTGCGCTGCTGCGGCTGCCTTCGCACAGTGCGACAACATCGCCTTCCTTTACGCGATAGGACGGAATGTTGACCGGCTTGCCGTTTACGGTGAAATGACCGTGTGTTACCAGCTGTCTTGCTTCTCTGCGGGTCAGAGACAGGCCCATACGGAACACAACGCTGTCCAGACGGGACTCCAGGCATGCGATCAGGTTGTCACCAGCCTTGCCTTCCATCTTGGAAGCGATCTCGAACAGGTGGTAGAACTGCTTTTCGCCTACGCCGTAGATGAACTTCAGCTTCTGCTTTTCCTTCAGCTGCATACCATATTCCGAAACCTTCTTGCGGTTTCCGGCACCCGGGTTGCGGTTAGACTGCTTGGAGATACCCATAACCATCGGGCTGATACCCAGATAACGGCATCTCTTGAGAATCGGTTCTCTGCTTACTGCCATGATATATTACACCTCCTGTAATTAGACACGACGTCTCTTCGGCGGACGGCATCCATTGTGGGGGATCGGAGTCACATCCTTGATCATCTTGACTTCCAGACCTACGGTCTGCAGTGCACGGATCGCAGCTTCTCTTCCGGAACCCGGTCCCTTTACGTATACTTCTACCGACTTCAGGCCGTGCTCCATTGCTGCCTTTGCTGCGGTCTCAGCCGCTGTCTGTGCAGCAAACGGTGTCGATTTTCTCGAACCGCGGAAGCCCAGTCCGCCGGAGCTTGCCCAAGAAATGGCATTACCCTGGGTATCGGTAATGGTTACGATGGTGTTGTTAAATGTGGACTGAATGTGTACGGCGCCGTTTTCAATATTCTTACGCTCTCTGCGGCGGCGAACAACAACCTTTTTGCCTTTCTGCTGTGCCAAAACGAAACACCCTCCCTTACTTCTTCTTGTTTGCGATGGTCTTTACCGGACCCTTGCGGGTTCTTGCGTTTGTCTTTGTCCGCTGGCCTCTTACCGGCAGACCCTTACGATGACGAACGCCGCGGTAGCAACCGATCTCCACGAGTCTCTTGATGTTCAATGCAACTTCACGGCGGAGGTCACCCTCAACCACGCAGTGCTTATCGATATAGTCACGCAGCTTTGCAACATCCTCTTCGGTCAGATCCTTGACACGGGTATCCGGGTTTACGCCGGTACCAGCCAGGATCTCATCTGCTGTGCTGCGGCCGATTCCGTAGATATAAGTCAGACCGATCTCGACCCGCTTATTCTTCGGAAGGTCTACACCTGCTATTCTTGCCATTATTCCTGCACCTCCATGTTAAAAAATCCCGGGCTTAGCCCTGACGCTGTTTATGCTTCGGATTTTCGCAGATTACCATTACTTTGCCTTTACGCTTAATCACCTTGCATTTTTCGCAAATCGGCTTTACGGAAGGTCTTACTTTCATTGCAACTGTCCTCCTTCTCGGAACAACTGTGCAGCCGGCCATCTGCCGTCTGCGATGGATTGGAAACGATGGTTACAACCGGAAACACGGTGTCCCCTGAAACCATTTTCGCGGAAACTGCTCTGTTGCAGTTCCGGAAAACAGGTTAAGTTACTTGGCTCTCCAAGTGATTCTGCCTTTGGTCAGATCATAGGGCGACATCTCGACAGTCACCTTATCGCCCGGCACGATACGGATGTAGTTCATCCGCAGCTTTCCGGACACGTGCGCAAGGATGATATGCTTATTCTGCAGCTCTACCTTAAACATTGCATTGGGCAGAGATTCGAGAACGATCCCCTCGACCTCAATTACATCTTGCTTTGACAAACTGATAACCTCCCCGACGGGTATCTTGATGATCAGCGGAACGGACTGTTCTCACTGATACTGCTTCAACACACTTCTGAGCTTTTTGTCCGTGACACCCTCCAAATCGACGAGTGTAGCTGTCATTTGAAGATGCCGTACGTTTTTCCGTTTCGGTGCGTCCAGTCTGCGGCGTTTTCCGTCTGCGATAGTGGCATAGCCGTTTTCCACAGACAGTACCACAAAGTAGCCGCCCCGATCTCTGCCGGCAAGCGCACGAACCACCAGACCTCTTGTCAGTTCCATAAAAACGATCCTCCGTTTATGGTCTGGTCAGAATCACCGGGCCTTCCTGCGTCACTGCGATCTCGTGTTCGAAATGCGCCGCAGGAGAACCGCTGCGGGTCACGACCGTCCACCCATCCTTCAGCACACGGACGCCGTCGCCCTTGCCGTTGATCATGGGCTCGATGCAAAACGTCATGCCGGGCATCAATCGGATGCCGTGACCGGGCCTGCCATAGTTCGGCACTTCCGGATCCTCGTGCATCTCGTGTCCGATTCCGTGACCGCAGTATTCCCGTACGATACCGTATCCACGGGAACCGCAATACTCTTCCACCGTATGAGACACGTCACCCAGGCGTGCACCCACCTTTGCCGCTTCGATCGCTGCATAAAGGCTTGCCTCTGTCACACGCAGGAGATCTGCCGCTTCTTCGGAGATATCGCCCACAGCAAAGGTATATGCCGTGTCGCCGACAAATCCGTCGAAAGTTGCGCCAACGTCCACGCTGACAATATCGCCCTCACGGATGATCCGCTTGGGACTGGGGATGCCGTGAATCACTTCTTCGTTAATTGAAATGCAGGCGCTTGCCGGAAACCCGCCGTAGCCGAGAAATGTCGGCACAGCACCGCAGCTGACGATGAAATCATGAATAGACTTATCCAGCTGCTTTGTGGTCATACCGGGGTGGATCACCTTTCCGGCATGTTCCAGCGCACGGGCTGCGATTCTGCCCGCCTCCCGCATTTTCAGCAAATCAGATTTCGATTTGATGGTAACACTCATTTTACGCCCACAGCCTTCAGAGTCAGTGCAGTGGTGTCTGCAACTTCTTCCTGACCAATGACGGTTTCGAGTTTACCCTGTTTTTCATAATACGCCTTCAGCGGCTCAGTGGTCTTGTGATAAGTTGCGAGACGATCCAGAACCGTTTCCGGCTGGTCATCCTTACGGATGATGGTCTTTCCGCCGCACTTGTCGCAGACGCCCTCTACCTTGCTGGGCTTGAACTGAATGTGATAGGTTGCGCCGCACATCTCGCAGACTCTTCTGCCGGAGACACGCTCCTTGATGGTCTCATCCGGAACATAGATCTCCAGCACCTTGTCGATGCGGACACCCATTTCGTCCAGTGCCTCTGCCTGAGGTACACTGCGGGGGAAACCGTCGAGAATGAAGCCTGCCTTGCAGTCGTCCTGTGCAATGCGCTCTTTCAGGATGCCGATAACAATGTCATCGGAAACCAGAGCACCGGCGTCCATAGCAGCCTTTGCCTTTACGCCGTATTCCGTACCGGTGCGGACTGCCTCACGCAGCATATTACCGGTGGAAATCTGCGGAATCGAAAGTGCCTCAGAGATCTTTTCTGCCTGGGTACCCTTGCCGGCACCCGGTGCGCCTAAAAGAATCAGATTCATAGGAATATGCCTCCTTGTTTATTCGAGGAAGCCCTTATGATGACGCATCATCATTTCGGACTCCAGCGTGCGGACAGTTTCCAGTGCTACGCTGACAACGATGAGGATGGTAGTACCACCCATTGCCAGGGAGCTGAGGTTGTGGTCAAACCAGGTCATAGCGATCGGGAAGATTGCAATGATACCCAGGAAGAACGCACCAACCAGAGTGATCTTCGACAGTACACGCTGGATGTAATCCGACGTGGGCTTTCCGGGGCGGATGCCCGGGATGCCGCCGTTGTTCTGACGGAGATTATTGGCGATCTCAATGGGATTATACTGCATCGATACATAGAAGTAGTTGAATGCAATAATCAGAATGAAATAAATCACCGCATAACTCATGGACTGTGTACTGAAGAAGTTAATAAATCCATTGTAGAATTTCTGCCAGAATCCAACCGGATCATCATAGACCGGCTTGAACAGGCTGATGGTGCTGGGCAGAGACATAAAGGACATGGCGAAGATGATGGGCATAACGCCGCTCATGCATACCTTGATCGGAATATGCGTGGACTGACCGCCATACTGTTTTCTGCCGACAACACGCTTTGCATACTGAATCGGGATCCGGCGCTCCGATGCATTCATGAATACGATGAATGCGATCATCACGATGAACAGAACCAGAACACCCAGGGATTCAAAGAAATACCGCTGCGGTTCGTTCTTTGTCAGTTCTGTCAGAGTACCTGCCATAACCGGGAAACGAGCCAGAATACCGGCAAAGAGGAGCATGGAGATACCGTTTCCGATGCCCTTGTCGTTGATCCGGTTGCCCATCCATACGACGATGGATGTGCCGGCGATAAAGGTGCCGACGATAACGAATGCAATAAAGACATTGGCTGCCTTGGAGCCGCCGTCTGTCACTGCGTCCATCTGGTTTTTCAGTGTCAGGTAATATGCAAAGGACATAAATGCCGACAGTGCCAGAGAAACGGCAGCAGTGATTTTATTGAGTTTTTTCTGTCCCTCTTCTCCTTCGTCACGCAGACGCTCCAAGGGCGGCAGTGCATAAGTCAGCAGCTGCATAATGATGGATGCGTTGATATACGGGGTGATGGACAGAGAGAATACAGTTGCCTGAGAAAGGGCACCACCGGTGATGATATCCAGGTATTCCAGGAAGTTACCGCCGGTTGCGTTTTCTGTCATCCAGGTGCTGACTGTAGCGGTATCCAGGAACGGAACCACAACAGCGCTTCCCAGACGGAAGATCAGGAGCATCAGCAATGTGTACAGGAGTTTTTTCCGGATTTCCGGAATACTCCAGGCATCTCTTAACGTCTTAAACACGTTACATCACCTCTGCTTTTCCGCCAGCCTTTTCAATTTTTTCAGCTGCGCTCTTTGTGAACTTTGCAGCCTTTACAGTCAGCTTAGTTGTCAGCTCACCGTCGCCGAGTACCTTTACGCCGTCGCAGGCCTTCTTAATGAGACCGGCTGCCTTCAGCAGATCTGCATCTACAACAGTACCGTCAGTGAACTGGTTCAGATCGGAAACATTTACAATTGCATATTCCTTTGCGAAGATGTTGTTAAAACCTCTCTTCGGAATACGTCTGGTCAGCGGCATCTGACCGCCTTCAAAACCGATTCTTACGCCGCCGCCGCTGCGGGCATTCTGACCCTTGTGGCCCTTGCCGGCAGTCTTGCCGTTACCGGAGCCGTGGCCGCGGCCGATTCTCTTGACTTCTTTCGTCGAACCCGGAGCCGGGGACAATTCGTGAAGCTTCATGGTATGTGCACCTCCTTAGCGTCTAACTTATGCTTCTGTTACCTCTACGAGGTGAGAAATTTTCTGAATCTTGCCGAGGGTTGCCTCATTTTCAGGCTGTACGCTGACATCGCCGACCTTCTTGAGACCCAGCGAAGCTGCTGTTGCAACCTGATCCTTTTTGCGACCGATCAGGCTTTTTACGAGCTTGATTTCCTTTGCCATTTCGCACCCTCCTTATTTGTAGATTTCCTTGACGGACTTGCCTCTCTTCTCAGCAACTTCTGCTGCTGTGGTGCAGGATGCCAGTCCGTTGATGGTTGCACGTACCACGTTGCACGGATTGTTGGAACGCAGCGACTTGGTACGGATATCCTTGATACCAGCAACTTCGATCACGGCACGAACCGGACCGCCGGCGATAACACCGGTACCGGGAGCTGCCGGCTTCATCAGAACTTCGCCTGCGCCGAACTTTCCGACGATCTCGTGCGGAATTGTGGTGCCCTTCAGCGGGATCTGAATGAGATTCTTCTTGGCATCCTCGATGCCCTTGCGGATTGCATCCGGAACTTCGCCGGACTTTCCGAGGCCGAAGCCCACGATGCCGTTGCCGTCGCCGACAACAACGAGAGCTGCGAACTTCATGATACGACCGCCCTTTACGGTCTTGGATACGCGGTTGATGGAAACGACCTTTTCTGCAAGCTCGAGACCCTGCGGATCAATTTTAGCCAAAGTAATACCTCCCTTGTTTAGAACTTCAGTCCGTTTTCACGTGCACCGTCTGCGAGTTCCTTCACTCTGCCATGGTACAAATAGCCGCCTCTGTCAAAGACAACATCGGTGATGTTCTTTTCGAGTGCACGCTTTGCGATCATTTCGCCGACCTTGCGTGCGCCTTCAATATTGCCGCCTGCGCCCTCAAATGCCTTATCCATGCTGGATGCGGATGCCAGGGTCACACCGTTCACATCGTCGATCAGCTGTGCATAAATGTGCTTTGTAGAACGGTATACGCACAGACGCGGGCGCTCAGGAGTACCGGAGATCTTCGAGCGAACTCTTGCATGTCTCTTTAATCTAGCTTTTTTGCTATCTACCTTTTTAATCATAGCGGTCTACTCCTTTCCGAATTACTTCTTGCCCTTGCCGGCCTTACCTTCCTTGCGGATGATACGCTCGTCGACATAGTGGATGCCCTTGCCCTTATACGGCTCCGGCGGACGCTTTTCGCGTACTTCTGCTGCAAACTGGCCGACCTTCTGCTTGTCGATACCGCTGACAACGATGGTGTTCGGCTGGGGTACATCCAGCTTGATGTCGTCGTTCTCAGTCACGGTCACCTGGTGAGAATAACCCAGGTTCATGACAACGTCCTTGCCCTTCTTTGCGGCACGATAGCCGACGCCCTCGATGATGAGGGTCTTGGAGTAACCGTTGGTTACGCCCTCGATCATATTTGCGATCAGTGTTCTGGTCAGACCGTGCAGGGATCTGTGCTCCTTGTCGTCAGACGGACGAGTTACATTGATCACGCCGTCTGCGATCTCGATGCCCAGTTCCTTGGAGAACTGTCTGGTCAGAGTGCCCTTTGCGCCCTTTACGGTGACGAAATTGTCCTCGCACTTTACTTCTACGCCGGCAGGAACACTAATCGGTTTTTTTCCTATTCTTGACATAATCCCGTGTCCTCCTTACCAAACAAATGCTAAAACTTCGCCGCCGACATTCAGCTCACGAGCCTTCTTGTCTGTCATAATGCCCTTTGAGGTAGAAACAATTGCAATACCCAGTCCCTTGCGTACCTTCGGCATATCCTCACAGCTGGAATAGATCCGCAGACCCGGCTTAGAAACCCGGCGCAGACCGGTGATAACCGGCGAACGGTTTTCTGTATACTTCAGTGTGATGCGGATCACGCCCTGCTTGCCATCCTCGATGACCTGAAAGCCCTTGATATAGCCTTCGTCCAACAGAATCTGTGTAATAGCCTTCTTTACGTTGGAAGCAGGAACGTCAACTGTGGCGTGCCGTGCGGAACTCGCATTACGAATTCTTGTCAGAATGTCTGCTATTGTATCTGTAATCTGCATGCCAATGACCTCCTTTTCGTAACTCCTCTTTACCAGCTTGCTTTCTTCACGCCCGGAATCTTGCCCTCATGCGCCAATTCACGGAAGCATACACGGCAGATGCCGTACTTTCTCAGATAAGCATGGGGTCTTCCGCAGATCTTACAACGGGTGTAAGCACGTGTGGAAAACTTGGGAGTCTTTTGCTGCTTTAATTTCATTGCCTTTTTTGCCATGATTTGTATCCTCCCTGATTACTTCGCAAACGGTGCGCCGAGCAGAGTCAGCAGTTCCTTTGCCTCTTCGTCGGTCTGTGCCGTGGTGATGAAGTTGATATCCATACCTCTTACCTTGTCGATCTTGTCGTACTCGATCTCCGGGAAAATGAGCTGTTCCTTGATACCGGTAGAGTAGTTGCCCTTACCGTCGAAGGAGTTGCCATTGATACCGCGGAAGTCACGTACACGAGGGAAGCTTACATTAAACAGCTTGTATACAAATTCGTACATCTTTTCGCCGCGGAGAGTTACTTTTACGCCGATGGGCATACCCTCACGGAGCTTAAAGTTAGCTACCGACTTCTTTGCTCTGCAAACCACCGGCTTCTGGCCAGTGATTGCTGCGAGATCTGTCATGATCGCATCAATAACCTTTGCGTTATCCTTTGCCTCGCCGGCTGCCACGTTCACAACAACCTTGTCGAGCTTCGGGATCTGCATAACATTCTCATAGCCGAACTTCTTCATCATTGCAGGAGCAACGGTGCTATTGTAGTAATCTTTTAACGTAGACATATCGTTTCTCCTTTACTCAAAAGATTTGCCGCACTTCTTGCAGACACGGAGCTTCTTGCCGTCCTCTACGGTGTGACCGACTCTGGTGGGCTGACCGCACTTGGGGCAAACCAGCTGTACCTTATCTGCATACAGCGGAGCTTCGGTTTCTACAATGCCGCCGACCTGACCCATACGAGTGGGCTTTACGTGCTTGGTCACGATGTTGAAGCCTTCAACGATGACCTTGCCTTCCTTGGGGCTGACTTCTACGACCTTACCGGTCTTTCTGCCCTTGGACTTGTTCTGCGGATCATTGTACTGATATTCATCCTTGCCAGTCAGCAGGATAACGGTGTCGCCTGTTTTTACATGAACCTTACTCATCTTGACACCTCCAACTTACAGTACTTCCGGAGCGAGGCTCAGGATCTTCATATAATCCTTATCACGAAGCTCTCTTGCTACCGGCCCGAAGATACGAGTGCCCTTCGGGTTTTTATCTTCACGGATAATAACAGCAGCGTTTTCATCGAAGCGGATGTAGGTCCCGTCTTCTCTGCGCAGACCCTTTACCGAACGAACGATCACTGCCTTGACTACGTCGCCCTTCTTTACAACGCCGCCGGGTGTTGCTTTCTTAACAGATGCTACAACGACATCGCCGATATTTGCATATCTTCTGCGTGTGCCGCCCAGAACTCTGATGCACATCAGTTCTTTCGCACCGGTGTTATCTGCAACTTTCAAATAAGACTGCATCTGAATCACAGCGAGTTCCTCCTTTCAGAACGTCTCTGGTTCATCCAAAGACCGATTCTGTTTTCTCTATTGATGATGTTTACTTTGCCTTTTCGATGATTTCAACAACGCGCCATCTCTTGTCCTTGGACAGCGGGCGGGTCTCCATCACTTCAACACGATCGCCAACCTTGCAAGCGTTGTTTTCATCGTGTGCCTTCAGGCGGACGGTTCTCTTTACGATCTTCTTATACAGCGGGTGTTTTACATTATCGACGATTGCAACAACGACGGTCTTATCCATCTTATCGCTGACAACTCTGCCGACTCTGGTTTTTCTCAAATTTCTCTCAGCCACAGTAAAACCCTCCTACTCACTGCTGTGCAGACAGTTCCGCAGAACGGAGCGCAGTCTTCACACGTGCGATATCTTTTTTAACTGCCTTGATGCGGGCAGTGTTTTCCAGCTGATTTGCTGCGAGCTGAAAACGAAGTGCAAAGAGCTCTTCCTTCAGGCTGTCCAGCTTTGCGTTCAGCTCATCTACCGGCATGTTATTAACTTCGGTTGCTTTCATTACTGCTCGCCTCCTTTTTCAGCCTTTACAAACTTACACTTGATCGGCAGCTTGTGCATTGCGAGACGCATAGCCTCACGTGCGGTCTCTTCCGGCACGCCAGCAATCTCGAACATCACTCTGCCCGGCTTAACAACAGCTACCCAGTATTCCGGAGCGCCCTTACCGGAACCCATTCGAGTGCCGGCCGGCTTCTTGGTCACCGGCTTATCCGGGAAGATCTTGATCCAAACCTGACCGCCACGCTTGATGTAACGAGTCATTGCGATACGAGCTGCCTCGATCTGGTTGGAAGTGATCCATGCCGGTTCCAGTGCCTGGATACCATACTCACCGTTGCTTACAAAATTACCTCTGGTTGCTTTACCCGTCATACGTCCTCTGTGGACACGACGGTATTTTACTCTCTTAGGAAGCAGCATTACTGGTTACCTCCTTCTCTTCTAGCATCGCGGCGGAAATTGCCGCCATTTCTGCGGTCACCGTTCCGGTTGTCACGACGGCGGCGGTCATCTCTGCCTCCGCGGTTGTTGTCCCGGGACTTTCTCTCTACCTTTTCTCTCTGAGCGGCAGCCTTAGCAACGTCACCCTTGAGAACTTCGCCCTTATAGATCCAAACCTTTACGCCGATACGGCCGTAAGTGGTGTGGGCTTCTGCGAAACCATAGTCGATGTCAGCACGAATGGTCTGCAGCGGAATGGTACCTTCGTGATAGCTTTCGGAACGAGCGATTTCTGCACCGCCCAGTCTGCCGGAAACCTTTGTCTTGATACCCTTTGCACCCAGACGCATGGTTCTGCCGATAGACTGCTTCATAGCACGGCGGAAGGAGATACGATTCTCCAGATCCAGTGCGATCTTTTCAGCTACCAGCTGTGCATCCATATCCGGCTGCTTTACTTCTACGATGTTGACATAAACCTGCTTGTTCAGCATTTTTTCCAGCTGTGCACGCAGCTTTTCGATCTCTGCACCGCCGCGGCCGATAACAACGCCCGGCTTTGCACAGTGAATGTGGATTCTAACCTTATCTGCGAAACGCTCGATCTCGATCTTCGGAACACCTGCTGCATACAGGTTCTTCTTGATGAACTTACGAACGCTGTAATCTTCTACCAGCGTATCGCCGAAGTCAGACTTATTCGCAAACCAGCGGGAATCCCAATCTTTAATGACGCCGACACGGAGACCGTGCGGATTAACCTTCTGGCCCATAACTCAACCTCCTACTGGATTTTACTCTTCTTCTTTCAGAACAATCGTAATATGTGAAGTTCTCTTCAAAATGCGATAGGCTCTGCCATGATCTCTCGGCATGATCCGCTTCATGATCGGACCTGCGGTAACGAAGCACTCTGCAACATAAAGATTATCCTTATTCATGCTGTGATTATTTTCTGCATTTGCAATTGCGGACTTCAAAAGCTTTTCCAGCAGCGGGCTGGCAGCCTTCGGAGTGAGGTCCAGAGTTGCCAGTGCGATATCCACAGGCTTGTTACGAATCAGATCCAGAACGATCTGTACCTTGCGAGGTGAAATGCGGGCATTTCTCAGATATGCTCTTGCTTCCATGTGATCTCCTCCTTCCGCTTACTTCTTACCATTGTTGGATGTCTTAGAACCAGCGTGACCCTTGAAGGTTCTGGTCGGTGCGAATTCACCCAGTTTGTGTCCTACCATGTCTTCTGTGACATATACCGGCACGTGCTTGCGGCCGTCATGCACAGCGATGGTGTGGCCTACGAAATCCGGGAAAATGGTAGAAGAACGGCTCCATGTCTTGAGCACTTTCTTCTCGCCGGCTTCGTTCATTGCCTGTACACGCTTGAGGAGGACTTCCTGGACGTAAGGTCCCTTTTTGATACTTCTGCTCATGAGTGTGTTCCTCCTTTCCCTTATCTACCGTTGCGGCGTTTTACAATATACTTATCGGATGCCTTGTGCTTTGCACGGGTCTTATAACCCAGAGCCGGCTTACCCCACGGAGTAACAGGTCCCGGACGACCGATCGGAGATTTACCTTCACCACCACCGTGCGGGTGATCGTTCGGGTTCATAACAGAACCTCTGACAGTCGGTCTCCAGCCCTTGTTTCTCATGCGGCCTGCTTTACCGTAGTGTACGTTTTCGTGGTCAATGTTAGAAACCTGACCGATGGATGCGCGACACTCAATCGGCACTTTTCTCATTTCGCCGGAAGGCAGACGAACCAGTGCGAATGCACCTTCCTTGCCCATGAGCTGAGCCATGTTGCCTGCGCTGCGAACCAGCTGAGCGCCCTTGCCCGGATACAGTTCAATCGCATGAATGAATGTACCAACGGGGATGTCGATGAGCTTCATTGCGTTGCCCGGCTTGATGTCTGCATCAGAACCAGAGCGAACGGTGTCGCCAACTTTGAGGCCTTCTGCTGCCAGGATGTAGCGCTTTTCGCCGTCCTCATACTGAACCAGAGCGATAAATGCGCTTCTGTTCGGATCGTACTCCAGGGTCAGAACGGTAGCATTCATGCCGTCCTTGTTACGCTTGAAGTCGATGACACGATATTTTCTGCGGTTTCCGCCGCCTCTGTGGCGAACGGTGATTCTGCCGTAGCTGTTGCGGCCCGAGTTCTTCTTCATCGGCTCGAGCAAGCTCTTCTCCGGCTTTACCTTCGACAGACCCGAATAGTCGGTGCAGGTCATATTTCTGCGGGACGGGGTCGTCGGTTTATAGGTCTTAATGGCCATTCTTTTCACTCCTTATAAAATGCTGTGTTATCGGGAGCATTACTCCCATACCCGAAGTCTGCTTTGTGGGAAAACCCGCCTGCGACTTCTCTTAGAACATACCGTCGAAGAATTCGATGGTACCCTTGCGCTTCTTGCCATCCTTGCCCGGAGTCGGCTCCGGATTGATGGTGATAACAGCCTTCTTGAAGTCCGGACGCTTACCCATGGTGCGTCCCATGCGCTTGGTGTGACCGGTGCAGTTCACGGTGTTTACCTTGAGAACCTGTACCTGAAACAGTTCTTCTGCTGCCTTTGCAATCTCAACCTTATTGGCATCCTTTGCAACCTTGAAAGTGTACTTGCTTTCTGC
Organism: uncultured Ruminococcus sp.; assembly: GCF_937915125.1. GTDB lineage: Bacteria > Bacillota > Clostridia > Oscillospirales > Ruminococcaceae > Ruminococcus_C. The sequence continues at coordinate 13,415 of NZ_CALDMP010000063.1, read as the reverse complement.
CATATCGTCTACGCTGCGCTCGGTGATAACCGGCGTCAGGATGATATCCTGCGGTGCTTTCACTTTGCATACACCTCCTCGATTTTTGCGACAGCATCCTGAGAAACGATGAACTTGTCATAGTTCAGGATGTCATATACATTCAGGGTGTTGACAGCTGCGGTCTTGACACCCGGGATATTTGCTGCGCTCTTTACGACCTTCTGGTCTGCCTCAGCAGTTACCAGCAGGGCCTTGCCCTCTACGCCCAGTGCCTTCAGCATTGCGGCTACGGTCTTTGTCTTGTATTCTTCCAGCTTCAGGCTGTCCAGAACGATCATGTTCTGATCCAGAACCTTTGTGGAAAGCGCAGACTTCATTGCAAGTCTTCTTGCCTTCTTATTCAGTGCGTAACGATAGTCACGGGGCTTCGGACCCAGTGCTACGCCGCCGTGTGTCCACTGAGGAGCACGGATGGAGCCCTGTCTTGCGTGACCAGTACCCTTCTGTCTCCACGGCTTTCTGCCGCCGCCTGCAACCTCGGTACGAGTCAGTGTAGACTGTGTACCCTGGCGCTGGTTTGCCAGATAGTTTACTACCATTGCGTGCATCACTGCCTCATTGGGCGTAACTGCGAAAACCGCATCCGAAAGCTCTGTCTCAGACACCTGCTGGCCTGCCATATTAAATACTGCAATCTTTGCCATTGATGTTTCCTCCTTCCTTACGCCTTCACGCTGTCAGTGATGACAACAATTCCGCCCTTCGCACCCGGGATCGCACCCTTGACTGCGATGAGATTATTTTCACTATCGACCTTTACGATCTCCAGATTCTGAACGGTAACCTTTTCTGCGCCCATATGGCCTGCCATGCCCTTGCCCTTATAGATACGGGACGGAGAGGAGCATGCGCCCATAGAACCAGCCTGGCGGCCTACCGGACCAGTACCGTGGGTTTCTCTCAGCGTGCGCTGATTGTGACGCTTTACTGCGCCCTGATAACCCTTACCCTTGCTGGTGCCGCTGACATCCACGCTGTCGCCTACTGCGAATGTATCTGCCTTGATCACATCGCCTACGTTCAGAGCAGTGCAGTCTGCCAGACGGAATTCCTTCAGCGTCTTCTTGGCTGCAACGTCTGCCTTTGCGAAATGACCCTGCATGGGCTTTGTCACATGCTTTGTGGTTACATCGCCGAAGCCCAGCTGTACTGCCTCATAGCCGTCGTTTTCGGTTGTCTTCTTCTGAATGACAACGCACGGACCGGCTTCTACGACAGTTACCGGAATGACTTTTCCGGATTCGTCGAAGATCTGTGTCATACCGATCTTCTTGCCGATAATTGCCTTCTGCATTTTAAGTTCCTCCTGTTGGTTATTGGTTGACCTCTGTCAACATGACCGACGGCATTTCCCTGCCGTCCGCGGCTTTTGCCGCAGGGGTTTGAATCAGATCGATTCTTACTTGAGCTCCATGACGATATCTACGCCTGCCGGAATCTCCAGCTTCTGCAGAGCCTCTGTGGTCTTCTGTGTCGGACGGATCACGTCGATGAGACGCTTGTGTGTACGACGCTCGAACTGCTCACGGCTATCCTTGTACTTATGAGTTGCACGCAGGATGGTGATGATCTCCTTATCGGTCGGGAGCGGGATCGGACCCGAAACCTGAGAACCGCTTCTCTTTGCAGCTTCCACGATCTTGGCCGCTGCTGCGTCTACTGTCGCATGCTCATAGCCCTTGATCTTGATTCTGATTTTTTCGTTGACTGCCATTCTTTTCGCCTCCTTCATCTTCCTGGGGGCTGGAGTCTCCTCCATCAGGACTTCTTTCCACGCCGCCGGGTGTTCCCGGCACACATGTACAAAAAAACTCGAAAACTGAAAAATGTTTCCGAGCCAGTGCAGACAGCAGTACAAACCAGCCGGCACAGCTTATGCCATGCTGGGGTGTTGTACACATACTGTGTCATTATCCTGATTCGCCCGGTTTTCAAATCGGACATACTCCATGAAAATTACCCGGCATACCGCCGGCAACCTTTCACTTCAACGCATATCTATTGCAATCACGCTTGTATATTCTATCATACTTTCCGAAGAAATGCAAGTATCTGCGCCGATTTTTTTCGATTTTTTATGTAAATTTTTTGTAAACGACAAGATGGGTGGTTCTTTCTATACCTTTTATATAGCAGCACCCATATTTCCGGCGATGTTTTTCCCCGAAATCTCCTGTTTTTTCTGTTTTGCATCAAACCAGCCGTCGCCAGGGGATTTTTTGAAAGATTTTCTCAAAAAAGACTTGTATTTTACTGGCTTGTATGTTATAATGAGGATACTAGCCAGCGTAGAGAAAGCATATTCCCAAAAGGCATTGCTGTCTCATTATTGGCAATCTTACTATTCACAAAATTTTTGAAAAGGAGTTCCACCCATGAAATTTGGCTATTTTGACGACGCAAATAAGGAATACGTCATTCAGAATCCGAAGACACCATATCCGTGGATCAACTACCTCGGTACCCAGGAGTTCTTCTCTCTGATCTCCAACACCGCCGGCGGCTATCACTTCTATAAGGATGCCCGTCTGCGCCGGATCACCCGTTACCGCTACAACAATGTACCGGTAGATATGGGCGGTCGTTATTTTTACATCAACGACAACGGCACCATCTGGTCTCCGGGCTGGTCCCCGGTAAAGACCGATCTGGATGCATACAGCTGCCGTCACGGCATGGGCTATACCATTATTTCCGGTAAGAAGAACGACATTTCCGCTGAAGTGACCTTCTTCGTACCCCAGAACTACAACGGCGAGATCCAGAGCCTGGTTCTGAAGAACGAGGGCAGCGAAGCAAAGACCATCAAGCTGTTCTCCTTCATTGAGTGGTGTCTGTGGAATGCACAGGATGACTCCACTAACTTCCAGCGTAACTTCAACACCGGCGAAGTGGAGATCGAAGGTTCTACCATCTTCCACAAGACCGAGTATAAGGAGCGCCGCAATCACTTCGCATTCTATACCGTAAATGACAGCATCGACGGCTATGACTCCGACCGTGAGAGCTTCCTGGGTCTGTACAACGGCTTTGAGAATCCTCAGGTAGTGGCTGCCGGCAAGGCATCCAACTCCGTCGCTGACGGCTGGTCACCCATCGCTTCTCACTATAAGGAAATCACCCTGGCACCGGGCGAGTCCAAGCAGCTCATCTTCATCCTGGGCTATGTCGAAAACCCCAAGGATCAGAAGTGGAATGCAGACGGCAGCATGAACAAGTCCCGTGCTTATGAGATGATCGAGCAGTACAACACACCGGAAAAGGTGGCTGCTGGTCTGGCTGAGCTGAAGGAAATGTGGGACAATCTGCTGTCCAAGTACAATGTCAATACACCGGACGACAAGATGAACCGCATGGTAAACATCTGGAACCAGTATCAGTGCATGGTTACCTTTAATATGTCCCGTTCCGCTTCTTACTTCGAGAGCGGTATCGGCAGAGGCATGGGCTTCCGTGACTCCAACCAGGATCTGCTGGGCTTCGTGCACCAGATCCCGGACAGAGCAAGAGAGCGTCTTATCGATCTGGCTTCCACCCAGCTGGAGGACGGCGGATGCTATCATCAGTATCAGCCTCTGACCAAGAAGGGCAACAACGAAATCGGCGGCGACTTCTCCGACGATCCGCTGTGGATGATCCTTTCTGTTGCTGCATATATTAAGGAATCCGGTGACTACACCATCCTGGACGAAATGGTGCCCTATGACAACGACGAATCCAAGGCAAAGACCATGATGGATCACCTGGAAAAGAGCTTCTTCCATGTGGCTGAAAATGTTGGCCCTCACGGACTGCCTCTGGCAATGCGTGCAGACTGGAACGACTGCATCAACCTGTCCTGCTTCTCTGACGAGCCGGGCGAATCCTTCCAGACCTCTACTTCTCCGAAGTACGGCGAAGACAAGTATTCCAAGGTGGCAGAGTCTGTCATGGTAGCTGCTCTGTTTACATATGCAGGTCCGGAATATGTGGCAATGTGCAAGAAGCGCGGCGATGAGGCTGGCGCTGCAAAGGCACAGGCTGCCATTGAAGAAATGAAGAAGAACATCATGGAATACGGCTGGGACGGCGAATGGTTCCTGCGTGCCTATGATGACTTTGGCAATAAGATGGGCTCTCACGAATGCGAAGAGGGCAAGATCTTCATCGAACCCCAGGGCTTTGCAGTTATGGGCGGCTGCGGTAAGGAAACCGGCGCTGACCTGAAGGCACTGGAGAGTGTTGACAAGTGGCTGAATTCCGAGCATGGTCTGAGTCTGAACCAGCCGGCATTCACCAAGTATTATATCGAGTACGGCGAAATTTCCACATATCCGGGCGGATACAAGGAAAATGCTGGTATCTTCTGCCACAACAATGCATGGATCATCTGTGCAGAGGCGTTTGTGGGTCACGGAGACAAGGCGTTTGAGTATTACAGCAAGATTGCACCGGCATATCGGGAAGAGAAGTACTCTGACCTCCACCGCACCGAGCCGTATGTCTATGCACAGATGATTGCCGGCAAGGATGCGAAGCGTCACGGCGAGGCAAAGAACAGCTGGCTGACTGGTACTGCTGCATGGAACTTTGTGGCTGTTTCTCAGTACATTCTGGGCGTGATCCCGGATTGGGACGGTCTGAAGATCGACCCGTCTATCCCCCACGAGTGGGACGGCTTCACCATTTCCAGACAGTATCGTGGTGCGACCTATGATGTTACCGTCAAGAACCCGGATCACGTTTGCAAGGGCGTTGTATCGGTTACTGTTGACGGCAATGCGATTGAAGGCAACGTACTGCCGGTATTCAGCGATGGCAAGAACCACGCTGTTGAAGTTGTGATGGGCTAAGCGAAATATAACAATTGCATAACTATTTCCTTTTTGCAAAAGCAGGATCTTCCCCGAGATCCTGCTTTTTGCTGTTTTGGAGCATCGGTAACATCAAGGTCACCTCTAAAAACCCGCTCACCCGTCTCTGCGGCGTTGTTGGATTGTTATAACGCTCAGAGTGGGGGCTTGCATTCTATACAAACTGGTATTTTGTCTAAAAATATTGACATGGCAGGGCAAAATCTGATATAATAAAGGCAATACCGCACAAAGATTGTGCGTCAGATGCAAGCATATGACGTGCAAAGCCGACAGGCGCTCTTTGTGCGGTGTTGCCTAAAGCTAATTGAACACGACAATTCCCATACTACAAAAGGAGATATCATATGGAACAAGAACAGGAAAAAATGCTTGCCGGAAAGCTTTACGATCCCTCTGACCCGGTGCTGGAACAGCAGCGCCAGAAGGCGCACCGGCTTTCCAAGAACTATAACGATACCTATGAAACAGAGACGTTAAAACGAACGGAAATACTGAAACAGCTGGTGCCGAACTGCGGTAAGGGGACGTTTTTTCAGGGACCTTTGCAATTCGACTACGGCGTAAACACCATTTTCGGGGAAAAGTGCTATGCCAATTTCAATCTGGTTGTACTGGATACATGCCCGGTGACGATTGGTGACAATGTTTTCTTCGGGCCAAACTGTACCCTTGCCACACCTATGCACCCGTTTTTGCCGGAAGAACGCAATCTGCGCACCCGGGAGGACGGCTCCTTATATGATCTGGAATATGGCAAGCCCATTACCATTGAAAGCAACTGCTGGCTGGCGTCCAATGTCACAGTCTGCGGCGGTGTGACCATTGGGAAAGGCTGCGTGATCGGCGCAGGAAGCGTTGTTACAAAGAGTATTCCGCCCTATTCCCTCGCAGCAGGGAATCCCTGCCGGGTGATCCGAAAAATCACGGAAGAGGACAGCGTGGAACAGAAACTGAACATTTGATCTCGTTACAAACGTCCTGACAAGAAGTTTGTAATGAGATCAACCATACGACAGCAGGTGCAAGTCACCCGCCCCCTAAATCGAGCGGCGAATAACACGAAAAGAGCGGTAAAATGCCGTTTTTGCAGAGGCGAATATGTTTCGCCAAAAATAATCTATTGCAGGAGGACACAATTATGCAGTATCAGATTCAAGGTCAGCCCTATCCGGTGGTTGTTCTGACCGTTCAGCCGGGAGAAACCGTGCTTTGTCAAAAAGGCGCAATGGCGTGGATGACCCCCAACATGGAAATGCAGACAAAGGGCGGCGGACTTGGAAAAATGTTCAGCCGTGCCCTGTCGGGAGAGGCAATGTTCCAGAACGAATATACCGCAAGGGGTGGTGTGGGCATGATCGCCTTTGCTTCGGCAGTGCCGGGCGAAGTAATGCCCATCCAGGTGACACCCGACAAGCCCATTGTGGCGCAGAAATCCTCGTTCCTGGCATCGGAGCAGAGCGTTTCCTTTGAGATGTATTTCCAGAAGAAGATTGCCGGGGGCTTTTTCGGCGGTGAGGGCTTCATTATGCAGAAGTTCAGCGGAAATGGCATGCTGTTCCTGGAGATCGACGGCAGCGTTGTTGCATACGACCTTGCACCGGGACAGTCCATGATGGTGGATACGGGCAACCTTGCCGCAATGGAGGCAACCTGTACCCTGGATGTAGAGACTGTCAAGGGCGTGGGAAATATGCTGCTGGGGGGCGAAGGCTTCTTTAATACAAAGGTAACAGGCCCCGGCAGAATCTGGCTCCAGACCCTGCCCCTGTCCGGACTGGCAAACGCATTGGCACGTGTCATGCCCTCATCAAAGTAAGAGAGAGTCAGCTTACATCAAGGGCAATACCGCACAAAGATTGTGCGTCAGATGAAACAAAAATGCTCGTGAATACTTTGTGTATTCACGAGCATTTTTGTGAAATATGACGGAAAAGATGCAAGCATATGACGTACAAAGCCGTCAAGCGCTCTTTGTGCGGTGTTGCCCAAGATAATTTCCCGCCAATTCCCAAAAAGGCTGCCTGGCAAGCTGATCCAGCTGAGCACAGCTGGTGCAGGTCCAGGGTGGTGAGAAAAAGCGACAGCTTTTTCGAGGCGGGGTGAACATGACCGCCCCTACATGCAACATGCTCATTTGTTCGGCAGACAGACCCACGCATACAACACGAAAGAGCAGACAGCAAAACAGCCGCAGAACACCTGCATTCCCACAGCCAGCGCCCCAGCCGCTTTTGTCTTTCTCTGGTGCAGTTCCTGCACTGCCATGCCGAAAAATAGCGCACCGATGAGAATTGTGGGCATGATATACCGGAAATTCATGGAACAGGTAAAGGGTGAGGATGCTGCCAGATAGTAGAAATTCACCATCATGACCAGATAGAAAGACACAAAGAAAATCTTCTGCATCCTGTTCATGGCACATTTCCGGAAGCACAGCACGATCATGCACACCAGTGCACCGGCGGCAATCAGCACATTCAGCCAGAAAAAGATTTCCGCCAGCAAAATCGCTGCCTGTCCATATGCCAGGGTGCTCTCATTGATATATTCCCCGAACAGCGCATTTTTCAGCAGCGCTATCATGGGGTTATACTCGTTGTAGCCCGAACCATCCTGCTGTAACCACTGTTCAAAGACGCTGTGAAACTGTTTCGGGGAAAAATCCGTGATCCGGGAGGAAAATCTCTGGTCGCCGATATACTGCCGCAATCCGGTACTCAACTCCTGTACATAGGTCAGGGGCACATCAAAGCGCACCAGATTCCGGATGGGATACCATAGCCCCAAGGGAACACAGACTGCCGCAAATGCACCGTACTGTCCTAGAATGTTCCATTCCCGGCGGCGGAGCTTCTGCACCAGTACCACCAGGAATACCACGGCAATGGGAACTGCCACCAGGGCAGCGGACATCTTCGTCATCATGCCCAGCCCCACACAGAGGGCGATCTTCAGAATGCCTTTCATGGTGGGGTTGTCGTACCATTGCAACGTGCACAGCACTGCCCCAAAAATAAATGCCACTGAAAGGATATCGTTGTTGATGCTGCCGGAAAACAGGGTGAATGACGGGTGGAAAGCAATGAGCAGCAAGGGCGCATATAGCCCCATGCCCTGGAGCTTGAAATGCCGGAGGATCCGATAGGCGGTAATGAGAATCACCATGGCGTAGAATAACGTCAGGGTCTGTAGAGATTCCCGTGCCGGGTCGTGCCCCACGCCCAGGAGGTTTTCCGACAGATCGATCCACAGCGCACTGATGGCATGATGCAGGGGCGGATGATAGAACTGCCAGCGTTCCCGGGGGTCAAAATCCGGCAGACTGTGGTGGAACAGCAGATATTCTATGTAACCAGTGTGTCCCTTATTGCCGCCGAATTTGCTGACATCATGCTGTCGCTCATAGACAGAGGTATAGAACACATAGTAGAATTTCAGGAAAAAGCTGATTCCCATGAGTAATAGTGCCGTGCGTTGGGTCTGGTTCTGCTTCTGGTTCCGAGTCAAGAAGAACAGTACCAGCAGAATTATGCAGCCGCCCAGGAGCATCCACAGCCCTTTTCGCTCCGACTGGCTATACAGCTTCGTACCCAGACCGGTCAGCAGCAGAAAGACTGCACCTGCGGCGATCGCCGTCTTTTTTCGCAGTTTTCCCAGCCGGTACAGCCACAGGAGAATGGCGCCGCCTACCGTGAGTACGGACAGCACCTCCAGCATGAGGGCGTTCCCGGGAACATTTTCCGCCGAACCAAGGTAAAAGGGATTGATGAGCAGACAGATCAGCAAGGCACTGAGATATGGATGTGCCCCCAGCGCTTGCAGAAACTTTTGGGTACAGGATTCCGGAGAGCACAGAGAAGCCCTGTCAGGATTGTTTCTGTTCATGGTATTCCTTCTCCTGGTTGACGTTCCACACGGCGCTCTTGTCGGTGGAATTGTGCTTGATGGCATCAGCGGCGTGAATTGCCGTCAGCATGGAGTGATCCATGTTGTTGTAGCGGTGCTGACCGTTTCTGCCCACGCAGAAGAGATTCTCATAAGTATCCAGGTAAGCGACCACCTGGTCGAACTGGGCATAGGTATCGAAATATGCCGGATATGCTTTCTTGACCTTTTCCCGGTGAGAATCCAGCACGGTACCCTCCTGGATGACGCCCATTTTCACCAGTTCCTTTGTGGCGAAGTCAATGCATTCCTCATCGGACATATTCCAGAATTCGTCACCCTCAGCGCAGAAGTATTCCAGACCGATCCAGACGGTGTCCTCCGGCTTTTCCACCATATAGGGAGACCAGTTGTTGAAGATCTGAATCCGTCCCAGCTTCACGCCCTTATCCTGGACATAGATCCAGCAGTCGGGGACGATATTGCCCAGGGTCTTTTTGTCTGTCTCGTTGACCAGCTCCAGCTTGTTCACCAGCAGTCCCACAGTGACAAAATCCCGGTAAGGGAGACCTGCGGCAATGCGCTGAATTTCGCTGTCTGCACAGCCCTCCAGCCCGGCAACCAGATTCTTGATGGGCATAGAGGAAATGAAAATATCTCCCGTGATCTCCTTTGTGCCCTCTGGTGTCTCGCAGACAACAGACTGAATCTTTCCATTCTCGGTGCGGATGGTCTTGACAGTATGGTGATAGAGGATCTGACCGCCCTTTTCCTGTACCTTTTCGCCCACCAGCTCCCAGAGCTGACCGGGACCGTATTTGGGATACCAGAACTGTTCAATGAGAGAGGTCTCGGCGTTTTCGTTGTTCTTCTTGCCGAACGCCTTGGAGAACATATCTTTGATAACAGCACGAATGGACAGTCCCTTGACACGCTGTGCGCCCCAGTCTGCGGAAATTTCGCTGGGATGTCTGCCCCAGAGCTTTTCGGTATAGCCTTCGAAGAACATGCTGTAGAGCACCTTGCCGAAGCGGTTGATGTAGAAGTTCTCCAGATTGGTCTCCGGCTTCTTGGAAATACAGGAGCCCAGATAGCTGAACCCGGCACGCATGGTGGTGGCAAAGCCCATGTTTTTGATGGTTTCCTTTTTCAGAGAAACGGGATAATCGAAGAAGCAGTGGTTGTAATAGATCCGGGACACACGGTCACGCACCAGCATGACCACATCTTCCTTTTCCGGATCAGGACCGCCGGAAACCAGGGGCTTTTCCCGTCCCAGCTTCTGGTCGTCATATGCCGGTTTTCCCTGGATGGGCATGAGATCGGACCACCATTTCATCACTGTATCATCCTTAGAGAAAAAGCGGTGACCACCGATATCCATACGGTTTCCGTGATAGCGCACGGTCTGGGAAATACCGCCCAGCACTTCGCTCTCCTCCAGAATGGTCACTTCAAATTCGTCTTTGGTGTCCTTCAGCAGCTCATAGGCAGCTGTCAGACCAGCGGGTCCGCCGCCGATGATCACGATTTTTTTCATAGATTGGTTCTCCTTCTTAAAAATTTTAAAATTAGGGCAATACCGCACAAAGATTGTGCGTCAGATGCGAGCATATGTCGTGCAAAGCCGTCAGGCGCTCTTTGTGTGGTGTTGCCTTAGCCTTGTTCCGCCGCAGATCATAGAAAATTCTTTGATATGGACAATCGACAAAAACTACTCATAATAGTATACTATATTTTTTCATATTTGTCAATGATAGGATGCACGCAGTCACGCAACTCAATTTTTGTGAAATATGGATTATTGTAGGGGCGACCAATGGTCGCCTCTACAGTTGCACCGAATTTGTGTAATTGTGGGGAATACGGCGGGCGGATGATATCCGCCCCTACAAAGGGTTCTCCTTAGGTTCTTTAGGAACGGCGGGAGCAAGCCCCCGCCCTACGCTTCTGGTTTTCAAATCAAAAGTAAAGCTTTAGGCGTGACAATGTACTACATAAAATGATTACCCCTCCAAAAACAGCCGTCCCCTTCTACCGGAACGGCTGTTTCCATATGCAATTTTTTTATTACGGGCAGCACCCGTTCTGCTCCGCTTCTTCCAGGGTGGCATAGCCGTATTCGTGCACCGTTTCCTCCAGAATCATCCGGGACAGGTTCTTCCCCTGCTGGTGCAGGGATACGATCCATCTGCCATAGCCGTACAGCACCTCAAAGGGATACGCCGTCAGCTCACCCCGGAGATAGGTCTCATAGGATGTCTCCCAGGGAGAATCGTCCTCTGTGTGAATGATCCTTGCACGGGATGCCAGATTGGGATACTGGGCTGCAAATTCCTCCATCCAGGGAATCTGGATGGCGATGATCGCCTCCCGCAGCTGCACAAATTCCGGCGAGACAGGCGGCAGCTGGTCTTTGATCTTCGCATATTCCTCCGGGTGGGTGCTCTCCATCATCCGGGCATATTTTTCCGTAATGAGGTTTCTGCCCTCCGAAAGCGCCTGTTCAAAGGCAGCGATCCACTGTTTCAGCAGTGCGCTGTCCCAGGGCAGATACTGACTGCGGCGCATAATGGAAAAGGTCTCCCAGTCGTCCTGACAGGCTGCCCTGCCGCCCATATTCTGTACCTTGTCGAAAGTCTCCCACTCCAACCGGACGATTTTTTCCACATCCGCCAGGTGGGATTCCATCTCCTCTGCCTTTGCGCCCAGTGCCTTTGCCGTGTCTGCCAGATAGGCATTTTCCGGCTGTTCCATTGCATTTGTCATAGCGATCTCCTTTCCGATCATTCCGCAGATCTCCCGGATGTACCCACATGCCGGGTCTATTTCCTCGTCAAAATCCCTTTCCCTCCGGGGCGGCAGAAGCAGCAGTTCACGTATCTGCCCTGCCATATCCCCGAAGCCTTCCAGCTCTGCCGTACTGCGCAGCAGCCACTTTTCATATGGTGCATAGACACCCCGAAGCAAATGTGCCGCAGTCATGGCATTCCGACAGAATGCCCCGAGATAGAGCTGTGCCGCTGCTGTATCGCCACGGCGGCGCATCCGGACGAAGTTATACTGTCCGCACTGTGCCATCCGACCCAGTGCCTGTGCAAGACGGCGGAGCCGGACGGATTTCGGATAGCCCAGCCCCAGCTTTCTCCGGGGTGTGGTCATAATACCGCTGTCATCCCGGAAGATTTCGCCGCTGCACGCCGCCGCCAGCATGGATTCGTCTACAGAAAGCCACTCCGCTTCATTCCGTGGTATCCCCGGCAGACCCAACAACCGCCGGAAATAGCCGCTGACAGTACAAACGCCTACACGTCCATCTGCTTCGGGCATTTCCAACCGACGGTAACCCATATATGATTTTGGCAAAGCGGCATAGGCATTTTTCAGCGCCTCCACCTGCTGCTCCGGCAGATCATCCGGCACCCAGATACAGAAGCCCGGCCCGAAGTCATGATCCCGGGAAAGTTCGTCGTCATACCCCAGGCATTCCGAGCCTTCCCCGGCAAGACCGATCGCCAGCTTCGGCAGGATATCCCCGAAGGAACGCTCCAGCACAGGCGCACCGAACGCCTCATAAAAACGGCGGCAGAGTTCCAATCCCGAAAGCCGGGGACGTGTCATGCCCAGCTTTTCATAAGTCTGCGCCAGATTCTCGGAGACAATGGCATAGAAATTATTCTGTCCCATATGCAGTTCGATCTCCGGCAGTGCCTTTTCATAATATGCCGCCGCTGTCTCGTAGTTTTCCAGCTGATAATAGGCGTCACCAAAGCCGGCGAGAGTGGCGCTGTAGTGGAAATCCGACGGTGTGCGTCCGGCGAGAATACCGTCTGCTTCTGTGAGATATGCCAGGGCATCCTCCACACGATGGAGCCGCAGCAGCGAGACGGCAAGGTTGGTACAGGAAATCGCCGTCCGTGTCTCGTCTCCGGCGTATTGCCGCACCAGGGTCAATGCCTGTTCCAGACAGCGGCACGCCTGTTCCCACTGTCCGGTTTCCTGATAGAGAAGCGCCAGGTTATTCCACAGGCTTGCAATACGTCCATCGGACTGAGGCAGGAGCTTGTCATAGAGTTCCTGCACGGTTTCATAGGTGGAAAATGCCTGATCAAAGGCACCGGCGGCACGGTAGGCATTGGCGCAGTTCAGGAGAGTCGTTCCATAGGCGATGGAATCCGTCTCCCCCTGTTGTTCAAAAAGGGCACGTGCCCTTGCGGCAGTATCCAGCATTTCCGGGAACCGTCCGCAGTCCCGGTAAAAGCCCATTTGCTCATTGCGCAGTGTCTTTTCCGCATCGGTATCGCCGGAAGCTTCTGCTGTCCGGATGGCTTCACACAAAAATGTTTCCGCTTCGTCCAGCCGACACGCATGGAGCAGATCGTCCAGCTGTTTCAGAATGGATGGGATGTCCATGGGAATTCCTCCTGTTCTTTTTGGGATTATTCGAAGAGTTTAACGCTCGTAAATCAGTGCCATGTGGTACGTAGTCCGCACTAAAGCTTTGCTTTTGGCAACGAAACGGCTGTATTCTGGATGTCCAAGTCAAAGCAAGCACGAAGAAAATCAAGTTACCGTGACCAGCAAAAGTGCGGAAAGGGGGTGAGGGGTGAAGGGAAAGAGAGTGCAGAGGGA
>NZ_CALDMP010000062.1 GCF_937915125.1 uncultured Ruminococcus sp. | reverse complement strand
AAAAATCTGACGGCGCATCTGACGCACAATCTTTGTGCGGTATTGCCTAAAAAAATCCGGAAATGTTCTTGACAAATCCGGACAAATCAGGTATACTATAAGAGAAGAGAGCACACCGGCAGACGGTCGCTCCCACAAAGGTTTAGTTAAAAATAACCGCCTAAGTTTGGACGCTGGGGCGGTTATTTCTTTGTGTTATTATGGAAGAGCATGTACAAAAACGTGCTGTATGCCACAAGAAAAATTCCGACCTGAATCAGGTCAGACCATGTCACATAATCCATAAATATCACCTCCCATCCATCGTGAGATGTGTGGGAGCGAGAATGACCGCCTACCGTTACTGGTATACTCTCTTAGGTTAATTTTACCACAAATTTCGACAGTTGTCAAACCAATAATACCTGTAACTGGTTATTTTTCTATGTGTCGTACAGTATGTCAAGGGCTTTTTTCTGCATCCGCTTTTCCGTGCTTTGCTCTTCTTGTTGGGATATTCTGCCCATAGGCGTTTGAAACATATGCATGCGCAGTATGTTTCTTTCTTATGTTTCTTTTTTGGTCAACAGATTCATTTACAGTACTGTCAACAAATTTCTTTGCAGTACTGTCAGCAGATTTGTTGATACGCAGATTGGTTGACAGCCATTTCTACCGCACAATTTTTGTGCAGCATTGCCTTGACAAATCGGGTATATTATAAGAGAAGAGAGCACATCGGCAGACGGTCGCTTCCACAGTGGAAGTTAAAAAACAACCGTCCAAGTTGGCAACTTAGGGGCGGTTATTTTTTAGGGTGTAATTGCAATTGTTGAGATGCAAAATTGAATTTTCTTCTTAAATTTACAATATATTCTCACAAAATTCACTGCTTTTTTTTTTTTTTTTTGTTACAATGTAATCGAAAGTACAGATACGCCTCGAATGTATTTGTACAATAATTACATTTAATTATAAGCTAGAAAAACGGAGGAATTAAATTATGGGAATGTTTGACAAAATTCAGAAGACGGCGAAAAATGTTGGCTCAACTGTGACAAAGACTGCTGGCAAGGTTGGTTCGAATGCAGCAGTTGCGACGCAGGAACAGGCAGAGCTCGTATCTCTGCGTTCTCAGGTAAATGTGATTAATCAGGAACTTGAATCTGCTTATACACAGATAGGTAGAAAATTTGTAAATTATGTTGTCGAATCTGGTGAAATGCCTGGGATTGACGTATCGGATATTCTGAAAATGATCGATCCGAAAATGACAAAGAAGCAGGATCTGGAGCAAAAGATCATTCAGCTGGAAAAAGAAATCAAGCAGAAGGATATTGTTCGGGAAAAGGCGGCAGCTGAGGAAGAATTTCTTGCACAGAAGCAAAAGCTGGATAAGGCACTGGGTATGGACCTTCTGAGCCAAGAAGAGTATGACGAAAAGATTGCTGTTGCGCGGAAACGTGTGGACAATTTTGAAGCGATTCGCAGGGTTGAACAGCAGGCAGAAATGGGCTTGATCACGGAGCAGGAGAAAAATGATAAGATCATAGAACTGACTACTTGATCTCAGTCAATCTTTTATTATTTACATAATTTTTTAAAAACTAACAGAGGCTGTTACTATAACAGTCTCTTTTCTTTTTGCTGGACATATCCCCAGAAATATGCTATAATAAAGCGAACCAATTTCACCAAAGAAAGGAACTCCTACATGTCACAGATACAATCATTTACCGCCGCTCTGCGCAATTCCATATCGCAGCAGATACTCGGCAAGGAAGAAGTCATTGACAAAGTTCTCGCTGCACTGCTCTGCGGCGGTCATGTGCTCCTGAACGATATTCCCGGCACGGGAAAAACCACCCTGGCACGCACCCTTGCAAAGTCCATGGACGCTGCATTTCATCGCATTCAGTTTACGCCGGATCTGCTGCCCTCCGACCTCATCGGCGTCAGCATCCCCGACCCGAAAACAGGAACATTTCAATTCCAGAAAGGCGCCGTTTTTACCCAGATCCTGCTGGCAGATGAGATCAATCGTGCCACGCCGCGCACCCAGTCTGCACTGCTGGAGTGTATGGAAGAACGGCAGGTGACAGCGGACGGCGTGACCTATCCGCTGGAAGAACCGTTTTTTGTCATTGCAACCCAGAATCCCGTGGAGATGCAGGGTACATTTCCTTTGCCGGAAGCCCAGCTGGATCGCTTTCTGCTCTGTTTGTCCCTGGGCTATCCCGATCGGGAACAGGAGCTGGCATTGCTGGCAAGAACGGCACAGCCGGAAACTACACCGGTGGTAACAGCAAAACAATTGCTGGATGCACGGGCGGAACTGCAGCAGGTGACTGCATCTGCACCCATCCGGGAATATGTGGCAGATCTGGCGCAGGCATCCCGGGAGCATGAACGGGTGCAGCTGGGACTGAGCACACGTGGTATGCTGGCGCTGCTGGAAGTGTCACGTGCTATGGCAGCCATCCATGGCAGAAGCTTTGTGACGCCGGATGATGTGAAAGAAATCGCAGCAGACTGCATGGCGCATCGTATGACCGTACGAGGCGGTGCATGGGATGAAAGCGGTACCGCCAGCCGGGAAATTGTCCGGGAACTGCTGGAAACTGTGCCTGTACCAAAGGAATCATCATGGAACTGATTGCGGTAATTCTGCTGGTGCTGGCAGTACTGTTCGGGGAAATCGCCCTGTATCGTCGGTATGGTCTGGAGGGCTTATCCTATCACTGTCAATTTTCTTCCAGTGAAGTGACGGAGGGAGAAACTCTGGAATTTACCGAGATCGTGGAAAATGACAAGACATTGCCTGTACCTTGGCTGAAGGCGGAGCTGACTGTACCACGCTGGCTGGATTTTCCGGAGTCCCACTGCGTTGTGACCGACCAGTCCCGTTTTGTCACCGGATTTTTCTCCGTGCGTGGACATGCGAAAGTACGCCGTGTCTGGAAGATACGCTGCGAAAAACGAGGCATCTATCAGGTGGAGCATGTGATACTGGTGACATCAGATCTGCTGGGTGCCGTGCGGCTCTCCCTGCCTGCCAGTGAGACAGGCGGCACGGTGACAGTGCTCCCCAGTCGCTTTACGGAAGCCGGATTGTTATTGCCCCGGATACTGCGGCAGAGTTTTGGCGAACATCCGGTGCGGCATAGTATATGCACAGACCCCTGTCTGCCTGCCGGCGTGCGAGAATATGTTCCCGGTGATCCCCTGAACCGGATGCACTGGAAAGCCTCTGCCCACGCCGGGACATTTCTGGTGCGGCAGGAGGAACGGACGGCACAGCAGACAGTGACGGTTTTGCTGGCATTGGAAACAAATCCTGCGGATTCCGGCAGAATGACGCTGGATACGGAGCTGATGGAGCATACCATCCGGGTTTGCACTCAATGTCTGTGGGAATTGTGTCAGAATGGCTGGTTGGTACGCCTTTGTGTGGGAGAAATGGATGCAGAGAAAGTGTCCTATGAAACACGGTATGGCGGCGGTAGGGTAATGTATCACCAAATGCTGGAGCTTCTGGCGGCATTGCAGTTGGAGCGTATCCAGCCCATGTCCCAGCTTCTAAGGCGTGGATTATTCAATCGGGAGGAATTGTCCCTGCTGATCACGCCTTATACAGATGCGCAGGTGGCAAGGTGGAAACAGGAAATCGGTGGTCTGGTGCTGGTAACAGGACATGCCCACGATGGTGCACAGTGCGCAGATGCGGTTGTGCCCAAGAGGAAGATGGAATAAATTATTGTTTGTTGGGGTGATAACCCCTCCACCATTGCTGTGCAATGGTCCCCCTCCCCTTTCAGGGAAGGCTGAAAGAAATGATATAACAAATCCATCGCCGTAGGCGATACCACCATTCCTCATTTCTAATTGAAAAAAGAAGGTGTCAGGATGTCAAAAAAAATCTGGCTGCATTTCGGGCTGGTGACAGCACTTGCAGTGGCAGTTTATCCGCTGACAGTTCTGCTCAGCTGTTGGGGCGGCAGGTCATATCTGCTTGCCGGAGGAATGACAGCGATTCTCGCAATGCTTTCTTGGCTGGGAATGCTGCATATGCTTCTGCTCCGACGGCAATACCGGAAAAAACCACGGATGGTTAATCTCAGCTTATGGGCAGCTGCGGCACTGCTTTTTGTGGGAAGTGTGATCTTTGCGCCGTATCCCACTGCCTTTTTGCGTGCATTGTATGGTATTGCGACAGGCGGTTGCTATTTCGGGGCATCCCGTCTGCTGTTTCAGCCGATGGGGCACATTGCCCATCCCTATGTCTTTACTGGACTATGCCTCTGGGATCTGTTTACAGGTCTGCTGATTCATCTGCGGGATGAAAATGCATCATTTCTGGTGACTGCAATCATTTTGGTGGTAAACGCCATGCTCTTTGCCTTAGTGCACAATCTGGATTCTCTGGAACGAATGCTTCGCGGCAGAGGCGAAGATGCATGGGAAATGCCCAAAGAGATCCAGCGGAGCAATACCAGACTTATGGCGTTGCTCTGTTCTTTGGGAGTCGTGCTGCTCTGCTGTTATCGTCCGCTGGCAAAGCTCATAGGCTGGCTCTGGCGGTGGCTTTATACGGGCGTGTGGTATCTGATGCGCTGGCTGCTGTCACTAGGCAGTTCCAATGCCGTATCCGAACTGCCGGAGGATACTCCGGAACAGCTGATACCCTTGGAACAGAACGGAGCGTCCGGCTGGATTCAGTTGATTTTTGAAGCAATTGTCCTTGTGGGACTGCTGGCACTGGGTCTATGGAAACGTCGGGAGATCTGGCAAGGACTAGTGCAATGCTGGTGCAGCCTGCGCCGGTGGATCGCCGCACAGCTGAGAAAATCCCGGCACATGCCACAGGAAGAAGATGGTGCTTACTGCGACTACGTGGAGGATCTCATGACCCAGGAAAAAGCTCCCGCAAAACCGGAACTGCCTCAGACACGCCGCCGCTGGAATCGTGCCTACCGCCGTTATCAGCATATGCCCTTGGATGCTGCACGGTATCGGCTTGGCTATGCGCTTGTATTGGCACGATTGCCGGAGGAGACAGCGCTGCCGTCGCACAGCGCAGTGGAAATCCTGGAAAAACTGCGTCAGTCGGGATTGGCAGATGACAGCTGGGAACTGGCAACAGAGGGCTATGACAATGTGCGCTATGGGGAAATCCAGCCGGACGGAACCGCTTTTGCGGCTTTGGATGAGGTGTTGCGGCAATTGCATGGCAAAGGGAATAGGAAAGTACTCTCGTAAGATAAAATAACATAACAAAGCAGCCCTGTCATGAAAACTTCACCTGACAGGGCTGCTTTTATATAGTCAAAAGAAAAATTTATGATTCTGTATCCTCGGTTTTCGTCACCTGAATCCCCAGTACATCCAGACTTTCCTGATCTACCGCCGACGGGCAGGCGCTCATGAGTTCGCTTGCATTCTGTACCTTGGGGAATGCCACCACGTCACGCAGACTTTCTGCCTGGAGCATAACCATAGCCAGACGATCCAGACCAATGCCAAGACCACCGTGAGGCGGTGCACCGTAATGATACGCTTCTACCAGGAAACCGAACTTCGCTTCGATCTCTTCATCCGTCAGTCCCAGTGCCTGGAACATCTTTTCCTGTAATTCGTAATCGGTGATACGGATGGAACCGGAAGAAAGCTCCGTGCCGTTGAGCACCAGGTCAAATGCCTTTGCCGTTACCTTGCCCGGATCGCTGTCCAGATAGGGCAGGCATTCGTCCATTGGCATGGTGAACGGGTGATGCATTGCCACCCATGTCTGGCTTTCCTCGTCCCATTCGAAGAACGGAAACTGGGTGATCCACAGGAAGTTGAACTGTCCTTCGGGGATCAGATCCAGCTTCTTTGCCAGTTCCAGGCGAAGTGCACCCAGTACTGGCAGTGTTACCTTGTTCTTGTCGGCAACGACCAGTACCACGTCACCCTGTTCGCAGTTCAGGTAAGACAAAATTTCCTCCAGCTTGCCCTCGGGCAGAAACTTTGCGAAGGAACAGGTGGGTTTTTCATCGTTCCAGCGAATGTAAGCCAGACCCTTTGCGCCGATGCCCTTTGCCTTTTCTGTCAGCTTGTCGATTTCTTTTCGGGTCAGGACAGAAGCCGCATTCTTAGCCACGATCGCCCGGACGCTGCCGCCGGCTTCCAGTGCCGAACGGAATACCATAAAGTCCACATCCTTGACAACCTCGGACAGATCCTGCAATTCCATGCCAAAACGGGTATCCGGCTTGTCCGAACCGTAACGCTCCATTGCTTCCTGATAGGTCATCCGAGGCAGGGGCGTGGGAATATCCATATTCAGCACTTGTTTGAACAGATACTGTACAAAGCCCTCAGTCATCTGGAGAATATCCTCAACATCCACAAAGGACATTTCCAGGTCGATCTGGGTAAATTCCGGCTGACGGTCAGCACGCAGATCCTCGTCACGGAAGCAGCGTGCGATCTGAATGTACCGATCCATGCCCGATACCATGAGCAGCTGCTTGTAGATCTGCGGCGACTGGGGCAGGGCATAGAATTTGCCGTTGTGCACACGGGACGGAATCAGATAGTCACGGGCACCCTCCGGGGTAGACTTCATCATCATAGGCGTTTCGATCTCGATGAAATCGTTTGCATAGAAATATTCCCGTGCCGCCAGTGCAATTTTGTGCCGCATGATGAGATTATGCTGAAGCGGTGCACGGCGCAGATCCAGGTAACGGTATTTCAGACGAAGTTCCTCATTGACCTTTGTCTCATCTGTAATGGCAAAAGGCGGCGTCTGTGCCTTGGACAGCACACGCAGATCGTCTACGAGAATTTCAACTGCACCGGTTTTCATATCCGGATTGACGCTGGAACGCTCAGCCACAACGCCTTTTGCCATGAGCACATATTCACTGTGGCAGGAAGCTGCCTTTTCGAACACGGCACGATCTGTCTGGTCGCTGAATGCCAGCTGGACAATACCTGTGCGGTCACGGAGATCAATAAAGATCAGGTTGCCGAGATTCCGGACTTTCTGGACGAAACCGCCCACAACTACCGTTTCTCCTGCTTTTGTCACCTCGCCGCAGTAACAGGTGCGGCGCAATTCTTGCATGAAATCCATTACAGTTGACACTCCTTTTCGAAATCCTCTACAATATCATGAAACATAAACTGCACGGCAATAT
The DNA here is from genome assembly GCF_937915125.1 of uncultured Ruminococcus sp. Lineage (GTDB taxonomy): Bacteria > Bacillota > Clostridia > Oscillospirales > Ruminococcaceae > Ruminococcus_C. The sequence continues at coordinate 49,584 of NZ_CALDMP010000062.1, read as the reverse complement.
CGTCAAATTTTTCCTCAAATGTATCATCCAGTGCAATTTCTGTCTGTTCGCCGGTCTGCATATTTTTCAGATTTGCCTTTCCGGTGTTCAGCTCGTTTTCGCCCAGAACCATGACAAAGGCGGCACCGATCTTGTTGGCATATTTCATCTGTGCCTTCAGTCCGCGCTGCATCAGGTCATATTCCACCTGATAGCCGGATACGCGCAGCGTCTGTCCCAGCTGCATTGCCTTGGGTACAGCTGCCTCATCCATAGGTGCAATGTACAAATCGCAGGTTTTCGTCTGTTCAAAGTCACAGCCCTGGCTCTCCATGGTCAGGATCAGCCGTTCCAGACCCATGGCAAATCCCATCGCCGGCGTAGGCTTTCCGCCCATCTGTTCGATGAGACCGTCATATCTGCCGCCGCCGCAGACCGTGCCCTGTGCGCCGATGTCTGTGGTAATGAATTCAAATACAGTTTTGGTATAATAATCCAGACCACGGACAATTTTCGGGTTAATAATGAAGTCAATGTCCATGGATTTCAGATATTCCTGAAGCTTTTCAAAATGCGCCTTGCAGTCATCGCAGAGATAATCCAGGATCAGCGGTGCATCCTTACCGATTTCCGCACAAATGGGGCTTTTGCAGTCCAGAAGCCGCATGGGATTCTTCTCCAGACGGGTCAGGCAAGTGTCGCACAGTTCTTCCTTTCGGGATGTGAAATACGCACGCAGTGCTTTGTGATATTCCGCACGGCAGGTAGGACAGCCGATGGAGTTGATATGCAGGGCAATATTTTTCAGCCCGGCGTTATCCAGAATGGTCTTTGCCAGCGCAATGATCTCTGCATCAGAAGTCGGACCCTGGCTGCCAGCCATTTCAATGCCGAACTGGTGGAATTCACGGAGTCTGCCTGCCTGGGGCCGTTCGTGGCGGAAGCAGGAGAGAATGTAGTAGACCTTCTGGGGCAGCGCATCGTTCAGCATACCGTTTTGGAGCATAGAACGAATCGTACCCGCAGTACCCTCGGGGCGCAGGGTGAATTCCGTTTCTTTCGCCTTGACGGTATACATTTCCTTTTGTACCACGTCAGTAGTCTCACCTACAGAACGCAGGAACAGATTGGTATTTTCAAAGGTCGGGATTCGCACCTCGTGGAATCCGAATGATTCCGCTGTTTCCCGTGCCAGACGTTCCACAGTGTGCCATTTATAGATCTGTTTCGGCGTCACATCCTCTGTGCCCAGCGGTCGTGTGATTTTATTTGCCATATTGTGAATAACCTCCTAGGAGCAAGTTCCGCTGCATTGCCATGTGGCAGATTATCGGACTGCAAAAAATTTCCCCTTCCGAAAAAGGGGAGTGAATCAAACGAGATGTACCATATAGACCATCAAAGGAGTTCTGGTCAGATGGTGGGATTGCCGATCTCGCGCCAATCCAGATCGCCGCGCTCCAGCGCCATGATCAGCGCCTCTGCTGTTGCAATATTTGTTGCAACAGGAACATTGTGCACATCGCACAGGCGCAGCAGATTCATTTCATTTGGCTCAGATGCCTTCCGGTTAATGGGATCCCGGAAGAAGAGCAGCACATCGATCTCATTACAGGAAATACGAGCTGCGATCTGCTGGTCGCCGCCCTGGGATCCGCTGAGATAGCGCTGGATCCGCAGTCCTGTTGCTTCTGCCACTTGCTTTCCGGTGGTGCCGGTCGCACAAAGCGTATGCCGGGACAGGATGCCGCAGTAAGCAATACAAAATTGAATCATGAGTTCTTTTTTTGCATCATGGGCAATCAATGCAATTGTCATGTGAAATAATCAGTCCTTTCCAAATCGTATACAAAATTTATAAACGGAATACAATAAGATCCCGGAGTTGTTCTGTCATATCTTCCGGCAAAAATCTTCTATGTTTATTATACCACAAAATCGGGATTTGTCAAAGTATTTACGCGGGAAAAATATAAAATTGTGAAATATATGGTGCTTCCCACGACATTCTTTATACATTTTGACGAAAAGCGTCATTGAGATGATGCAGTCGTCTCTGTTTCTGTGGAGGTTCCGGTGGTTTGTGTGGTATCTGTTGTTGTTGCACCCACCTGATCAATGTTGACATTTTCGCCTTTTACGGTTTTTTCATATGCCTGGATGATAGAACGGATCATATATTTTGAATATTCGCCGCCCTCAATCACGCCTGCAAAGGCAATCTCTGGATCATTTGCCGGTGCATAGCCGATAAAGAAAGAGTCCTGCGTCCGTCCGCTGACCTGGGGTGTACCAGTCTTGATTGCAACGTCAAACCCCAAATTTGACAGGGAATATCGGGTGGGGAAGTTGTTTGTTGAAGCAGCGATCATACCGTTTTCAACATATTGGAATACGCCATCATCTCTGGGTACGATCTGTTCTGCAACAACAGGTTCGATTTTTTCCAGGCAAGTTGTATAATTGTAATCCCAGATGCTGTCCACCAGATGCGGCTCATAGCGAGTTCCGTTGTTGGCAATGGTGCATGCAACATTTGCCATTTGCAGAGGTGTGACAGCCCATTCGCCCTGACCGATGGCACTTTGCAGAACCTGTCCCACAGTCCAGTCTGCACCCAGTTCCGCGAAGGATTCCGGATTAGAAAGATGTCCGGCGGCGTCGCCGGTTTCCAGACCGGTAGATTGCCCGAGACCAAATCTTGTTGCATAATCAGAGATACGGTCAATGGTCAGTTCCTCAGACAACTTGTAGAAAAAGATGTTGCAGGAGACCTGGAGTGCACGGGTAACGGATATATCCCCATGAGATCCGGTACAATTATAGTTGTGATCTTTAAAATGGTAGGTGTGTCCGCAGTAATAGGTGGAGCCGCCGGTGATGATGCCCTCATTGAGTCCGGCAGTTGCGGTTATGGTTTTAAAAGTTGAACCGGGACGATATACACCATCTGTTGCACGGTTGACCAGGGGCGTATTTTCCGCATTGAGGATGGACTCATAGTCTGATGCGTAATCTTCCAGATTATAGGTCGGCGCCGTTACCATTCCCAGTACACCGCCGTTTTTTGCATCCAGAACCACAATGGCACCGCATTCCACCTTTCCGAGATCCTTTGTTTTCTCATCCCGGAGAGTGTCGAAATTGGCAATAAAGTTGTCCAGAATATGCTGCAGTTCCCGTTGAAAATCGCTGTTGACAGTGAGCTGTACAGTGTTTCCGGCAGTCACAGGTGTGGTAATATCCGAAGAAATGACTTTACCGTTTTGTACTGTGATCTCTTTGATGCCATCTTTACCGCGGAGAGTGCTTTCCATAGCACGTTCAATACCGCTTTTGCCTACGGTATCATCCAGAGCATAGCCTTTTTCTTTCAGCTCTGCATATTCTTCTGCATAAATCGGTCCCACTGTACCGATTTCGTGGGCGACCACATCTCCCTGTGCCACAGAACGAATTGCCTCTTCCACAATATCCATGCCCGGCAGTGTGACACCGCGTTCTTTCAGTTCTGTTACAGTTTCAATGGAAACATCTTCTGCCAGTGTAAACCGATTGCTGAGAGAAAAACTGCGCAGCTGCATTTCATAGCGGATGCCGGCAAGGATGCGCTGCTGCTCTGGTGTGTAAGAATCATCAATGTCATATTCCTTCATGAGCTGATACATGCAGTCCTCTGCGGTGGCATAGACATTCATATTCAGGTTTTCCTTGAGCTTTTCCACAGCATCTTCGTCACTGGTAAAGGTATAGGGCTGCGTCTCTGAAACAGGCAGGGAAGTACTCCATTCTTCCTCGTTTTCATCCAGAATATCTGTCAGCGCCAGCAGAACGCGGTTTCCCTCTCCATTGTCCTCCGGAAAGGTATCTGGCTCAATGATAACGCTGTAGCCGACTTTGTTTTCAATAATGGGATTTCCGGCAGAATCCACGATTTCACCCCGTGTGGCGCTGATGGTCTGGATATATTTCTGCGTAGAAACATTTTTCGCTGTATAGGTCTCGCTTTCTACGATCTGTATTTTCATAAGCCGCCAGGCACACAAACAGCAGGAAACCAATACCAGCAGACTGGCAAGGGAAAGTTTCACATAACTGGATGCGGTACGTTTCATAATGTGGTTCTCCTTTCCGATTGAAATAGGGTGTTTGGGTCAATACAGATCAGATTGTTTCCTCCAGCGGTTTCAACTTCTTTTCAATGGTGCGCCGCCGTTTTGGCAGGAGGAACCGATGGATCAGTGCAAAAATCGGATAGCACACAGCCCCGCTGATGGTGGTATACAACAGACACGGCAAGGCGTGGTGTACGTAGAGATAGGACACGTTTTCATAGCCCCAGATGGCATATCGGAACACGAAATCGAAGCCGGTGACAAGAAATGCTGCCGCGCAGGTGAAAAAAACCATGTTCAGAAAACGCTGCTGCATGAGGCGGTCGTAGAGCAGCGAAGTCCCCATACAGAGGAGAAAGAGCACAATGCTATGGTATCCAAGCAGAGAACCGGTGGAAATATCCATAAGCAGACCGCACAGAATACCGATGCCGCCGGAAATAAACATGCCTGACACCGATGAAATACACAGTGCAATGGGGATCAGCAGCAGAGGCTTTATGGTATCACCGCCGTTTGCTGTCACAAATGCAAGGAAAACGCAGAGGAAGTAAAGCACCCAGCGGATGGTATTGCGTACTTTCGGGTGTTTCGGTCTTTTTGGAACGGGAAGAAAGGGTTTAGTCCGCCGCATTTTGCTGCTCCTTTCCGGCAAAATCGGTGATGACAATGACATTGGACAGGTTTTCCAGATCCACAGACGGACGGATCACGGCGCAATAGCTCAGACCGCTTTCCATGGGTTCAATGGATTCCACGGAGCCAATGAGATAGCCCTGAGGGAAGATGCCCACGGAATTGGAAGTAATAACTAAGTCGCCCTTTTTCAAAGTGGTATCCTTTTCCAGATAGATCATCCGGCAGCGATAAGACGAGGAAAGAGTAACATCCCCCTCCACAATGCCAGATTCCGACTTCCCGGAAACCTCTGCGCCGATGGAAAGATTCGGCGAGCAGATGGTCTCTACCGTGGCATAGGTCTCGGAAATCTCGGAAATAATGCCCACAAGCCCTTCCGCCGTTACCACTGGATCATACACCGACAGCCCGTCCTCACTGCCTTTGTCAATATAAAAGGCGTGAAACGGGTCGTTTTCCACATATCCGATAATGGCGCAGGGATCGGAGAGGACAAAGTCCTCGTGATCTTCCTTGACACCCATGAAGCCCTCCAGATCAGTCAGTTCCTGTTGGGTCTTGTGATAGTCCACCAGCTGATATTCCAGTTCAGCCACACGCTGGCGCAGTTCCTCGTTTTCCTGCTGGTATTCCTTGGAACGGGTAAAAGCATCCAGCGTATTTTCCACACTGTCTGAGATCCGGTTCGAAACAGAGCGAATGGGATTGCAGATCTTTCCGATGAAACCAGTGGTGGGCAAGGTAAAGCCGTCTTGCGTGACAGCATAGAGCATCATGCCGATCAACAGGGCGATGATGCAGAGAATGATGCGAAATTTTTTGCTGCGGAAAAAACCGCCCATGAGTGAAGCCTCCTATGTGTTCGTCGGACAGCAGTGCTTTCTTCGAATGTTAAGAAAACATGCTGTACTTGATTTTTCCGCCGATCAGGCAAACCGGGATTCATCTGAGAGTGCATCCCGGTATTTGTCCAGATTTTCCAGGATCTTTCCGGTGCCCTCTGCCACGCAGTCCAGGGGATACTCCGCAATATAAACGGGCATCCCGGTTTCCTTATGGATTAGCTGATCCAGTCCACGCAGAAGTGCGCCGCCGCCGGTCAGTGTAATGCCATGGTCAATAATATCTGCTGCCAGCTCCGGCGGTGTCTGCTCCAGGGTATAGCGTATGGCATCCACAATGCGGGAAAGAGGCTCAGAAAGTGCTTCCCGGACTTCCTTGGAACTGATATTGATATTCTCCGGCAGACCGCTCATGAGATTACGTCCCTTGATCTGCATCACTTCATCACGGTCAACGGGATATGCTGAGCCGATCTGGATCTTAATGCTCTCCGCAGTTCGTTCGCCGATGAGCAGATTGTAACGCTTTTTAATGTAGTTAATGATGGCAGTGTCAAATTCATCGCCGGCGCAGCGGACGCTTTTGGAGACAACGATGCCGCCCAGTGCAATGACAGCTACTTCACTTGTACCGCCACCGATGTCCACCACCATGCAGCCTGTGGGTTCTGTCGTAGGAAGTCCTGCGCCGATGGCAGCCGCCATGGGTTCTTCCACGATCATAACCGGACGTGCGCCAGCATGATCTGCGGCATCCCGTACTGCACGGCGTTCCACGGCAGTGACGCCGGAGGGAATGCAGATAATGACACGTGCCCGGGAGAACATTTTGCCTCGCATGGCTTTCCGGATAAATTCCTGTAATAAAATGGTCGTGGTATCGAAATCCGCAATAACGCCGTCTTTGAGGGGGCGCACTGCCACAATGGAACCAGGAGTGCGTCCGATGACGTCCTTTGCTTCTTTTCCCACATATTTTGCCCGGTCTGTGTGGGTATTTACCGCCACAACAGAGGGCTCGCGTATAATAATACCCTTGCCACGCAGATAGACGAGGGTATTTGCTGTTCCTAGATCAATGCCGATATCTTTTGTAAACATGTTATGTGCTCCTTTGGGTGCAGAAACATTTTTATTCTGGACCGTATGGTAAAAAAACAAGGTGATCTGTCCGGACAGAAAACAGAACACTGCTGCCGAAAGCGGTGCAGTGTGTCCGGAAGTATGTTTCGTTCGGTATTTCCGAACGGTCTGATTCCATTATACCACGAATTTTACAGGTTGACAATCGTTTTTTCGGGAATTTTCTGTAGAATCAAAATTCAGTACATTTGTAAAAATAAATCGAAAATCAATGAAAAAATTACAGCATATTATATAAGCAAATAAGAACACCCTATGGGACAGCGTTACTTTTTTCCAATCAGCGAATTGATTTTCGGTGCTGTAAAGATGGCGACAATGGTCAGGATCAGCTGTGCGATATTGAATTTGGACTGAAAACCGAAGGTGACATCTGCAATATACCAGTTCCAGTCGTGAGTATCAATGTGCAGAGGCGGTGCATAATCCAGCCAGCTCAGAGGTGCGACCTCTGCGCAGAGATTGCCGATAACGCCGCCCAGAACCAGCGCAACCACAATGCTGGCAATATAAACAAGAACTTTTTTCATCTGTATCCTATGTATCCCCAGTTGGGAAACAATCTCCTTTCCTTCAAATTGGTATATCAGGACAGTCCGCTTGCGCCGAAGCCGCCTGCGCCTCGTGCAGTTTCATCCAGTTCCGTAACCTCACGAAGCTCCGGTGTCAGTATGGGAAGCACTACCAGCTGAGCAATGCGCATACCCGGTTCCACGATGAACGGTTCTTTTCCGTGGTTGATTAGGGCTACCAGCAGCTCGCCACGATAGTCGCTGTCCACCAGTCCTACGCTGTTTGCCAGCGTAATGCCGTGTTTTGACGACAAGCCGGAACGTGGGAAAATGCAGAGTGCCACATCCGGACGGGACGGCGCAACGGCAATACCTGTGGGGATCTTGCAGATATCTCCGGGCTGAATGGTTACGGGCGCATCCGGCAGAGCGTACAGATCGTAACCGGCACTATCGGCTGTAGCACGTTTTGGCAGCTGTGCATCCGGGCGCAGCCGCTGTATGGATAGATACATATGAAATTCCTCCTGTGTTTTTACCAATTTATTCGACACCACGATAAAACAAGCCGCGTGTTATAGGCTCTGTTGCTGTGCTGCGGTTTTCATAGGCACGAAGAATGGACAGCGGGTCAGGCTGAAGCGTACAGTCCAGTAGCAGAAATGCTGCGTGAGAAAGGGCATTCGCCTTGTCTGCCATCCAGGTGGGAACGGCATTGTACATGGTTGTAATACCGGCGTTTTTGTCGCAATATACGGGGAATTGCCGCCCTGTGCGGTCTGTGAGGCGGTGATTGCAGTTCTTGCAGCCCACCTCTGCCTGAATGGGACAGTTACGCATGGTCATGACTTGCTGGTATCCATAGGCATAAACACCAATGGGCAATCCGGTACAGCCGCGTGTCTGGGCTAGAGTCAGTTCCGGCGACAAAATCGTATCCGCAAGTCCTTGGCGCTTCAGAAAGTCCAGACAGCGGCGATTAGCGGCATTCAGTCCTAGACCGCCGTGGAGACAAAATCCCAGGGATGTGCCCATGCGCAAATGGGATGGATTTTCGCAGACCAGATGGGAAAATCCAAATGCTGCGGCAGATTCCAGCCAATGCAGCACCTTTTTTTCATCGGCGCAGAATCGGGGAAGTGTCAGGAAAATCTGACCTCTCAGCTGCTGCGGAATGCTATCTGTTACGGCATATACCGGAAGCAGCAACGCCTCTGTGGAAAGATGCTGCAAAAGCGATTCCGCCTGTTCTGTCCAACCGGAAAGCTGTATGCGGTAGAAAGGCGGTGCAGAATCTACGGGTTGCTCCAGAATGGGCTCCACGTCGCAGAGAGTACATCTGGGCGTATTTGCAGCAATGCGCACTTCGTCCAGTTTCGCAGTGCAATCACGGCGCAGCGCATTCAGGGCAGACGCCGGGAGCATACTCACGCCATCGCAGTCTGCGGTCAGCTGTTCCAAGAAATAAATCGTATCCCCAAGCTTTCCCATTTGGCGTTCCAACTGCGTCGTATCTGTCGGCTTGTTCCGTGCCTTTTGGGGCATATCGCCGGAAACTGTAACCGTATTTCCATCCATATCCCGGGCGGTCAACTGTACCGGTACATTTTCTTTCAGCAAAACATGCATGGTCAGGGGAACACGCCCCACAGGTTTCTGATACAGCTGTTCCAGCTTTGGAAGTACTTCCTTGGCACGGAGCACGTCCTCTTTCTGACGAGTCCCAAACATACTCCCACGCTTTCCGGTGTAATATCCGTCCGTAAAGCCGCTGCGGGAAAAAACTGCACGCAAAGTTTCCAGATCCGGTTCTATGCCATCCCGTGCCTGCACCAGGGCAGTGACAGCGGCGGCAACATATTCCGGGCGCTTGCATCTGCCCTCGATTTTCAGCGAAGCCACGCCGTCCTCCGCCATTTGCGCCACATAGGGCACGAGACAGAGATCTTTCAGAGAAAGGGCACATGCGTCAGTTTTTCCTGCCGCCGAAAAAGGGAGACGGCATGCCTGCGCGCAGCGTCCCCGATTGGCACTTCGTGAACCAATCACCGCAGACAGACCGCACTGACCGGATACGCTCATGCACAGAGCACCGTGGACAAATTGTTCCACTTCAATGTCGCATTGACAGATGGCTGCAATTTCCTGCCGGGATAATTCTCTGGAAACTACCACACGAGTCAGTCCTTGTTCCTTTGCCCAACGTGCACCCTCAGGAGTATGGATGGTCATCTGGGTGGATGCGTGTATGGGCGTATCCGGTGCAGCCTGACGAATGCAGTCCAGCACGCCAAAATCCTGCACCAGAAAGGCATCCACGCCGCAGGCAGCTGCTTCTTTGATATATTGTGTCAGCGCAGGGAATTCCTCATCCAATACCAATGTATTGACTGTCAGGTAAAGCTTTGCGCCGTAGAGATGGCAGAGACGGGCAGCCTCTTCCAGTTGGGGCAGGTCAAAATTTTCCGCATTCTGCCGGGCAGAAAAGGACTTTCCGCCTACATACACCGCATCTGCACCGCAGCGGAGTGCTGCCAGCAGAGATTCCGGTGCGCCTGCGGGAGCGAGTATTTCGGGTGTCCTCATTTGATATTTTTCTCACGCAGTTCCCGTTCCAGTTCGGCAACTCTGGAGCGAAGCGCTGCCACTTCCTGCAAAGCGGCATCACGTTCCAGGCGTGTCTTTCCGGCTTCGTCCACATATTCCTTGGACTGGTCACGGAGACTGTCCAGCTTGGCATTTGCCTTGTTCAGATCGTCCAGGGTAGCCAGACCAACCATAATGGCGGCAGTAAAGGGTGAGGCACTGCTGTTGGAATCTGTAATTTCTGTGATACGGGATTCCAGCGTCCGTGCCAGTCCGAAAACATAGTTAGAGGATTCTGCAGTTTGCAGGGTAAAGTCCTTGCCGCAGATAACCACTTTCACTTTATTTGACATAGCGTTAAGTTCCTTTCGGTTTGTTCCGACTCAGGGAAAGGAATACACCCTGTGCCGTTCTTTTTATTATACAACATTTTTCGAGGATTGAAAAGACTTTTTTGCAAATTTTTCAGAGAATGTCTCCCTTGAAATGGGGGGAGAGAGAATTGCATCGACAAACAAAAAAATTATACCTTTCCCTCGCTGCGCCGTTCCAGTTCTTCCAGAATCAGCTTATTTACCTTGTTGACATCGCCGCAGCCCAGTGTGATCACCAGATCACCCGGCTGTGCATGGTCGCAGACATACTGAACGACCTGGTCGAAGTTGGCATACTTCCGCTCATCCGTTGTTTCCGGATTGCTTTCATCCTGGGGAAACCAAACTGCACCGGGGATTTTTTCGCCCAGCTGCCGTGTGAATATATTGTACGTGTTCTTTTCCCGGGAACCCATAATATCCGTCAGCACAGCGCAGTCGGGAATAGACAGCGCCTCGGCAAATTCCTCCAGCAGCATGGCAGTCCGGGAGAAGGTGAAGGGCTGGAATACTGCCCAGACCTTGCGGAACGGCATTGCCATTGCGGCTTTCAGCGTAGCGGTCAGCTCCGTGGGATGGTGGGCATAATCGTCCACCAGAGTAATGCCGTTTACCTCGCCTTTTTTCTCAAAGCGTCTGCCGGCGCCGCGGAATTCTGCCAGTCCCTTTGCCACATCGTCAAAGGAAACGCCCACATACATTGCCGCCGCTGCAGCTGCTGTTGCATTCAGCACATTGTGCTCTCCGGCAACATGCAGGACGATCTCGCCCAGAGATACGCCGTGATGCATCAGCTGGAAATGAGTTTCCAGACCGGAAACATGCCGGATCTCTGCTGGGTAATAGTCACAGTCCGATGTTGTACCAAAGGTGATCAGTTCCTTGCCGGTGATACCCTCCACTGCCTTGCAGGTATTGGCATCGCTGCCGTTGTAAATGATCGCCTTGCTGGTCAGCTCCGAGAACTTGCGGAAGGACTTGATGATATTCTCCACCGTGCCGAAATAATCCAGATGATCAGCGTCAATGTTCAGGAGCACTGCAATATCCGGGTACAGCTTCAGGAATGTATCCACGAATTCACACGCCTCGCATGTCATAATATCGCTGGAGCCGCTTCTGCCGCTGCCGTGGATGCAGGGGAGCTTTCCGCCGATAAATGCGGAAAAATCAACGCCTGCGGTGAAGAGAATCTGCGTCACCATGGAAGTCGTTGTGGTTTTGCCGTGGGTTCCGGCAACGCAGATGGCATTGTCGTACCAGCTGGTAACAATGCCCAGCAGTTCGCTCCGTTCCAGTACCGGTACACCGCTTGCTTTCGCAGCAATCAGTTCCGGGTTGTCTGCCATAATTGCGGCTGTGTGGACGATGAGGTCTGCACCTTCGATGTTCTCGGCACGCTGTCCCAGATACACCGGGATTCCCATATCACGGACTGCCTGCAATGTCTCCGTCTCGTTGTTGTCCGAACCGGTGAGGTAAAATCCTCGTGCGTGGAGAATCTGCGCCAGGGGATACATGCCGCTGCCGCCGATTCCGATAAAATGAATGTGCTTTTTTCCCATTAAAATATTATTGTTCAAAAAAATCACCTTTTTCCTTGTTGCTTTTTTCAAATTTATGGTGTATAATAAGAAATAACGTAATTCAAAGGAGAAGCGTTTCTTTCGAGCAGCGCTGTCTCCTTTTTTTGTTACGAAAATGTGTTTGATGCGAGTGAACGGTGCCCAGAGAACTCACTCGCTGCAAATGGAGGAGGTCATCATATGGAAATCACAGATATCAAAATCAGACGAATCATCGCCGAGGGACGACTGCGTGCAGTTGTTTCTGTGACAATTGACAACATGCTGGCAGTGCACGATATTAAGGTCGTACAGGGAGATGAACGACTCTTTGTGGCAATGCCAAGCCGTAAGGATGAAAACGGTGTGTTCCGTGATATTGTCCATCCCATTTCTGCTGCTGCAAGAAAGATGATGGAAGAACAGATTCTGGAAACATATCACCAGCATCTGGCATTGGTTGAAGCCGAAGCTGAGGCAGAAGCCACTGCACCGACAGCAGATGCAGTTGTATAAATGGCATCCATGAGAAACGGGTCGCAGGCGGAAGCCGTCTGCGGCTTTTTTTATTGGCGCAAAAGTGGAATTGACCGGGACTCACTGTTGATTTTGTAAGAGCACATAGGTTTTCAGCAGAGCGATCTGTGTCTTTGCGTCGGGAATCTCTCCCCGCAGCACCATCTGCACTGCTTCTTCCAGGGGCAGTTCTGTGACATCGAGAAATTCCTCATCGTCCAGATCCTGCGCCTCCGGCTCGGAAAGCTCCCGGGCAAGATACATGTGAATGACCTCTGTATCATATGCCGGGGTAGGGAAGAGCGTCCCCAGGCTGGTGTATTTTCTGCAGGTGCGTCCGGCTTCTTCCCGGAGTTCCCGTCTGCCGCACTCTGCCGGATTTTCGCCGGGTTCCAGCTTTCCTGCCGGAACTTCCAGAGTCACTTGCTGCATGGGATAGCGGAATTGCTTCACCATGAGCACGGTGTTGTTTTTCGTCAGGGGCACAACGCAGACGCCGCCGGAATGGTGCACTACATCACGCTGCACCAGCTGACCGTCCTCTAACTGCGCTGTGTCCTTTGTGACGTAGAATACCTTTCCCTGATAGGTTGTTTCACTTGCTTTGGTTTCTTCCTGTAAGTGCATGTAGAATCCTCCTTATTTGCTTTTCTTTTTTGCCTTGGATTTTTTATTTGTATCCGTCTGTTCCTCCAAAGCTGCCAGAGCAGCAGCTTCTGCCGATTCCGGATAATCTATGCAGGAGATCACTTCATCTGCCGGCGTGCGCTTCACGACCTTGTGGCAGACAAGCAGATATCCCACCAGCAATACCACGCCGCCCAGTGAGATCCAGATGCCGGCTTTCAGTCCGGGCGTTTCGTAGGTAAATACAATTGTATCGTCCCCGGCTTCCACAGGAACAGCCATGAATCCGATGTCCACCTGTTCCACAGAAACCGGTTCCCCGTTGACAGTGGCACTCCAACCCTCGTCATAGGGAACGCTGAAAAAGACCAGATTTGGGCTGTCCAGGGTAATGGTTGCTTCGAAGCCGTCAGAGTCATAGGAAAATGTATCACAGGCAGATGCGGCACGTTCTCCGCATTCCGCCAGATAATCGGTTTCTGTCATGCGGACATCTTCTGTAGAAAGAGACTGCATCCAGTCGCCGTACTTGTCGATCTGTTTCTCCGATAGGATCAGTGCACGCATGAGCAGATTGGTGCGCTGATTTTCCGCAGTGCCATCCCACATCTCTTTTGAAATGTAGGTATCGAATGTGAATCCCATGGGGACGTATTCTGTGTTCCGAAACCGTTGAAATCCGTTTTCAGTTGTTTCGTACTCAAAACCAGGCAGATCGATTTTTGGTTCTATGTCGCCGAGCATCATGAGTTCTTCCTGGTCGAAATAATATTTCACAGAGAACAGCCCACGCAGTGCATAATAAGAGGTATCAGCCCGGGACGCCACGTCTCGTGTAATGCCAAGGCTGTCATAGAATTCCATGATGGATACCGGCACGATGCTGTGGAACGTACGCATACAGGGGAGTTTCCAGAGCATCGGATAATTGTCGCAGTTTTCGGAGATATCCACCCGGAAAAAATCGTCCTCTGAAACAGAAACGGAGATCTCCTGTTTCGGGTCGATGGCATGATCTACATAGGTGCGTGCACGTGCTGGTGCAAATGCACCAAAATAGACCACAGTCATGGTGCAGGCAATGCAGAAACCGGTGGTGTATATCAGTGTGAGCCGCATAAACAGCTTCGCCTTCTGTCTGCGGTGCAGCAGGTAGGCGCCTATCACCAATCCGCCCACACAGACAGCAAGCACCAGATAGAAGTGCAGGGGATATTCCGCAAAGGAGAACCATTTGATCTTGTCGTTCTCTTTGGTGGGCAGCAGAGAAATAAGCCCGAATGCTGCCATAAAACCAAAACAGATGCGGAAACCGTATTTCCACTGGATTTCCCGGTTGTCCAACCCATAGGCGGTCATCATGGCGAGGATGAGGATAGGCATGTAGAACCAGCGTGCATAATACGAGCCGTTCAGCGCATAGAATGCACTATTGAGAATTGGGACGCAGGCACAGACGGCGCAGATCAGCGTCAGCCGCTTTGCCCAGTGTCCGTCACGCTGCTTCAGAAAAGAAAGTACCCCTGCCATGGAGAAGAGCGGCAAATAACCGCCGATGGAAGCCCACTTGGCATTGTCTGAAGAAAACAGATTGGGTCGTGCAGGAACATCCGGGATCATGAACAGGCTCAGCAGGATGCGCCAGAGTCTGGTGCGGTCGTTATAGGCAACCATGTCCATGCCGTAGAGATGTTCCGATACCCGGTTGTTTTCCAGAACGGCAAGAGCCGCCGGCAGCAGAATGGCGCAGGCAAGCATAACGCCCATGACGGCTTCCAGAAGCAGGACAAAGAATTTTTTCGGCGTAGCGTGAAAGTCCTTGGAAAAGCAGCGGACAATAAAGTACAGCACCAGAAAAACCACTTGCCCTGTGAAAAAAAAGTAGTTAATCACAGCAAGAAGCGCCACAGAAAGGGCAAAGACACCCCGGCGGTTCTGGTTCACGCATTCTTCCATGGCAATGAGCAGTAGCGGGAAGAATTCGGTGACATCCTGGAAGTGATTGAAGAAGATGTTGAACAGCTGGAATCCGGAAAAGGCGTACAGCATACCGCCGATGAGTGCGGCATCCTTATTGCGGACAAAGCGCTGGATATAGGCGTAGGCGGTCAGCGAGGCGATGCCGTGTTTCAGACAGAGGAGAAAAGGCATGGAAAATGTCACCCAGCTGCGGGGCAGGATAGTGGTGAGCCAGAAAAAGGGACTGCCCAGCAGGTAAAAGGCGTAGGAACCGATGAAATTAGCACCCAGATCGGTGTACCAGTTCCAGCCCATGCTGCCGCTTCGCACAGCGTCATTGGCGAGATTGTAGAAGGGGATCTGCTGGGAATTATAATCACCATAGTAGATAAAATAACCGCCGTCGGCGATCATGATCGGTATGATAACTACGAGCAGACTGCCGAATCCGAGGAGAAACGCCAGAAGATAGCGGCGCAGTTCGTCCCGGAGGCAGGGACGGCGGAGGGTGAGATGTTTCATGGGGTGATGCTCCTTTTTATGAAAAAAATGCACAAAACGCCAGCAATTGCATATGCTGATATGGGAATCAGATGCGGACGTTTCCGAAGTCAGAGGTGGGGTCAAGAAAAGCCACATTGGTCATAACACCGGCACTGGAAACGTCAACCAAGCCGAATGAAGGCAGATTTCCGTCTCTTGGGCAGGATGCGCTGCCCGGATTCAGCACATAAACGCCGTTTTCATAGGTAGACCGGGACTGGTGTGTATGTCCGTACAGGGCGATATCACAGCCCTCTTCCCGGGCAGCCTGGGTCAGCCAGTCCAGGGTATATTTGACCTGATAACGGTGCCCGTGGGTGGCAAAGAGGCGATGTCCCGGCATCAGGTCAATGGTTTCGCTGATGGGATAGCTGCTGCCGAAGTCGCAGTTCCCCTTGACATAGTGGAACCGATCTGAAAGCTCCGGCATGGAACGCAGAAGCAATTCACATTCGCTCTCGCCATCGCCCAGATGCACAAAAAGATCCGCATCCAGATTGCGGCGGACAATTGTCTCAAGATTGCGGTAATTCTGATGGGTATCAGAGATCACAAGAATACGCATAGGAACCTCCCAGGGGAAAATTTTTCTTTCTTTTTATTATACCACAAATCCGGCGGTATGACAATATCTTTTTCAGAAAAATGCACGTCAACACCGAACGGACATACGGAAAGGAGCTGCCTCATATGGACAGACAGAAATTAGACCCGAAACAGGTCGATCAGCTTTTGGAAGCAGCAAGCAAGAAACTGGGCGTACCGCCGCAGCAGCTGAAAGCAGAGCTGGAGTCCGGCAAGTACGATAAAATTCTGAAAAATATGAACCAGAAGGATTCGGCAATGCTGCAAAAGGTGCTGCAAAATCCCAAAATGGTGGAGAAGCTGATCAGTTCACCTCAGGCGAAGGTGTTATACCAGAAGCTTTCCGGGAAATAAGGCATTGCGATAAACATGGGCGAATCCGTTTCGCCCTACATAAAAGAGGTGAGACAGCGTGGACGATATGCTTGGAAAAATGGGAGCGATCCTCTCGGACCCCGAAAGCTTGCAGCAATTGCAGGAACTGGCACAGATGCTTCAGCAGGATGGGGATAGCGAGAGTTCTCATGAAAATGCACCGTCCGAAGAAAAAAAGCCATCTGAGTCTGATGCTGGAGAAAACGGAGACAACGGCGGCTTTGATTTCAGTATGCTGCTGCGGGTGCAGGAACTGATGGGCGCCATGCAGAACAATGACGATGACACAAAACTGCTGCTGGCATTGCGTCCGCATCTGAAAGAACAGCGGCAGAGAAAGGTAGATCAGGCGGTGAAGATGCTGAAATTGTATGCGGTGTTCAGTGCGGTGAAAGAAAACGGACTGTTACAGGAACTGTTCTGAGCATAGCGCCCATGCTGCAAGGGAGGTGAGTGGATGGCACGATTTTCGCAGCAGGAACAGAACACAATGCGCAGAGAAGCGGCACGGAGAGCACAGGAAATGCAGCAGCGTGTGCATCCGGAAATACCCTCCGGGTACAGACAGCCGTCTCCTTATGCGGATTATCCGCCGGAACCGTCTCAGCCGGAACCGATACCCATACAGCAGAGCAGACAGCGAAATGATCCGCCGCCTCCCAGAAAAAACGGCACGCCTTTTCGCAGTGGATTGCCCCAGCTGAATCCCATGGAGATCCTGTCCCGATTTGACGGGGATTCCATGCTGATCCTGGCGCTTATGGCGATGATCTATAAGGACGGCGGAAAAGAAGGCTGCGATCGGAAGCTTCTGATGGCACTGGCATATTTACTGACATAAGGAGAAGAAAACCAATGGATGAGAGAATTTTCTGGATGATCTGGGGCGTACTCGGCGGCATTATGCTGGTGTATTATCTGCGCCGCAGACATCGAATCCGTTCTGTTCTCATAGGCTCGGGCAGCGGCTTGCTGGCACTGTTGCTGGTGCATTACGGCGGCAGCCTGATCGGTTATACACCGGCACTGAATGTTCTGCATCTGGTGCAGTCTGTGATTCTCGGCGTACCCGGGGTTATTCTAATGGTCGTATTGCATTTTACATGGTAACAGAGCGCATATAAACAGAAAAGGGACATCTCCAAAGAGATGTCCCCGTTTTGTATGTGGGTAAGAAAAAACTTACTTCAGCTCGATAGTAGCGCCAGCTTCTTCCAGCTTAGCCTTCAGAGCCTCAGCGTCAGCCTTCGGAACTGCTTCCTTCAGAGTAGCCGGAGCAGATTCTACAACAGCCTTAGCTTCCTTCAGACCCAGACCCAGAGCTTCCTTAGCAGCCTTGATAACAGCCATCTTAGCGTCACCGAAGGATGCCAGTACAACGTCGAACTCAGTCTTTTCAGCTTCTGCACCGCCAGCAGCACCGCCAGCAGCCGGAGCAGCTGCAACAGCAGCAGTTACACCGAATTCTTCCTGAATTGCTTCAACCAGCTCAGCCAGTTCCAGAACAGACAGTTCCTTGATATCTTCAACGAACTTCAAAACCTTTTCAGATGCCATGATAATAATCTCCTTTTTAAATCATTTTAGTTTGCAGGACAAAGATTCCTGCGAAAATTATGCAGCGGATTCTTCCGACTTGCTGTCCACAACAGCCTGCAGAGTAGCAGCCAGCTTCTGCATCGGACCCTGGAGAGAGCCGACCAGCTGTGCCAGCAGGGTTTCCTTGGACGGGATCTTCGACAGCTTTGCAACGCCGGCAGCGTCATAAGCAACACCTTCTACATAACCTGCCTTCAGGTTGAAGAAGTCCTCGTGATCCTCGGCGAACTTGCCCAGAATACGAGCCGGAGCTGTCTGGTCATCGTTGGACAGTGCAACAGCGGTTGTACCGTGAAGCACTTCGTCAAATGCATCGATGCCCATGTTCTGGAATGCAAAACGCAGCATAGAGTTCTTTTCTACTACATAGTTTACACCAGCTTCACGCAGTTCCTTACGCAGCTTTGTGTCATCCTCAACAGTGATGCCCTTGTAGTCAACCAGAACGAAAGATACACTGTTCTGCAGCAGTTCAGTCAGAGCAGCAACCTTAGCCTTCTTGCCTTCCAAAATCTTTTCACTTGCCATGAGATTTCACCTCCGATAGAAAATGTATCGTATCAGAAATCGCAATAAAAAAGCACGATCCGACTGGAATCGTGCGCTGTGTTTCACAGAAAATCATTGCACATTCCTCGGCTGGACTTACGGCGAATGCCACCAGCTGTCTTTAGAATACGATATTGTGTTTGACAACGTGTTATAGTATAACACACTTTTCCGGGTTTGTCAAGCCTTTTTTTCAAAAAAATCAAAATTTTTTTGCAGCAGGGAATACATCCTGGAACAAAAAAAGCTCCCGCCGGAGCGAGAGCCTTTCAGAACGTCAAAAAACGTATCAATTCGTGTAACTCAGACACCATACTTGCTGGTAGCAACCTTTACGCCAACACCCATCGTAGAAGTTACGGTGCAGGACTTCAGGTAGGTACCCTTTGCAGCAGCCGGCTTTGCCTTGACAATAGCTTCCATCAGAGTTTCGAAGTTCTGAACCAGCTTCTCAGCGCCGAAGGATGCCTTGCCGATAGGGCAGTGGATGATGTTGGTCTTGTCGAGACGATACTCGATTTTACCAGCCTTAGCATCAGTGATAGCCTTAGCAACATCCGGTGTAACGGTACCAGCCTTCGGGTTCGGCATCAGTCCGCGGGGACCAAGCACCTTACCGAGACGGCCAACCAGACCCATCATGTCCGGAGAAGCGATAACGACATCGAAATCCATCCAGTTTTCCTTGGTGATCTTGTCAACCAGATCCTGACCGCCTACATAATCAGCGCCGGCAGCCTTTGCTGCTTCGTACTTGTCTTCCTTGCAGAAAACGCAGACACGAACATTCTTACCAGTACCGTTGGGCAGTACAACTGCACCACGAACCTGCTGGTCGGCGTGACGGGAGTCAACGCCCAGACGGATATGTGCCTCAACGGTCTCGTCGAACTTTGCCTTTGCATTGGTGCAAACCAGAGCCAGAGCCTCTTCCGAAGCGTACTGCTTGGTGCTGTCTACAGCCTTCCGGCTGTCATTATATTTCTTTCCGTGTTTCATTTATATAATCCTCCTAGTGTAGTGGTAGTACCGGATCGCTCACACGCAGATCCAGTTAGCGGAAATTTCCTCCCACCGACGTTCGGCTTCCGTTAGTCAACGACAACGATACCCATCGAACGGGCAGTACCAGCGATCATGCTCATTGCAGCCTCAAGAGAACCTGCATTCAGATCCGGCATCTTCTGCTCTGCGATCTTCTGGATCTGTTCCTTGGTGATGTTAGCCACTTTCTTCTTGTTGGGCTCACCGGAAGCAGTGTCGATACCGCAGGCCTTCTTGATGAGAACAGCTGCCGGCGGTGTCTTGGTAACAAAGGTGAATGAACGGTCTGCATAAACAGTGATAACGACCGGAATAATCATACCGATGTCGTTCTTGGTACGCTCGTTGAATTCCTTTGTGAACGCCATGATGTTTACACCGTGCTGACCCAGCGCCGGGCCAACCGGAGGAGCAGGTGTTGCTTTACCTGCGGGAATCTGAAGCTTAATAAAACCTGTTACCTTCTGTGCCATGTTGCACACCTCCATATTGTGGTAAATGGCGAGACGAAATCTGTCTCTCCCACCGGAACCGGAAGAGATCCGGATTCCGAATTGATTTTTTGCATGTATGCAAACTCATGCAGTATTGCATTAGTCGTCCTGACGGATCACCTGATTGAGCTGCAATGTTGCCGCTGTTTCACGACCAAACATTGAGATCATGACATCAACAGTGCCGTCTTCCAGATTGATAGCCTGTACAATGCCGGAGAAGCCGTCCATTGCCGTGCCGGAAATGGTGACGGTATCGCCGACCTCGTAGTTGACCTGTACGCTTGTGCCGAGATCAACGCCCAGTGCAGCCACTTCTTTTTCAGAAAGGGGAGTAGGCTCTGATCCGGGACCCACAAAGCCGGTCACGCCGCGGATATTCTTGACCACATGCCAGGTATCATCTGTATAGATCATTTTCAGCAGAACATAGCCGGGGAACGTCTTGCGTTCCACTTCTTTTGTCTTGCCGTCTGTGATCTCAGTCACCTTTTCGGTGGGGACCTGAACTTCCAGGATGAGGTCATGAAGCTTTCGGTTTTCAACCACTTTTTCAATATCCTGGGCTACTTTGTTTTCATAGCCGGAATAAGTGTGAATGACATACCATTTTGCTGCCTCTGACATAATAAATCCTCCCTGTTCTGGTCACAAAATTAATTGGAAAGTCCCATCAGGAACTGCATCAGTTTCAGCAGACCGGTATCAATGAGACCGACTACAACAGAACCGATGATAACAACTGCCAGAACCACCAGCGTGTTGTTAAAGACTTTCTTTCGATCTGGCCAAACGACCTTTTTGAATTCCTTCTTCAGATCCTTGAACCAGCCGGCAATTCTGGAAAAGAAGCCTTTCTTTTCCTTGGTTTCCTTTTTGCCCTTGCTGCCGGATTTGTTGGAGTCTGCTTTTGCAGCTGCCTTTTTCGCCTTCTTCTCGACAGCTTCCTGTCCGGCGTTTTTTTCGATATCAGCCATTGCTTGGACCCCCATTACTTTGTCTCTCTGTGCAGCGTATGCTTCCGGCAGAACTTGCAGTGTTTGTTCATCTCAATCCGTTCCGGATTGTTCCGCTTGTTCTTCTTGGTCACATAGTTGCGGCGCTTGCATTCTGTACAAGCCAGTGTTACTTTCACTCTCATGATCGGCACCTCCTGCTCGTTGTACTTCTTCCGTATGCGGAAGCCGGATCATCCTAATTGTAAATGGATATCCGAATCGTTTGCCTCCCTCAGTACCGTATGGGCGTATTCCGCTGTGGCAGCATGTACCATGCGAACCAGATTGGCATGTCTGCACAAAAAAACGGGACATCCGACCCGCATTTGTGCAAAAAAATAAGCCCCATACGAAGAGGTGAGTCTAGTATACCATATCCCGGCGAAATTGTCAAGGGCTTTTGCAAATTTTTTTCTATGTCTGGGAGAAAACAGGGACGTCTCCGCTTTTTTTACAAAAAACCCTTGCAGATTTTTGTAAATTATGATAAAATAGAGGATATGATATCTGAGAGGACTTGTTCTTCCTGAGAAAACCGGTTCATTCAGAGGAATCGGTGCAGAAAAAGATGCATTGGTTCTAAAACGGCATGTGAAACTGATATATAATAATTATAATGAATGCGTTATGGATCAACATGCACAATGACGCAGCACAGTAAGCGCAGTGACCGGAAAACAATTGGAAAGGGTGTTTTGACACATGGCAAAAATCAGAGTAGCTGTCCTGTTCGGCGGCGTTTCGAGTGAGCATGATGTTTCGCTGATCTCAGCAGAAAATGTCATCCGCAGTATTCCGAAGGAGAAATATGAGGTGCTCTGCATCGGTATCACAAAGAAAGGACGCTGGCTGTATTTCCCCGGAGATGTTTCTGAGATTTCCACAGGTGCCTGGGAACAGAATCCGGACTGCACGGCGGCGATCCTTTCTCCCGACCCACTGCACGGCGGTATTGTCACCATAGAAAACGGAGAAACCTACATTAAAAAGGTAGACGTGGTATTCCCGGTGCTTCACGGCAGAAACGGCGAGGATGGCAGAATCCAGGGCATCTTCGAGATGGCACGCATTCCCTATGTGGGCTGCGGTGTTCTAAGCAGTGCAGTCTGCATGGATAAGGGCATGACCCATACGGTGCTCGATTATAATGGCATCCAGACGGCAAAGTGGGCGTGTGTGCATCAGCGTGACCTGAACAAACTGGATGAAAAATGCATTGCCATTGCAGAAACGCTGGGATTCCCACTATTTGTAAAGCCGGCAAATGCTGGCTCCTCTGTGGGCGTTAACAAGGCGACCGATCTGGAATCCCTGAAAGATGCCGTCCAGATTGCATTTACCCATGATGAAAAGGTCATCATTGAGGAGTATATCGAGGGCAGAGAACTGGAAGTAGCTGTATTCGGCTATGATGCACCTTTTGCTTCCTACGTGGGCGAGATCGAGCCGGCAGCGGAATTCTACGACTATGATGACAAATATGTCAACGGCACTTCGAAGCTGTACATTCCGGCACGGATCTCGGAGCAGGATTCTGAGCGGATCCGAGAGGCAGCACTGCGGGCATATACGCTCCTGGGCTGCAAGGGATTGTCCCGTGTGGATTTCTTCCTGTCCAAGGATGGCTCTATTATCCTCAACGAAGTCAATACACTGCCGGGCTTTACCAGCATCAGCATGTATCCCAAGCTCATGGAGCATCTGGGCATGAAGCAGGAGTATCTGGTGGATAAACTCATTGAACAGGCAATGGATAATGCGGCAAGAACCTATTGATGAAAGGAGAAGCTGTCCCAGGTGACAGCGGATAAACAGCATGAAAAATGATGCCATTGGCGTTTTTGATTCCGGTATGGGCGGTCTGACGGCAGTCAAGGAACTGAATGCGTTGCTGCCCCGGGAGAATATCATCTATTTCGGTGACACAGCACGCATTCCCTATGGCGGTCGCAGTCAGGAGACGATCATGCGCTATGCCAAAGAGGACGTGGCGTTTCTCCGGAAGCATGCCGTGAAAATGATCATTGCAGCATGCGGCACGGTCAGTTCCATTGTGGGAGACCGTCCCTTTGTGACCGATCTTCCCTTTACCGGCGTGGTGCTCCCGACAGTGGAAACGGCGTGCCGTCTGACGAAAAACGGGAAGATCGGTGTGATTGGTACACCGGCAACTGTCCGCAGCGGCAGTTATGTCCAGGCGATCCGGAAGATTCGTCCGGATGCTGAGGTGACGGCACAGGCATGTCCCTTGTTTGTACATCTGGTGGAAAACGGCTATACGGATTTTCAAAATCCGGTAACACGGCTTGTGGCAGAGGAATATCTCGACCCGGTACGGCGTGCCGGCGTGGATACCCTGATCCTGGGCTGTACCCACTACCCGGTGATCCGGGATATCATCGCCGATCTCATGGGACCGGATGTGCAGCTCATTTCCTCCGGCGCAGAGGCGGCAAAATATGCCCGGCGCTGCCTGGAAGAACGGAATTTGCTGACAGACCGGGAGACACCCGGTGAAAATACCTACTATGTCAGCGACAGCACCGAGATGTTCATTGAAAATGCCGGACATTTCCTGCACCAGAATGTGGTGGGAAAGGTGTTCCGGAGCAGTCTGTAACGAAAGAAGTGACGCAAGAGACATGGATTCAGTGATTATTAAAATGAAGAGCCGGCAGATCACGCCGGACGATGAAGAAGAAACCGAACTGGTGACCACCGGCACTTGCGATCGGGAGAATGGTATTTTGACCTTATCCTACGAGGATACAGATGCCACCGGGTTTGCCGGGTCTACAACTTCCATTCGTGTGACAAACGATTCTCTGGTGACCATTCTCCGCAGCGGCAGGGCAAATTCCAATCTGACTCTGGAACTGGGGAAAAAGCACTTTTGTTTGTATCAGACACCCTATGGCAATATGACCCTGGGCGTACAGGCGAAGCGGCTGTCCTGTGTGATGGAAGAAGATCGGGGCAGTGTGGAAATGGAATATGTGATCGATCTCAACGCTGCTTTTTTATCGGAAAACGTGATCGAACTGCAATGGGAACTCCGGCAGGAGAAACCGGAATCAGCAGAAGAGCAGGAAGTATGAGAAATACTTCTGACATATATGGAAAGGAACGAAGTGAAACATGGCAGATTGTATGAAAACAGCATCTGAAACATTATATCGGATGCTTCTGGACGGATTGGGACGGCTCGTAGCAGAGGGAAAAGTACCTGCTGAGCCCATCCCGGGATTCCGGGTGGAGGTGCCGGCGGATAAGTCTCACGGTGACTTCGCAGCAAATGTGGCAATGGTCAGTGCAAAGACCTTCCGCATGGCGCCGAGAAAGATCGCAGAGCTGCTGCTAGATGCAGTTTCTCTGGACGGGACGACTTTTGCAAGAGCAGAGATCGCCGGACCAGGCTTCATGAATTTCTTCTTGAAGCAGGACTGGTTCGCACAGGTAGTGGAAACCGTTCTGACGGAAAAGGAACAGTACGGCAGAACCCAGACTGGTGCCGGAAAGCGTGCGCTGGTGGAATTCGTATCTGCAAACCCCACTGGACCCATGCATGTGGGCAATGCGCGGGGCGGCGCACTGGGTGACAGCCTGGCAGAGATCCTGGACTGGACCGGCTGGGATGTACAGCGGGAATTCTATGTGAACGATGCCGGCAATCAGATCGAAAAGTTTGCCACATCCCTGGAAGTGCGCTATTTACAGCACTTTGACCCCACAGTGGAAATGCCGGAGGATGCCTATCACGGTGCAGATATCACCGAGCATGCGGAGAATTTCATCGCTGAAAACGGAGATAAGTATGTGCAGGCTGATGCAAAGACACGGCGGGATGCCCTGGTGGCATTTGCACTGCCAAAGAATATCGCCGGACTGGAACGGGATCTGAAGAAGTACCGCATTGTCTATGACAACTGGTTCCGGGAAAGTACGTTGCACCAGAACGGTCAGGTAAAATGGGTAGTCGACGAGCTGACAAAGCGCGGCTATACCTACGAGCAGGACGGCGCAGTCTGGTTCAAGGCAACGGATTTCGGCGCAGACAAGGACTTCGTTCTGGTACGTGCCAACGGAATTCCCACCTATGTCGTACCGGACATTGCGTACCACTATGACAAGCTCATGGGGCGGAAGTTCGACAAAGCCATCGATATTCTGGGTGCAGACCACCACGGCTATGTGCCTCGTCTGAAAGCTGCCCTGACAGCCCTTGGCGCAGATGCTGACCGGCTGGATGTGGTGCTCATGCAGATGGTAATGCTCATGCGGGACGGCGAGGTTGTCAAGCTTTCCAAGCGCAGCGGCAAGGCGATCACTCTGGTGACCCTGCTGGATGAGATTCCGCTGGATGCAGCACGGTTCTTCTTCAACACCAGAGAGGCAAACTCCCACTTTGAGTTTGATCTGGATCTGGCAGTGGAGAAGTCCTCTCAGAACCCGGTATACTATGTCCAGTACGCCCACGCCAGAATTTGCAGCCTTCTGCGTGCCATGGAAGAGGAGGGGCTGACCCTGGAACAGTGTGCACATGCAAATCTGTCTCTGCTGGAAAATCCTCAGGAGCTGGAATTGATCCGTCATCTGGCAGCACTTCCGTCGGAACTGGACGCAGCGGCAAAGTCCTACGATCCGTCCAAGGTGACGAAATATGCCACAGAGCTGGCGACTCTGTTCCACAAGTTCTACGATGCATGCAGCATCAAGTATGCAGAGACGCCGGAACTGAAACAGGCACGTCTGCTGCTGTGTGAAGCGGCACGTCAGGCAATCGCAAATACCCTGCATATCCTGAAAGTAACCGCTCCGGAAAAGATGTAATTTCCGGAAACAGAGGAAAAAGTTACAAACAGGTTACAGGAAAAATTGCAGGATTCCGTGCATTTTTGATGGAAAATGCAGAACCATCAGCCGAATACGCAGAAAACCGAAAAAACTTTAACAATGTATTCACATATCCGGCGAGATAATGTGTTACAATTTGTAATATATTGAGCAGGCGGAGCTTTGTGATATCACAGGATTTTAAAATGAAAGGAAGTTCCATATGTCTAATAGATTATTTCAAGGTCTGGTGCACCAGATGCGTGATACAATTGACGCTACTGTCGGCGTGGTCGATGATACTGCGACCATTATCGCATGCAGTGATCTGACAAAGGTCGGTACAACCAATGAGTTCGTATCGCTGGATCTGAGCGATGTACATGATATTTTTATCCGTGACGGTTATACCTACAAACCGTTCGGCTCCCGTTCGAAGCCGGAATATGCCGTGTTCGTAGAGGGCATGGATGATGCAGCTGCAAAATATGCCAATATTCTGGCAATCTCGCTGTTCAATATCAAGCAGTACTATGATGAAAAGTATGACCGCAACAACTTCATCAAGAATGTTGTTCTGGACAATGTGCTGCCCGGTGACATTGTCATCAAGGCACGGGAACTGCACTTCAATTCTGAGGTCAGCCGTGTGGTTCTGCTGATCCGGATCGTATCTGCAAACGATGTTTCGGCATATGACGTCATCCAGAATCTCTTCCCGGACAAGAACAAGGACTTTGTCTTTACCATTTCCGAAACAGATATCGTTCTTGTCAAGGAAATCAAGGGTGCTGTGGATACCAAGGATCTGGAAAAGCTGGCACGCTCTATTGCGGACACCCTCAGCAGTGAATTCTATACCCGTGTCAACGTGGGCATCGGTACTATCGTTACCGGCGTAAAGGAACTGTCCCGCTCCTTTAAGGAAGCGCAGATGGCACTGGAAGTCGGCAAGGTATTTGACACCGATAAGGCAATTGTCAGCTACGAGAATCTGGGCATCGCACGCCTGATCTACCACCTTCCCACGACCCTTTGCGAGACATTCCTCCATGAGGTGTTTAAGCGCGGCAGTATCGAATCCCTGGATCACGAGACGCTCTTTACCATTCAGAAGTTCTTTGAGAACAATCTGAACGTGTCTGAGACTTCCAGAAAGCTGTTTGTGCACCGCAATACGCTGGTGTATCGTCTGGAAAAGATCAAAAAGCTGACCGGTTTGGATCTCCGGGAATTTGACCATGCCATTATCTTTAAGATTGCGCTGATGGTCAAGAAATACCTCTCGGCAAGTCTGGCAAAATTCTAAAAGCCCAAAACGCTGATGCTTATCGGCGGTATATCTGCATAAGCCGCCGGTGCAGCGTGTGGCAGTTTTTGCATCGGCGGGTTATTTATGCACTTTCGTCTGCGGCAGTTGAAATGCTGTTTGTTCGATTGGAATTGCAAAAAAATGACAAATGGAAACGGCTGTTTTTTTCTGGAAATTTTGGAAAGGGCAGCTCGTGTGAATGCCCTACTGGAATAGGGCGGATTGCTCTGCGGCATGCAGCCGCTGAAAGGATGTGTGTGAACTATGGTTGAACTGAAGGATGTTTCTGTGACATACTCGAGCGGCGTAGATGCACTGCACAATGTGAATCTGAAGATCAATGACGGTGACTTCGCCTTTGTTGTTGGTGCCTCCGGTGCCGGAAAAAGTACCATGATCAAGTTGATTCTGAAAGAAATCAACCCCACAAGCGGTACGATTTCTGTAAACGGTTATAACCTGAACAAGCTGCGGCGGCGCCGGGTCCCGGCACTGCGGCGTACCATCGGCTTTGTTTTTCAGGATTTCCGCCTGATTCCATCTATGACTGTTTATGAGAATATCGCATTTGTGCTGCGAGTGATCGATTCGCCTACGAAATATATCCGCAAGCGTGTGCCGTATGTAATCGGTCTAGTGGGCTTGCAGGACAAGGCATATGCTTATCCGGACGAGCTGTCCGGCGGCGAAAAACAGCGTGTGGCAATTGCACGTGCACTGGTTAACGACCCCCAGCTGATCATTGCCGATGAGCCTACCGGTAATATTGACCCGGAGCTTTCCTATGAGATCGTGGAACTGCTTCAGGGCATCAATGACATCGGAACGACGATCCTCATGGTAACGCATGAGCATAATCTGGTGCGGCAGTTCGGCGGGCGGATCATCAATATTGATCAGGGACGCATTGTCTTTGACGAAGTGATTGGAGGGAATCTGATCCATGAAGCTTAGTGGTTTCAAATACCTTACGGGACAGGGTATCGAAAATATCTGGAAAAACCGTATGATGGCATTTGCTTCGTTCTGTGTGCTTCTGGTTTCTCTTCTGCTTGTCGGCATGTCCGTACTATTTTATATGAACCTCACTTCCATGATCGGCGGCATTGAGGATAAGAACGAAGTCATTATTTATCTGAATGAAGATACAACAGATCAGGAAATTGCAGAATTCCAGACAGACCTGGAACAGATCAGCAATATTTCCAAAATTACATTCTATTCCAAGGAACAGGCGTTTGAAGATCTGAAAAAGAGTATGTCCGATTATGAGGTGCTCTTTGATTCTCTGGGAGATGACAATCCGCTCATCGATGGATTCCGGATCCAGATCGAGGATATCTCTACTATTTCTACGACAATTTCAGAGATTGAGACGCTGGATCATATTTATTCCATCCGTGCGCCTATGGATTTTGTCAATATCCTGACCGAGCTGCGGAAGATCATCACGGTGATTTTCGGCGTGATCATTGCAGCTCTGATTGTGATCTCTGTGGTAATTGTATCCAATGCCACAAAGGCAAGTGTATTTGCACGCCGTGAAGAAATTCAGATCATGAAATATGTTGGTGCGACCAATTCCTTTATCCGTATCCCGTTCTTCGTAGAAGGCATGATCACCGGTTTTCTTGCCGGATGTGTGGCATTGGTGATCACATGGTTCGGATATGACTCTCTGGTTGGCCTTTTGACAGGTCAGGCAGATATTCTGTCAGTCATTGGTATGGGAAGCATCATTCCCTTCCGGGAACTCGCCTGGAAGGTAGCTGCCGCTTATTTGGTTGCTGGCACATTGTTCGGCGCATTCGGCAGTATGATTTCGATGCGCAAGCATCTGAATGTCTAAGGAGGCTGAATTATGAGCAGAAAAAAACACATTGGACGCCGTCTGACTGGGGCAGCACTGTGCTTGTCGATTCTAGCAGCTGGTATGACTGCAAACTGGGCACCGCTGCGTGATATTCCGGTTTCGGCAAAGACGCTGGCAGAACTCCAGGAAGAACGGAAATCCAATGAGGCAAAAATTGCAGAAAAGCAGAAGGAATTGGATGCGCTTCAGACAAATCTGGAAGAAAAAGAAGCATATCAGCAGACCCTGCAGGAAAAAATCACCTTGCAGCAGCAGAATCTGGATATTGTTGTAGAGGAATTGGATCGGATCAATCAGTCCATTGAAGAAACGACAGCAGCAATTTCCCAGACGGAAGATGATATCACGGTGATGGAGGCAGATATTGCCATTGGACTGGATCAGTTCAAATTGCGTCTCCGGGCGATGTATGTCCAGGGAAACAACAGCCTGGCTTCTGCGCTGGTGGGCGCAACAGATTTCTATGATCTGCTGTCCAAGTACGAGCTGATGTCCCGTGTGGCGAATCATGATAATGAGTTGGTAAACGACCTGAAGGACAAGCTGGAGGCATGCAACGAGAAAAAAGCACAGCTGGAACAGGAAAAATCTGACCTGGAACAGCAGCAATCAGAACAGCAGACAAAAAAAGAAGAGTTTAAATCTGCCATCGAAGAGCTCCAGACAACCTATGCTGAGACCGATGAGGCAAAGCAGCAGATGGAACGGGAGAAGGAGAAACTCAACGTCGATGTAGACACGCTCGAAAAGAACAACGCTGCTCTGGATGCGGAAGAAGAGCAGATCAAGGCTGAAATCGCAAGAGCTGCAGAGGAGCAGAAGAAAAAGGAAGAGGAAGAACGGAAAAAACGTGAAGCCGCAGCGGCTGCGAAGAAACAGCAGGAAGAAGAGAAAAAGCAGAATAGCAATTCTGGCAGCAGCAACAGCAGTTCAAGTTCCGGCAGCAGTTCCAGCGGCGGCTCCAGCAGCAATTCCGGTTCTTCTTCTAGCGACAGCGGCAGTTCTTCAGATTCATCCTATGTTCCTTCTGGAAGTACCAATTTCACTTGGCCTTGTCCTGGCTTTTACACTGTTTCCAGCGGCTTCGGCAGCCGTTGGGGTACTACCCACGGAGCAATTGATATTGCCGGCGGCAATGCTGGTGCAGCTGTAGTCGCATCCCGCGGCGGTACAGTGGTACGTGTTGTGAGCGGCTGTCCGCATAACTATCCGAAAAGCTCCAGCTGCGGCTGCGGCGGCGGTTACGGCAATTATGTGATCATTCAGCATGACGGTACTTACTCCACGCTGTACGGTCATCTGGCATCTGTTTCGGTTTCTGCCGGACAGACAGTGAGCCAGGGTCAGACCATTGGTTACGTGGGAAGCACGGGCTTCTCCACCGGTTTCCATCTGCATTTTGAGGTACGTGTGAATGGTACCAAGGTGGATCCCATGCAGTATCTGGGCTGATCTTGCATATTTTTTCAGGAAATACATATACTGACAAAAGGACAGGGGTGTTCAAAGACCGCTGTCCTTTTTTGCGAAAGGAATGATTTGGCGTGGAAGAAAATCCGAAACAAGAGGCAGTCGAACTGCGAAAGTCCACACTGGTACTGTTGTTCTGTCTATGCGGTGTCCTTGCTGTGGGAACAGGCGTGGGTATTTACCGGGCATATGCCAATCAGGCAGAATACGGTGAACTGGCACAGCTGAAAGCGACTGTGGAGGCGAACTATTACACAGAGGTAGACGAAGCATCCGCCATGCAGGGTGCCATGAAAGGCTATGTCGCCGGGCTGAACGATCCCTATTCCCAATATCTGACAGACGAAGAATATGGGGATTTTCAGACAAATGAAGCAGGACAGACAGTGGGCATTGGTGTTACAGTGACACCCACAGATGAAGGATACCTGCTGATCAATTCTGTGACAGAGAATTCCCCGGCAGAGGAGGCAGGGCTTCAGCCAGACGATGAAATTGTCGCCGTGAACGGGGATGATGTCGCTGAACTGGGATATTCCGCTGCTGTTGATGCAGTTCGGGGAAAAGAAAATACATCTGTCACATTGACGATCCGACGGGATAATACGACACTGGACTGTGAAGTGACACGAAAGAGCATGGAAGTCACAACAGCACAGGGTCGGATGCTGGAAGGGAATATTGGTTATATCCGTATCAGCGCTTTTCGGGAAAACACGCCGGAACAATTCCTGGCAGTATATGAGCAGCTGTTGAGTGAGGGTGCAGAAGGATTGATCTTTGACCTGCGTGACAACGGCGGCGGTCTGGTGGACAGTCTGGAAACGATTCTGGATCCGCTTTTGCCGGAAGGGGAAATTGCCATTGCCACCTATCGGGACGGACATACCCAGACATTGGTGCAGTCCGATGCCGAAGCATGTGATTTGCCTATGGTGGTGCTGGTCAATGAGAATACCGCAAGTGCCGCAGAGTTGTTTACGGCATCTCTGCGGGATTTCGGAAAGGGCGAAGCAGTGGGAACGACCACCTTTGGCAAAGGTATCATGCAGGTGACACAGCCCATGTCCAGCGGCGGTGCACTGACCCTGACAGTGGCGACCTATCAGACCACAAAGGGCGAGTGCTATCACGGTGTGGGTATCACGCCGGACGTGATTGTGGAAGCTGGAAACGAACCCGTGGATTATGATGCACCGGATGCGGCATCCGACCCACAGCTGGCAAAAGCATTGGAGCGAATCACGGAATAAACAAAGCTGCTGCAAACGGCGCATGCCCGGATATGCAGCAGCTTTTATTATTATTGAGAAAAAATAAATATTTATGGGCATCTCTAAAAACCCCGAATCCGTCAGATGTGGGGCAGATTTGCGACAGATTCCCTTTCGAAAAAACGCAGGAATACTCGATGTATTTCAAGTTTTTTCGCAAGGTAAGATGGTGTAAAAATGCGCCGCAGATGACGGGTGAGCGGGTTTTTAGAGGTGACCTTATGATTCCGGCTGCACCAGCAGCTGCGCCTTGTAGAAGGCATCCTTTCTGGGGATCAGATGAAGTGCAACTTCTGTTAGGTACACTGCCTGTATCTTCAGATGATGCGCACTTGCATAGGTGCACATGCGCTGTATCCAGTCTGTTTCAGAAAACGCCTGTACAGGCAATATCAGGTATGTGCCGGCAGGGATGGAATACAATTTTGTCTCAATGTTCATGATATACTGGGGCAGTTCCACGAATTTTCCCAGTATACGAAGCTGACCCTGCTGAAATCGTCTGAAATCCATATGATAGCCGTAGGTCCGCTGGATGGAATTGACTGCAAAATGCTCAGAGGAAACCGTCTTGCTCAGTTCATATTGCAAAGCGGCATCCTGTTCCTCCAGAGTTAGCTTGTGATTCCCCGGTTCTGGCAATGCCATCAGCACTTTCCGTTCTTCCAGTTCCTGACAGATAATCTCAGGGGTATCTCCCTCCCGCAGTTCCATGTCTGCTTCAAGCGCTTCATGGAGCCAGGAGAGGTTCTGATAGATCTCCTGCTGCTGCAATAACAGCTTACGTGCGTGGAATTTTTGCTTTGCAATCAGCTCCAGCAGCTCGTGGGAATCCTGGGTTTTCTGGAGATGGATGATTTTTTTCAGAGGAAAGTTCAGTTTGCGGCAGATCTGGATGATCTCAATTTCTGCATACTGCGCATAGGAATAATAGTGATAGCCGTTTTCTTCATCTACCATTGCAGGCTGTATCAGCCCCAGTGATTCGTAATAACGGAGCTTGGATGGTTGAATTTTCATGTCGCTGCAAAAGGTGCCGATGGTAATGTTGTCCTTTTTCATGAAAACACCTCCGAAAATAGAAAAACCTGCATCATTGCCGAAAGCTTGCATGGTCTCAAGTGACGTTCCATATCGCTGTCAATGAATACAGATTCTGATCAGCTTTATTATAACAAGGCTTTTCGGAAAAGTAAAGTAAAATACTGAGATTCTTAAAAAGAAAGGAAGATTGCAGATTTCCTTTGCGTTCGCATTTTTTACCGGGGAAATACCATACTTTTTACGGCGTGAAAGGCTTTTTTGTCGGAATTGGTATGGTCATATGTTTTAAAATTGTCACTTGTGTATTTCTGAAAATTATGCTATAATAGGGACAATCAATCAAGGGAAACGAGTGAGATTCTCGTACAGTCACGCTACCGTGATGCAGGGACTGCCTGCTAAGTCGGATTACGAAATAGCATGTTGCACAGCCTTACGAGCGATGGGGCTGTGTCCGCACGAAACAAGGGTGTTTTCGTGGGAATGCAGGAGCGGCATGTCTGCTGTCCGGAAAGGCGGCAGGCAGGGCGTTTCATGGACATCGCTTTCTGTCACAGGAAGGCGATTTTTTTTGGAGGAATGGCGTATGGAACAGAACCGGAAAATACCCCGTATCATGCTTAGTGCTGCATCCAGCGGCAGTGGAAAGACTACCATGACGGCGGCACTCCTCGGTGCTTTCCGGGTACGGGGACTCTGTGTGCAAAGTCTGAAATGCGGCCCCGATTATATCGACCCTATGTTTCATACCCATATCACCGGCAGGGATACGTATCATGCAGATCCGTTCTTTTCTGATGAAAGGCAGATGCAGCAGATCCTGACGCAGACGGCGGCAGATGCCGATCTTGCACTGCTGGAGGGTGCTATGGGATATTACGACGGCATCGGACAGACGGAACAGGCAAGTGCCTACACCGTCTCTCAGGCACTGCAAACACCGGTGCTGTTGGTTGTGGCACCGAAGGGGATGGGTTGTTCCGTTGCGGCACTCTGCAAAGGCTTTCTGGAATTCCGGACGCCCAATCTCATAGGCGGTGTGCTTCTCAATCAGATCCGGGAGGGAATGTATGCTTTCTATAAAGAGATCATTGAGCGGGAAACAGGTCTTCCGGTCTATGGCTACCTGCCGGATCTGCCACAGGTACATTTGGAAAGCCGTCACCTGGGTCTGATGACTGCCGGGGAAGTGGCGCAGCTGGATGAAAAAATACGTCTGCTGGCAGAAACGGCAGAACGCACTATCGACCTAGACGGCATTCTGCAATTGGCAGCGACAGCGCCGCCGCTGCCTTTTTCGCCGGCACCGCAGCAGATGGAAAAATTATTCCGGCTGGGTGTGGCACAGGATGCAGCCTTTTGCTTCTACTATGCGGAAAATCTACACATGCTGGAGCAATGGGGCGCGGAGCTTGTGCCCTTTTCACCCCTGGCAGATGACCGGCTGCCGGATGGACTGGACGGGTTGTATCTGGGCGGCGGCTATCCGGAATTGTATCTGAAACAGCTCAGTGGGAACAGTACCTTTCTGGAAAGTCTCCGGCATGCATCGGCGAAGAAAATTCCCATTTTTGCAGAATGCGGCGGTTTCCTGTATTTGCAGGAGGCAATTCTCGATAAGGACGGTACGGAATATCCCATGGCGCAGCTGCTTCCGGGAACAGCAAAGCTGGGGGAACGTCTCTGTCGGTTTGGATATGTGACCTTGACAGCACAGCAGGATTCGATCCTGGGCGAGGCAGGGACAACGATCCGGGCGCATGAGTTTCACTATGCAGACAGCACGGAAAACGGTACGGCATTTCTGGCGCAGCGTCCTAACGGACGGCAGTGGCAGGCGATGCAGGTGACGGAACATATTGCGGCAGGCTTTCCCCATTTCTATTTTCCGTCCAATCCGGCTGTGCCCCGGGCATTTGCCCAGGCGTGCCGGAAGTTCCGGGAAGGACGTGACAGTGTATGACAGTATTGGTAACAGGCGGTTCCGGCAGCGGAAAATCTCTGCTGGCGGAAGAAATCAGCTTTCAGCTGAAACGGAACCCCTTTTTTTATCTGGCAACCATGCAAATATGGGATGAGGAGTGTCGGAAACGCATTACCCGTCATCGGGAACAGCGTTCCGGAAAGGGTTTTCAGACCCTGGAAACGCCCATGCGTCTGGCAGAAGCAGCAAAGATGCTGACACCGGGCGGTACGGCACTGCTGGACTGTATCAGCAATCTGACGGCAAATGAACAGTTTGACGCAGCGGCACCGGATCCGGTGCAGGCGGTAGTCGATGGGGTGCTGGCCGTGCAGAAACGTTTGACCCATCTGGTCATTGTGACGAATGAGGTCTGTTCGGACATTCCTCCAGAGGATGTATCCATGCAGGCATATCTGCAAAATATAGGACGAATCAACTGCGCTCTGGCAAAGGCAGCAGATGTGGTCATAGAGGTATGCAGCGGCATACCGATTTTCTGGAAAGGAGAGGAACAATATCATGAGATCCTGGTTTGAATCGCTTCTCATCGCCCTTTCCATGTACAGTGCACTGCCGGTGAAATGTCTGAACTGGACGGCGGATAATCTGCGCCATGCTATGGTATTTTTTCCTCTGGTGGGACTGCTCTGCGGCGGCGGTCTGTGGCTTGTCTGGACAGTGTGCAGTCTGCTGGGTGTAGGTGCTGTGCTGTTTGCAGTACTGGCAGTCCTGTGCGTTGTGGTTATCACCGGCGGTATTCATCTGGACGGCTTTTGTGATACGGCAGATGCGCTCTATTCCCGCCGTCCCCGTGAGGAAAAGCTGCGTATCCTGAAAGATCCCAACTGCGGGCCATTTGCTGTATTCAGTGTCATTCTCGTGCTCCTGGCCAGCTTTGGCGCATATACAGAACTGTACGGTTCTCAGAGCAGGCATGTGATGGGGCTTCTCACTGGGGGATTTGTATTGACACGCTGTCTCAGCGGGATTTCCATTACCCGGTTTTCCTGTGCACCTACCAGTTCTCTGGCAAAGACCTTTGGCGAAAACGCCGGCGCCCATGTGAGCGTGATACTTGCAGTGGAATTCGGCGTGGCAGGCTTTTGCATGGTACTGTGGTATCACTGGCTGGCAGTGATCCTGATACTCCTTTCCATAGGGATTTTCGGGGGCTATTATCATATGCAGAAAAAGCAGTTTGGCGGACTGACGGGAGATCTGGCTGGATTTTTTCTGGTACTGAATGAGACTGCATGGCTGCTGGGAACGGCTTTGCTGGGAGGTGTGCTGTTATGAGACTGATACTGGGAGGTTATGCCCAGGGGAAACTGGCATATGCCATGGAGCGCTTCGGGTTGACGGAAAAAGATGTGTGGGATGCGGCAGAAGAACCACTTTCCGCCTGGAACGGAGAGCGCATCATTTACCATGCAGAGAAACTGGTGACCGGCTGGCTGGAGGAAGGAAAGGATCCCTGTCAGGCTGCAAAGGATATGCTGCCCCAGTGGCAGGCTGTGATCCTCATCTCCCAGGAAGTGGGCTGCGGATTGGTTCCTGTTACGGCGCAGCAGCGAGCATGGCGTGAGGCTGTGGGACGGTTCAACACCTTTCTTGCCGGACAGGCGGAGACGGTAGACCGTGTCTGCTGCGGTCTGGGAATGCGGATCAAAGGAAATGGGGCGTGATGGTATGTGGATTTTATGCAGTGTTCTGCTGGGGTTTTTGCTGGATCTCTGCTTCGGAGATCCCCATTGGCTGCCCCATCCGGTGGTCTGGATGGGAAAAGGGATTTCCGGTATGGAACGGCTGCTGCGCCGGATATTTCCCGGAACGCCTGGCGGTGAACGTGCCGCAGGAATCGTGCTGGCTGTGACGATTCCCCTTCTGAGTCTTGTGATTTCCGGCGGCATACTGTATCTGGCATATCGTATCTCTTTCTGGCTGTGGTTTGCTTTGCATACGTTCTGGGCGTATCAGATACCAGCGACAAAATGTCTGGCAACAGAAAGCAAAAAAGTGTACGCAGCATTGCAAGCCGGAGACTTGGATGCTGCAAGAAAGCAGCTGTCCTATCTGGTAGGCAGAGAAACGACGCAGCTGACAGAGGAAGAGGTGACAAAAGCGTGCGTGGAGACAGTGGCAGAGAATACTTCCGATGGCGTGACAGCACCTCTGTTTTATCTGCTTCTGGGCGGCGTACCTATGGGATTTTGTTATAAGGCGATCAACACGCTGGATTCTATGGTTGGCTACCGCAATGAAAAATACATCCATTTCGGTACAGCTTCGGCAAAACTGGACGATGTGGCAAACTGGCTCCCGTCACGGCTCTGCGGTCTGCTGATGATCGCAGCGGCAGGAATTCTGGGGCTGGATAGAAAAAATGCATTTCGGATATTCCGGCGTGACCGGAACAATCACCTTTCACCCAATTCGGCCCAGACGGAATCCGTTGCGGCGGGGGCGCTGGGCGTTCAATTGGGCGGCACCCATGTCTATTTCGGACAGGTTGTGGAAAAACCCACCATCGGAGAAAAGAACCGTCCAGCGGAGGCAGCCGATATTCTGCGCACCAACGGACTTATGTATGGGGCGGCAATGCTTTCAGCAGGATTGTTCGGACTGTGCAGAGCACTGATGTTTTTTGCAATTCGCTGACACAAAACAACTCTGAGGCAAGGAGTGAGAAAAATGGAGATTCACGGCGGAGATATCTACACAGCAGAGGAAGAACTGCAAACGGATTATGTCATCGACTTTTCCGCAAATATCAATCCCTTTGGCGTTCCTGCGTCTGTTCGGAAGGCAATCAACGGTGCGGTACAGCAGCTGGTGCACTATCCGGATCCTTATCAGCGGAAGCTGCGGCATGCCCTTGGGGAATTTCACCAGGTGCATCCGGATCATATTGTCTGCGGCAATGGCGGTGCAGATGTGATTTTCCGGCTGGTGCGAGCAGTTGCACCGAAAAAGGCACTTGTACCTGTGCCGACCTTTTCAGAATACGGAAAGGCACTGGAGGAAAACGGCTGCGAAGTACAGTATTGGACGATGCCGGATCCCTTTGTCGTGACAGAGGTGCTTCTGGATGAACTGGAGCAGGGCAGTTATGATTTTCTGGTGCTGTGCAATCCCAACAATCCCACGGGAACGCTGATTGACCCGGAACTGCTGCGGAAGATCCTGGATTTAGCAAAGCAGAAACAGGTGTTTGTCCTGCTGGATGAATGTTTTTATGATATGACAGAAGATGAGATGGGCATTGATTCCATGATTCTGGATTCCGGCAGCTATGCCAATCTGCTGATCCTGAAATCCATGACAAAGCTGTATGCCATCCCTGGACTGCGGCTGGGATACGGCATCTGTTCCGATGCAGGACTGGTGGAGCGTGTCCGTACCATAGG
Organism: uncultured Ruminococcus sp.; assembly: GCF_937915125.1. Lineage (GTDB taxonomy): Bacteria > Bacillota > Clostridia > Oscillospirales > Ruminococcaceae > Ruminococcus_C. The sequence continues at coordinate 11,361 of NZ_CALDMP010000062.1, read as the reverse complement.
ACAGCCATGGCCAGTGAGTACTCTGGCAAGTGAAGCCGGATGCGCAGCGGTGGAAGATCACACCTACCGGACACGGTTTTTAAAGTTCCTGCAAGAAGAACGGGATTTTCTCTATGAAGGGCTGGAAAGTCTGGGATTCCGGGTGTGGGAACCCCATGCTAACTATATTTTCTTCCAGGTGCCGGGTTGCTACGATCTGGATCGTCGGCTGCTGACCTATCATGTATTGCTGCGACACTGCGATTCCTATGTGGGCTTGAATGCGGAATATTATCGTGCGGCAGTGCGTTCCAGAGAAGATAACCAGTATTTTCTGCGCTGTCTGCGGAAAATCGTCAGCAAAAGGGGGCTTTATTGATGTTTGCAAAATCAATCATGATAGTGGGAACCATGTCCTCGGCAGGAAAAAGCTTTATCACAGCCGGACTTTGTCGGATCTTCCGGCAGGACGGACTGCGAACGGTACCATTTAAATCGCAGAATATGGCATTGAATTCCTATATAACCCGTGACGGTCTGGAAATGGGACGTGCACAGGTAATGCAGGCGGAGGCCGCCGGTGTGGAGCCAGATGTGCGGATGAATCCCATTCTGCTGAAGCCTACCAGCGACAGCGGTTCTCAGGTCATTGTAAACGGCGAAGTATTCGGCACCATGGGTGCTGTGGAGTATTACACCAAAAAAGAGGAACTGATTCCCCATATCATGAAGGCGTACGATTCCCTTGCAGCGGAGAATGATGTGATCGTGCTGGAGGGTGCCGGCAGTCCGGCGGAAATCAATCTGAAAGATGTGGACATCGTCAATATGGGTATGGCTAAGCTGTCCGATTCTCCGGTGATTCTGGTGGGCGATATTGACCGTGGCGGTGTGTTTGCTTCTGTGTATGGTACTATTATGCTTATGGACGAAGAGGAACGGAGCCGCATTCAGGGGATCATTATCAATAAATTCCGTGGGGATGTGGAAATTCTGAAACCGGGACTGACCATGCTGGAGGAACTGACCGGCGTACCAGTGCTGGGCGTTGTGCCTTATGCCCAGCTGGATCTGGACGATGAGGACAGCCTGTCCGATCGTTTGACGCACCACACGATACAGAAAGGCGCAAAGCTGGATTTGGCAGTGATTCGTGTACCAAGGATTTCGAACTTTACAGATTTTGAAGTGTTCGAGCGCATTGATGGTGTTTCTGTGCGGTATGTGACACGGGTGCAGGAACTGGGCAGTCCCGATGCCATTCTGCTGCCGGGAACGAAAAATACCATGGCAGATCTACGCTGGATGCGCCAGAACGGTCTGGAGGCAGCCATTTTGAAACAGCACGAAAGAGGCAGCCTTGTGATAGGTATCTGCGGCGGCTTTCAGATGCTTGGAAAGACACTTTCTGACCCGGATGGCGTGGAAGACGGCGGTTCTATGCGTGGTATGGGACTGCTGGACACAGAAACGGTGTTCCTGCCTCAGAAACGGCGTACCCGGATGAATGGTACCATTGCTTCGGTGGATGGCGTATTGGAGCCATTGTCCGGACACGCTGTCAGCGGCTATGAGATACACATGGGTGAGACAAGGGGACTTGGCAGTGCTGTTCCCTTTACCACGCTGGAAACCGGAGAAACAGATGGCTATCGTGATCCGGCGGGAACTGTGTTCGGGTCGTATCTTCATGGAATATTCGATTCCCCGGAAACGGCACAGAAGCTGGTACAGGCGCTGCTCACGAAAAAAGGCGAGGATACCAGTGTCATCGAAGCTTTTGATCTGAATGCCTATAAAGAGGAACAATATGACAAGCTTGCCGACACGCTCCGGGAGAGTCTGGATATGCAGTGTATCTACGACATCCTCAACCAGTGGGGAGAACGCATATGAAGCCGCTGCGGGAAGGCTATACCACCGGCTCTTGTGCGGCAGCAGCAAGTCTGGCATCGGCATTGTGGCAGGTGACCGGAATCTGTCCGGAGCAAGTGGAACTGGAAACGCCTGCCGGAGTGACGCTTCGTCTGGAAATTCAGGCAGTATCCCAGGGTATCTGCGGTGTCATCAAGGATGGCGGTGACGATCCCGACGAGACAAACGGCTGTCTGGTGACAGCAAAGGTGGAAATTTCTGACAATCCGGGTGAGATCCGGTTTTACGCCGGTGAGGGTGTGGGTATCATTACACGGAGGGGTTTGAAACTGCCGGTGGGAGAACCTGCAATCAATCCGGTGCCACGGCAGATGATCGAAAAAGCCCTGCGGTCTGTCATTGGGCAGCGTGGTGCGGATGTGACTGTTTCTGTGCCCGGCGGTGCGGAAATTGCGGTGAAAACCTTTAATGGCAGACTGGGCATTCAGGGTGGACTTTCCATTCTGGGTACGACGGGAATCGTCCGCCCTATGAGCGAAGAGGCAGTGAAAGAATCCCTCTGTCTGGAGCTTTCCATGTGTCGGGCGGAATACGGCACCGCCTGTGCGCTGGTGACAGGCTATGCCGGGGAAAAATATCTGCGGAAGCAATATGATCCTTGCGGCGGCATTGTTCTGTGCAGCAATTATCTGGGTTATCTGCTGGACTGCGCAGAAGAAATGGGCTTTACGCATATTCTGCTGGCAGGCAGACCGGGAAAGCTGGTGAAGCCGGCGGCGGATATTATGTATCTGCACAGCCACACTGCCGGCGGACAGCGTGAGGTGCTCTGTACCCACGCAGCGCTTGCCGGAGCATCTACCGATCAGGTGCGGCAACTGTATCGGTGCAATACCACATCCCAGATGCAGGAAATATTGACAGCCTTCGGATTGGGAGAAACGGTGTGGGCATCTGTTGTAGAAAGTGTCTGTGAGAACTGTATGCGCCGTACCCATGGGAAAATCCAGGTGGGAATGCTGCTGCTGGATGAAAAAGATCAGATACTGGCAAAAAGCCGGTTGGCAGAGATTGTGCGGAAGGAGTGGAGCCAATGCAGCATGAATTGATTTTAGCAGGTGGCGGAAGCGGTACGGCAGATTACCTGCTTCCGGCGGCAAAACAAGCGTTGGAGTCGGCTGATTGCGTCATTGCTTCGGAACGATTTCTGGAACTGATCAACGCAAAAAAAACGAAGCCCATGGGGTGTATATCCGATTTGCTGGATCATTTACCCCACTGGCTGGAGGAGGAGAGTCTGGGCATTGTGGTTTCCGGTGATCCTCTGCTTTACAGCCTATGCCGGACGATTCGCACACGATACCCGGAATTATCCCTTAGAGTGATTCCTGGTGTGGGTTCCTTACAGCTGTTGGGTGCAGTATTCGGGCTGACCATGGAGGATGCAGCAATTCTGAGCATTCATGGCAGAGATTGTTCTGCCGGAAAAATCGCATGTACTGTGGCGGAGCATCCGGCGACATTTTTCTTCTGTTCCAAGACACAAGGACCGAAGGAAATCGCAGCGGCACTGGCGGCTTATCATCTGGAGGAAACGGAACTGTTTGTGGGAGCTGATCTGACCTATCCGGAGCAAATGCTCTGGTATGGAAAACCGGAGGAATGGGCAGAACGGGAAAACCCTGCACTGTGTGTTGCGGCGGTAAAAAATCCGTCCCCGAAACCTGTTCTGCGCCCGGCAATGCTGCCGGACAGTGCATTTCTGCGGAATGCGTCACCTATGACCAAGGAGGAAGTACGTGCAGTGATTCTCAGTAAGCTGCGGTTACAACCGGATGCTGTGGTCTGGGACCTGGGTGCAGGTACCGGAAGTATTTCCATTGAATGCGCCCGGATGTGCCCTTACGGTCAGGTTTATGCCGTGGAATATAAGGATACGGCATTGGAGATTCTGGAAAAGAATAAGGCATATTTCCAGACAGAGCACCTGACCATTGTGCCGGGCAGGGCAGAGGAACAGCTGAAAAATTTGCCTGTGCCGGACTGCGTTTTTATCGGCGGCAGCGGCGGTGCTATGGCAGAGATTCTGAAAACCATCTGTGCATTGCCGAAAAAAATACGGCTGGTAGTCAGTGCCGTTACTCTGGAGACCCAGGTGGAACTGTATCCTCTGTTGGAAGAGCTGCCGGCATTCGAAGTGGTACAGATCGCCGTCAGCTGCGGCAAGCAAGTGGGCAGTTATCGGGTGCTGGACAGCAATCATCCAGTGCTGCTGTTTTCCTGTGAGACAAAGGAGTGAGCCATGGAAAAAGGTATTTTTTATGCAGTGGGCGTGGGACCCGGAGATCCTCTGGACATGACACTGCGGGCGAAACAGATTCTGGAAACTGCTGATGTTGTGGTGATTCCAGTAAAAAAGGCAGGGGAAACCTCTGCCGCTTATACCATTGCGCAGCAGGCGGCGGATATGACCCGGGCGGAAAAGCTGGAGGTGGTCTTTCCCATGAAAGCCCATGCAGATTATCGCAGTTATTTGCAGTCCGGCGCACTGGACGGCGTATATGCTGCCCTGGAAGCTGGAAAAATCGTGGCAATGGTTACGCTGGGAGATGTTTCCGTGTACAGCACGGCGACATATGTTCGCCAGATGGTGGAGGAACAGGGCTATGAAACGGCAGTTGCCGCCGGGATACCAGCGTTCTGTGCCGGTGCGGCAAAGACAAAGTACAGTCTTTGTGAAAACGAGGAATCTCTGTTGGTAATGCCCGGCGTTACAGATAAAACGGCAATGGAGCAGGTGCTGGGTCAATTTGACAATCTGGTCATTATGAAAGCGGGAAAAGCACTGCCGTGGCTGCTGCCCATGCTGGAGGAACATGACTTGCTGGAACGTACTGTAATGCTTCGCAATGTGGGAATGCCGGATGAATATATCGGCGCACCCACTGAGGACACATATTCGTATTTCACAACGCTGCTTATCAAAAAAGGAGGACTGCGATAATGGTATATTTTGTAGGTGCCGGAGCTGGCGATCCGGAGCTTCTGACAATCAAGGGAAAACGGCTCATTGACAGTGCCGATGTGGTGATCTATGCCGGCTCTCTGGTGAATCCGGCGGTGCTGTCCGATGTAAAATCAGGCTGCAAGATCTATGACAGTGCCGGAATGCATCTGGAGGAAGTGCTTGCAGTAATGCAGGAGACAGAAGTCCAGGGCAAGACCACTGTCCGTGTGCACACAGGAGATGCTTCGATTTATGGTGCTATCCGAGAACAGCTGGATGCGCTGGATCGCATGGGAATTCCCCACGAAGTTGTACCGGGCGTCAGCTCTTTTCTGGCAGCAGCGGCGGCAATGCAGAAGGAATATACGCTGCCCAATGTGTCCCAGACAGTGATCCTGACACGTATGGAAGGCAGAACGCCTGTGCCGGAGCGTGAGAGCATTGAGGAACTTGCGAAGCATCGTGCCACCATGATCCTGTTCCTGTCGGTGGGCAGAATGGAAGAACTGGTGGAACGGCTGTGCACGTCTTATCCCAAGACCACACCTGTTGCCGTTGTCTATAAGGCAAGCTGGCCGGAGCAGAAAATTGTCACGGGCACACTGGAAACCATTGCGGAAAAGGTCAAGGAAGCTGGCATCACCAAAACAGCACTGGTGACAGTGGGGGATTTCCTGGGGGATACCTACGATCTGTCAAAGCTGTATGACAAGACTTTTACGCACGAATTCCGGCAAGGGCTTGACGGATGAAACTGGCATATTTTTGGCTGACGCCACAGGGAAAACAGCTGGCGGAACGATTACAGATGCAGTTCGGCGGTACGGTGGAATCAAAAGCGAATTTTGCCGTGACAGTGGAACGGGGTTTTGCTGCATATGACGGACTGATCTTCATTATGGCAACCGGAATTGTCGTGCGGACGATTGCCCCTCTGGTGCAGTCCAAAGCGTCAGACCCGGCGGTGCTGGTGCTGGATCAACAGGGAAAGCATGTGATCAGTCTGCTGTCCGGACATCTAGGCGGTGCCAATGACTTGACACGGGAAATTGCCGCCGCCATTGGTGCAGATCCGGTCATTACCACGGCAACGGATGTGCAGGGCGTTGCTGCGTTTGATGAGATCGCCAAGCGCAATGACCTTGCCATTGAAAATCTGGGTACGCTGAAATATATCAGCGGCGCACTGCTGGAGGGGAAAACTGTGACGCTTTGTACAGATCTGCTCCTGTCAAAACCTTGCAATTTGTCTCAGATTCGAGTGACAAATGAGCCTGAGGGAGAGCACCGGGTGGTGATATCCGATCGGTTATTGCCGGACACGCAAGGGGCAAAAACGTTGTATTTGCGACCGAAAAGCCTGGTCATTGGCGTTGGATGCAAACGGAATACTGAGCCGGCACACCTGGCAGCTTGCTTTCGGAAATTTCTGGAGACATATCAGCTCAGTGCACTTTCTGTGGCAAAGCTGGCTACCATCGGACTGAAGCAGCAGGAACCTGCAATTTTGCAACTGTGTGAAGAACTTGGTGTGCCATTGGAAATTGTCCCCGATGAATCCATTCGAAATTGTCCCTATCCATTTGAGACATCTGCATTTGTGCAATCTGTGACCGGCGTGCCTTCTGTATCCGAAGCGTGCAGCTATCTGGCATCGGGCTGCGGCGAGGTGCTGACTGGAAAGGCGAAATACGCAGGGGTAACTCTGGCGGCGTGCCGGCGTGTGCTGCCACCGCTGAAACTGGAGGAATGATGGAAATGAAACAAGTGATCTATATCGTCGGCTTTGGACCGGGTGACCGGGCATATATGACGAATCAGGCAGTTGCCGCCATTGAACAGGCTGATCTGGTGGTGGGATACACCACCTATATTAACCTGCTGAAGGAACAGTTCCCGGAACAGGAATACTATGCCACACCCATGCGGAAGGAAGTGGATCGCTGCCGTGCCGCAGTGGAGGAGGCGCTCAAAGGGAAGACTGTGGCAATGATATCCAGCGGTGACAGCGGCATTTACGGCATGGCTGGGGTAACGCTGGAGGTCATCGAGGAAATGCACGCTGATCTGGAAGTCGTGGCAGTTGCGGGCGTGACGGCGGCAAGTGCGGCGGCGGCAGTATTGGGGGCACCGCTGATGCATGATTTTGCGGTCATCAGCCTCAGCGACTGCATGACACCTCTGGAACGGATATATCACCGTGTATCCTGTGCGGCAGACGGAGACTTCGTCATTTGTCTCTATAATCCGAAATCTCGTTCCCGGACGACGTATCTGGCTCATGCGGCGGAATTGATACAGCAATATCGTTCTCCTGATACGCCTGTGGGTATTGTCCGCAATGCCGGGCGCGCTGACCAGAAAGCGTGGCTCACAACGCTGGGACAGCTGAAAGAGGAACCAGTGGATATGTTCTGCGTGGTACTCATCGGCAATTCCCAGACTTATGTGCAGAACGGCAAAATGATCACGCCCCGGGGTTATTGCGTGGCAGATACCGGAGCAAAAGGATGAAGCGTATCGCAGTCATTGCCGGGACAAGTGAAGCCACAGAGTTCATCCGCGCACTGCCGGAAAAGTACGAAGTAACGGCATTTACTGCTACAGAGTACGGCAGAACAATACTGGCAGGGGAACGCTGTACCGTCCATGTGGGACGGTTGGATAAGGATGGCTTTGCAGTCGAACTGGCACGTATGGATGCTGTGGTGGATGCGTCTCATCCCTTTGCCTTGGCAGTGACAGAGACGGTGCAGCAGGTCTGTACACAGCAGAATATCCCGTATTTCCGGCTGGGAAGACCGCAGCTGCACTACGATTATGACTGGATCATCCGGGTGCCATCCAAGGAGGCAGCGGCTGAACAATTGTCAGAGATACCGGGCAATATTCTGCTGACCACTGGCGTCAATACTCTGGCATTTTACGAAGCCAATGTGACAGATTTCGCAGCACGGGGCTGGGCACGTATTCTGGACACAGCCGATTCCCGGCGGACAGCGGCGGCATCCCGGGCGCATCTGGTCTATGCCATGCCGCCATTTTCCCAGAAGGATACAATTTTTCTGATTAAAACATATCAAATTGCCGTGTTGGTTTCCAAGGACAGCGGCGCACGGGGTGGCGTGGCGGAAAAGATTGCGGCGGCGAAAGCCTGCGGTATTCCGGTGATACTCATCGGTGCACCCAAGGAGGATGTGCATACCATTGCAGAAGTGATTTTTCAATTGGACCATTTGGAAAGGAGCGATTCAAAATGCTGGGTTCATATCTGAAACAAATTGAGCCGCTGAATCAGGCGGCAATGCAGCAGTCACAGGAAAAATGGGATAATATTGCTAAGCCCTTGCGCAGTCTGGGACGGCTGGAGGAAATGGTCATTCAGTTGGCTGGTATCACTGGTTCGGCAGAGATTGCACCACGAAAAAAAGCAGTGCTGATCTTCTGCGCTGACAATGGCGTCGTAGAGGAAGGCGTTACACAGTCTACCAATGAGATCACAGCTGTGGTGACGCAAAATTTCACCAAGGGCATTGCCTCTATCAACTCCCTGTCCCGGGAATGCGGCGCAGATGTTTTCCCGGTGGATATCGGAATTGCGCGGGATATGGACTGTCCGGGACTGGATGTGCGGAAAATCGCATATGGAACAAAAAATCTCGCTAAGGAACCTGCAATGACACGGGAAGAGGCAGAACGTGCCATTCTCACGGGAATCGAACTGGTACGAGAAAAGAAAGAAGCCGGCTATAACCTCATCATCACTGGTGAGATGGGAATCGGTAATACCACAACCTCCAGCGCTGTGCTGTCTGTGCTGGAGCAGTTGTCGCCGGAGACAGTGACCGGGCGTGGGGCGGGTCTGACCCGTGATGGAATACAGCATAAAATTGCTGTTATTGAAAACGCCATTGGGCTGCACCAGCCGGATCGGGAAGATGTGCTGGATGTGCTGTCCAAACTGGGCGGTTTTGATATCTGTGGCATGGCAGGTGCTTTTCTGGGCGGTGCGATATATCATGTGCCAGTGCTGGTTGACGGATTCATTTCCGCCGTTGCTGCCAATTGCGCCGTTCGTCTGGCACCTTTGTGCCGGGATTATATGTTCGCTTCCCATTGTTCCGCAGAGCCTGCCGGAAAGATGGCATTGGATGCAGTGGGGCTGAAGGCGTATCTGGAATGCGGTATGTGTCTCGGCGAGGGAACAGGCGCTGTGATCGGGGCGAAACTCTTTGATTTTGCTCTGGCGGCATATGATGAGATCGCAGATTTCCAGACGGCGAATTTTGAAAAATACGAACTGCTGCAATAAGGAGGAATCGTGCAATGGAAATGGAATTTGTGAAGCCCATGGAGATCGAAACACGCAGCTTTGCCATCATTGAGGAGCACTTGGAGGGTGTTTCTATTCCGGAAAATCAGCGCAGTATTGTCAAGCGTGTGATACATACCACAGCGGATTTTGACTATGTGGAAAATCTGAAATTTTCAGATCATGCAGTGGAAACGGCATTGGATGCGCTGAAACAGGGCGCACATATTGTCACGGATACCAACATGGCATACGCCGGAATCAACAAAAAATCCCTGCATCAACTGGGCGGCGAGGCACATTGCTTTATGTCTGATCCTGAGGTGGCAATAGAGGCAAAGACCCGGGGCGTCACACGTGCTATGGTATCCATGGAAAAGGCATGTGCACTGGGAGAAAACGTAATTTTTGCCATTGGCAATGCACCTACGGCATTGGTGCAGCTGGATGAACTGATCCGTGCCGGAAAAATTGCGCCGAAGCTGATCATCGGCGTGCCGGTGGGCTTTGTGAATGTGGTGGAGGCAAAGGAACTGATCATGCAGGGAACCACTCCCTATATCGTGGCACAGGGCAGAAAGGGCGGCAGCAATGTGGCGGCTGCGATCTGCAATGCGCTGCTGTATCAACTATATCGCTGAGGAATCAGAAAAACGGCCGCAGTTCTGCACTGTGACCGTTTGTTTTTGCATTAGCCTTTCTGTTTTGTCTCAATGTACTCATGAAGAGCGACCGTGAGAATAGCGGCGTATTTCTCGATTTTCTCCTCTGGAATGGAACTGAACCCCACCAGAAATACATTGTCGGGACTTTCTGTACCTGCCCAGTTTTTTCGAGTGCCGTGAATGCCGATGGAACGTTCTTTCATAAAGGTGATGAATTCGGATTCCTGACGGCAGCAGTCTACCTGGAGCAATAGATGAGAACCGGCTGGATCGTAGATCATGTGCACCTCGTCCGGGAGATTCTGTTCCAGATATTGAATCAGCCGGCGGAATTTTCGCTCGTTCATGTTAGAGATTTTGCGGATGTGCTTTTCCAGCAGCCCGTCTTTAATGAATTCTGCGATTGCCTTTTGTACAAATGTGGGCAGTGCAGAATTATAGTGCTTGTACTTCTTTTCGTACAGCTTCATGAGAGACGGCGGCAACACATAGTAGGCACAGCGGATGGAGGGAAACAGTGCCTTGGAAAGTGTTCCCAAGTAAATTACACGCTCATTCTGATCCAGAGACTGGAGGGATGGCAGGATTCGCTGCCCATAGGAAAATTCGCTGTCGTAGTCGTTTTCAATGATATAACCATTGTTCCGCTTTGCCCATTCCAGAAGCCGGTACCGTTTTTGCAGGGAAGTGGTGACGCCAGTGGGAAACTGGTGAGACGGCGTGAGATAGACCATGTCCACAGGGTGATTGGCAATATCGTCCACATCAATGCCGTCCTCCTGGATCATGACGGATTTCACATCGCAGCGGCAGTTGTAAAATACCTTGCGCATGCCGATATAGCCCGGCTCCTCAAACGCCACGCGTTTGCGGTTGTTGGGGATCAGGTTCAGGATTGTCTCCAGCCCGTACTGCGTCCCGGCACAGATGACGATCTGATCCGGTGAACAGACAACGCCCCGTGTCCGCTGCAAAAAAGTACACAGATTGGCACGAAGGGGGTAGAATCCCTTGTTGCTCTCATATTTGGAAAATTGCAGTGTTGCTTCATCCAGAATGGCATTGGAGACGCACTGCTTCCATTTTGTCCAGGGAAACAGATGGGTGTCGCCTACGGAATAGCGGAAATCATAGCGGATCGGATTCTGAGAGGACGGCGGAATCAGCTTCGGCAGCTGTGCCGGCGTATTGTCCGGAGCGGCAGTCAGGTGAATCTTGGCAAGATCCTCCACATAATATCCGGATCCCTTTACGGCGCGGATCATCCCTTCCTCCAGCAACTGCTGATAGGCATGTTCTACCGGTAACACCGCATAATCTCCACCTACAAACAAAAACACCCAGCAAAAAAGCTGAGTGCGTAGGGAAACATTCAATTTTCCATCGCAAGGGTGCACTGAATCAGACTGTCAGAGGTTTTCTGGCAGCCAGATACAGATTCGCCAATGCGAACATAATATTCAATTTGGCAGTCTGTTTTCGCAGACCTCGGTATCGGGTCTTTCGATACCGAAAAATATTTT
>NZ_CALDMP010000061.1 GCF_937915125.1 uncultured Ruminococcus sp. | reverse complement strand
CAAGATACACACGGTCACACTTTTTGGCGTGTTCCTTGAGCTTTTTGATCACGTCCTCCTTGCCCTTCATATCCGTATACTGAGGCTGGAATCCATGTTCCACATCTACGCCCATTTTAGATTTCGGCAAATCACGGATGTGACCCATAGAGGCAATGACATCATAATCCTTGCCCAGATATTTTTGAATGGTTTTCGCCTTTGCCGGCGACTCAACAATGACTAAATTTGACATAGTTACTCTCTATTCTCTCTTCTCTTGTTGCATTTTCGCTTATTTCTACAATATGACAGAATCAGTTTCTTGCGTTTTTTCTGTTGTAAACGTCCCACCGAGACGTTTACAACGCTTAACCTAATGACGATACTCACAGCACCCGGAACTGCTTCCCCGGCAGACGTTCGATCTTGCCGTACAGTTCCAACTCTGTCAGCGTTGTCATCAGAACATCCATCGGTGCATCCAGTTCTGCTGCAATCTGATCTACATGCATGACCGTCTGCGGGCGAAGCAGTTCCATGACCTGTCCTGGCAAACCCTCCAGAATCTCCTCTTCCGGCAAGGGGTCTATCACAGGGTCCGGCTCTGTGGGATGGGATTCCGACGGCTGTTCCTCGGACTTGGACGCTTTCTGCTTCGCCGTCTTTTCACCCAATGCCATGACCAGACTCTCGGATTTCTCCCGATTCTCATCATAGAGTGCCGATGCCGCTATCATATGCGCATGATTGGTATAATACTCATAGACAATATCCCGGCTGTCAAATACCGGGATAGCACCGTCCCGAAGATATTTTATCACACCCATATACCGTTTGTCAAATATGTCCGCCGGTGGCACACAAAAAACATCTCTGCCCTGTTCCATGGCATTCTCTGCGGTAATGAGCGCACCGCTTCGCGCCGGTGCCTGTACCACAAGCGTACCCATGCTCAAACCGGAGAGTACCCGGTTTCGCAAAGGGAAGTTTGCAGGTGCCGGCGTAGTTCCCGGCAAAAACTCCGACAGGATCAGACCGTTCTGGGCGATCTCATATTTCAGATTGGCGTGGGGCAAGGGATAAGCAATATCCAGACCACAGCCCATGAGTGCAATGCTGGGTTTGTTTTCCTCAAGCGCACACAAATTCGCCGTAATATCAATTCCCACTGCATATCCCGTCACCGGAATAAATCCCAGCTGCACCAGATCATGGCAAATGGTCTTTTCCACTCGCAGGCTGTACTCCGAGGGATTGCGTGTCCCCACAATGGTCAGCAGCAGGTGATTTTGGAGCAGCTCCGGATTCCCCTGATAAAACAGCAGCACCGGGGGATTCACAATAGAAAATAGCTGTTCCGGATAGAGATCATCTCCATACCAGAGAATGGACAGCTCCAGTTTTTGGCACCGTGCCAACATTTCGTCGATCTGCGCCTTTCCGGTCTGCCGTATCCTGCGCTGCGTATGCTCCGGCAAATGCAGCTCCGGGTCAGAGCCGGCACGAAGAACTTCACAGGTACGCTGAGGCGTTTCATAGCGATGAAGTGCCGTCCAGATCCGGGGATTTCCTGCGCCAAATACCATAACAAGCCACAGCAGGCAGCGAATTTCTTCCATATCAGCGCACCTCTTTCCCCATATCCGTCCCGGCTTTCTGTACTTCCCACAAAATAATTCCGGCAGCCATTGCAGCATTCAGAGACTCGATCGTCCCGTGCATGGGAATGGTTACCCGCCGGTCGCATGCCGCCGAAACCGATTCCGGCAGACCGTTCCCCTCGTTGCCGATCACCACAGCCGTGCCCTTTTTGAAAACGCACTGTCCCACGAGTTGTGCCGTACCGCTGACCACCGCTGCACAGGTTTCCACACCAGCAACCCGACATGTTTCTAGCACCGGAATGATATCCGCCGTGCAGCAAATAGGCACCCGGAACAGGGAGCCCATAGTTGCACGAACGACCTTGGGGCTGAAAATATCGCAGCTTGCGCTATAGATCACGCCGTCCAGCCCCAGAGCGTCAGCTGTCCGCAGAATCATACCTGCATTGCCGGGGTCCTGCAACTGGTGCAGAACTGCATAATTGCCGCCGGGTCGAATGAGATCGGAAAGAGCAGGCTGTTCCGGCATCCGGCAGATGGCATACACACCCTGGGAATGTTCCGTCTGGGACAAAGCCGTCCCGAGGGCATCGGAGAGAAGCGCACAGCGTGTTTCACCCAGATCTGCCGGGAGGGATTCCTCATTCCAGCGGGCATAGCCCTCTTCCGTCCAGAAAAGGTGGGTCAGAACCGCTCCGTTCTGCACCGCATCTGACACCAGCCGCAGTCCTTCCAGGACAAACAGCCCTTCCCGTGTCCGGTCTTTTTTGGAACGTGCCAGCTTCCGGTACAGCTTCACCGCTCCGTTGTCATGTGCCGATATTTTCAGCAGTGCTTCCACAAAATCAACCCCGTTTATCTGATTCCAAATATTACAACATACAACAAAACACGCCCCGTATCGTTCCAGAGCGTGTTTCGCATTCGATCTTACAGAGCAGCCTTTGCCTGTTCTACGATTGCAGTAAAGCCAGCTGCATCATGAATAGCAATTTCAGAAAGCATCTTACGGTTCAGTGTAATACCAGCCTTCTTGCAGCCGTTCATGAACTGAGAATAATTGATTCCGTTCATTTTGCATGCAGCAGAAATACGAGTGATCCACAGCTGTCTGAACTCTCTCTTCTTCTGCTTTCTGCCGATGTACGCATAGTTGCCGGACTTCATAACAGCCTGCTTTGCCATCTTGAAGTGCTTGCTCTTGCTGCCCCAGTAGCCCTTTGCCAGCTTCAGCGTTTTATTTCTTCTCTTACGAGTCATCATTGCACCCTTAACACGTGCCATAATTCTTTACCTCCGTTTTTCTCTGATTCCAACCAACTTAACTGACTGTGCAACTTACAGATACGGCATCAGCTTTTTCAGTGCCGGTGCGTTTGTGCTGTCTGCAATACCAACTGTACGAGCGATTCTCTTCCGCTTGGTATCCTTCTGAGTCAGTCTGTGTCTCTTATTGGTCTTCTGATACTTCACTTTTCCGGAAGCAGTCATCTTAAAACGCTTTTTCGCACCGGAATGTGTCTTAGTCTTGATCTTTGCCATGGTGATTCCTCCTGTTTACTTCGATGCCTTCGGTGAAATGAACATGACCATACTGCGGCCTTCCATTTTTGCCGGCTTTTCAACAACGCCAACCTCTGCACACGCCTCTTTGAAGCGCTTCAGAAGTTCCTCGCCGATCTGCGGATGAGCAATTGCACGCTTACGGAAACGAACCGAAACCTTCAGCTTGTCGCCACCCTGTAAAAACTTTTTCGCCTGATTGACCTTGGTTTCAAAGTCGTGGGTGTCGATGGCAGAAAACATCCGGATTTCCTTAATGGAAACAACCTTCTGGTTTTTCCGTGCCTCTTTTTCCCGTTTCTGCTGTTCAAAGCAGTACTTGCCGTAATCCATGATCCGGCACACCGGAGGCTTTGCCGTCGGTGCGATCTTCACCAGATCCAAATCTTTTTCGTAGGCGATCTTCTGCGCATCTCTTGCAGACATTGTTCCGAGCTTTTCGCCGTTCTGGTCGATGACCAGAATTTCCTTGTCCCGGATTTCCTCATTGATCTGCAGCTCCTGCTTGCTGATAAGCCAGCACCTCCAAACATGTTAATTCAAAAACAAAAAAAAGCGTCCACTTTTGTGAACACTCCTTCTCCGTTCGTCAAACCGCACTCTACCCGCAGTGCAGGAAAGTGAAAACGAATTATTGACCGTTTCGACAACAGGCCAAACGGTGAGAACTGGAATGCTCTTCTTTGTTTACTTTACGTATTGTACCATGATTTCATGCGCTTGTCAATGGCCTCTTTTAGATTTTACAATTTATACACAATTTATAAAATTATTGAAGAGAAATCACCATTCCTTATTCCACACTCGCAGCATCCCTTCTCACATCACCCACCGCCGTCACGATCTCATACCCGGCAGACGCCACACGCTGTTCCAGGCAATGCCGACACTGGGCGGATTCCTCTCCGGTACAGATTTTATCATCATAGAGAGAATACAGCCGCCGCACCCGGACTGGAGAGAGATTGGGCATAACCACATTTGCGCCGGCTTTCAGACCTAGTTCCCTGCCCTGAGGATGGATGGTCCCCAACGCCGTCGTTGCCGGGAGCAGTGCATAGGGAAACATCAGCCGCAGCACAGCGATCAGCCGCAGCGTCAATGCCAGGCTACCGTTGGGCTTGTCTGCAAAAGGCGTATCCTGATGGGTAAGATACGGCCCGATACCGATCATATCCGGCCGCAATTCCTGCAAAAAGCGCAGGTCGGACAGCAGATGTGCCGTAGTCTGAAAGGGTGACCCTACCATAAAGCCAGAACCCACCTGATAGCCGATCTCTTTCAGGTCAAACAGACAACGTTTCCGGTTATTCAGGGACATGTTTTCCGGGTGCAGCAGCCCATAATGCACCGCATCTGCCGTCTCGTGGCGAAGCAGATAGCGGTTTGCGCCTGCGCGATAATAAGCAAGATAGCTTTCCCGGGAACGTTCTCCTATGGATAGCGTAATGGCACAATCCGGGAAATGCTCCCGAATGGCAGAGACGATCTGGCAAATAATGCGATCCGTAAAATACGGATCTTCGCCGCCCTGGAGTACAAATGTACGAAATCCCAGTTCATAGCCTTCCTTGCAGCAGGACAGGATCTCTTCCTTGGTGAGACGATAGCGTACCGCTTTGGTATTGCCTTGGCGTATGCCGCAGTAGTAACAGTTATTTTTGCAATAGTTGGTGAATTCGATCAGTCCACGGATGTAGACATCTGTGCCGTAATATTCCTTCCGCACCCGGTCCGCCTGGCGGAATAGTTCCGTGTCATACGCATCGGATTCCAGCAGTGCCCGGAGAGAATCATCCGGGAGATCACGAGTTGTCGCAAGCTGTGAAAGAAAGCGGTGCATAACCATTCCCCTTTCCAAAGAAATAAAAGTGAAAGAAAAAACAAAAACCCGAATCCGTCAGATGTAGTGCAGATCTGCGACAGATTCCTCTTGCGAAAAAACGCAGGTATACTCGATGTATTTCAAGTTTTCCCATAATGGAAGATGGCGTAAAGATGCGCCGCAGATGACGGATGAGCGTTTTTTTAGGGCAATACCGCACAAAGATTGTGCGTCAGATGTACTCTACGAGCATAAA
>NZ_CALDMP010000060.1 GCF_937915125.1 uncultured Ruminococcus sp. | reverse complement strand
ATGCAAGCATATGACGTGCAAAGCCGTCAGGCGCTCTTTGTGCGGTGTTGCCTCAGATAAAACGAAAAGGTCAAGGTCGCCCGCCAAAAATCCAGGCAAACCGAAACGGGCGACCAATGGTCGCTCCTACAATAACCAATATTTCACAAAACTTGATCTGCGTGCATCGCTTGTCTATGCCCTTGTAATTGTGATCGTGTTGTGTTATAATATGGGTAGCGTGAGAATGGGGGATACAATTAAAAAGTACCCCGGTTCCGGCAAAACGAGGTGGAGGAAATGTCAGTCAGAGCTGGGTGACATTCTGGAATAGGAGGAAACTGCATGAAACAATATACCATAATCGGCGGTGTGAACGGTGTAGGAAAAAGCAGCCTTTCCGGCGTTCTGCGGCGGCAATTGTCTGATATGGGAATGATTATTGACCCGGATACGATCGCTGTACAGCAGCACTGCGATCGTCTGACAGCCGGGAAAAATGCTATTGCCAAAGTGAAGGAATGCCTGCAAAAAGGGATCAATTTTTCACAGGAGACAACACTCTCCGGGCGGCGGACCTTACGGACGATTCAGCAAGCCAGAGAAGAAAACTACTTCATTCGATTGTATTATGTTGGTATCAGCACCGCAGAAGAAAGCCTGTATCGCATTGCAAACCGTGTTCGCAAAGGCGGGCATAATATTCCGGAACATGACGTTCTCAGACGTTATGAGAAGCGGTTTGCTGACCTTGCAGAAGTTTTGCCGTACTGTGATGAAGTGCATTTCTATGACAATGAGAACGGCTTTCGGGAAGTTGCCATTTATCAAAACGGCGATATGATTCCTCAGGCAGAACAGCTGCCAAAGTGGCTGCATGATTTCATAGAGTACCAAAAGAAAACTGCCGGATAACCAAAAGGAACCGCTGTCGGATCACTCCGGGGCGGTTCCTTTGTTGTATTTTGTTGCGACTTTTCGTCTGTTTTTGAAACATTGGTGCACAAACGTCGCACAAATTAAGTTTTTCACAAAAACAAAACACCACGCAATCCCGGAAAACTACCGAAACCACGTGGTATTTCTCTGGTGGAGCATAGGGGATTCGAACCCCTGACCCCCACACTGCCAGTGTGATGCGCTCCCAGCTGCGCTAATGCCCCGAAACGATCTGAGAGCCTGTTCAGCATCTTTTTGCACGCCCAGATGCTGAACGACTCTGATAGACATATGATACCATAAACCGTATGAATTGTCAAGTATTTTCTGCCAAAAAAACAGATCGAAGTGTAATGGCGTTCCTGAGGTGATTCGAACACCCGACCTGCCGCTTAGGAGGCGGCCGCTCTATCCAGCTGAGCTACAGGAACATCGTACCGGGCGTGTGCCCGGCAATGTGCATGAATGGGCTGCAATCAGGATACGCCGTACTCCTTGCGGTAAGCCAGCATGGCATCCAGATGCTCCTGACCGGGGATAATGCCGTCACGGATCGCCTGGATAATATCTTCCATGGTAACAATGGCATAGACCGGCACGCCGTATTTTTCATAGACAGCCTGTACCGCAGACTGGTTGCCCTCCAGCGCACGTTCCATGCGGTCAACGGTAATGACCATGCCCGTAATGTCCACATCAGCGGCACCCTTGAGCTTGGGGTAAACCTCAGCCATTGCCTTTCCGGAGGTCATGACATCTTCGATGATGACCACTTTTTCGCCGTCCGTGAGCTGTTTCCCTACGAACATACCGCCCTCGCCGTGATCCTTGACCTCCTTGCGGTCGAAGCAGAAGTTCACGGTTTTCTGGTACTTGTCCGCCAGCGCCACAGCCGCCGCAGCTGCCAGGGGAATCCCCTTGTATGCCGGTCCGAAGAGAGTCTCCACCGGGATATTGTGCTCCTGGATGCAGGCAGCATAATACCGTCCCAGTTCCATGAGCTGGGCGCCGTTGTGATAATTTCCGGCATTGATGAAATAGGGTGCCTGTCTGCCGCTTTTCAGGGTAAAGCTGCCGAAGGTCAGCACGCCGCAGTCCACCATGAACCGCAGGAATGATTCTTTGTATGTCATATGGATTCTCCTTTTTCCTTTCAGCCGCAAACACATCCGGCTGCTTTCTGTCTTTTATTATATCGTTTTTTTTCAGCGCTGTCAAGAGGAAAATTCGGAACATCGAAGGGGCGAACATTGTTCGCCCGCATACCTTTCCGCCGCAACCCAAAACGGATATACACATGAGGCAACACCGCACAAAGAGCGCCTATCGGCTTTGCACGTCATATGCTTGCATATTTTTCGTCATATTTCACAAAAATGCTCGTGAATACACAAAGTATTCACTGCGCTTTTTGTTTCATCTGACGAAAAATCTGACGGCGCATCTGACGCACAATCTTTGTGCGGTATTGCCATGAAACAACAACGGAGCTGTTGCAGACAGTCAAAATCCGACAGAAAAAACGGTGCGATGTGGGCATCGCACCCTACAAATTTCCCCGAATCGCACGACTTTTTGTAGGGGTCGATGCCCACATCGACCCACTAACCAGGATTTATTGTCCTTGCAACAGCTCTCCTGCATTTATACCGGATTTGCGTGATTATTGGAATATGGCGGGCGGATGATATCCCCTACAATTCTGGTTGTCAAAGAAATTTCAGCCCCCCTCACGCATCCCCAAAGGGGAACAACAGCTCCAGCCACTGTTCCGGTGTCATGGCGCCGAAATAGGCGGACAGGTCTGTGGAACGGGACAGGGCAGCCATGGCATCCATGTCGTATTTCTGCCCCGACAGCAGTTGTTCCAGCCCGGCGATTTCCTGTTTCCCGATGAAATCCCCGGAAATGCGGCAGTCATGAATGACGCCGGAACGAATCTCCAGATCCACCCGTATCTCACCGGCGGCATAACGCTTTTCGGAAGTGAAATTCATTCTGGGACTGCGCCCGTAATTCCACTCCCAGGTGCTGAATTTCTCCGCCATCAGGCGCTGCACCTGCACCTCGTCCACTGCTCCGGGACAGGCGGAAAAGGACGCCGTGAGAAATGCCGTCAGCTCCGCCAGAAACCGGGTAATATCCCAGTCCGGCGGCAGATAGGGTCGGATGGAACCCACACGGCTGCGCACAGAGGAAATGCCCTTGGATTCCAGCTTCCGGGGTGAGACATGGAGCAGTTCATCCATACGCTGTCTGTCAGCTTCAAAGAGCAGCGTTCCGTGGAACAGTCCTCTGCCGTTCCGGGAAAGGGCAGCGCAGCCGGAGATCTTCCGCTGCTGTGCCAGAATATCATTCCGTCCGGAGCAGACTGCCGGCACGCCGTGGGTCTGTAAAAAGGTGAGGATACACCGGAGAAACGCCTCCGGCGAAACTGTTCCCTCTGTGTAGCACAGGGAAAAATTCACATTCCCCAGGTCGTGATAGACAGCACCGCCGCCGGTGTTCCGCCGGACAATTCTGGTGTGATACCGAGCTGCGGCAGGCAGGTTCACTTCTGTGTACACATTCTGATTCCTTCCGAGAATCACGCTGTTGTCATTCTGCCACAGGAGAATGCAGTTTTCCTGCCCATCCAGAAGGGATTCCTCCAGTGCCAGATTGTATACCGGGTCGGTGTGTTGGGAGTGTATCAGGATCATATCTTTTTCTCTGCACGTGCGGCAGCCTCCGAAAATAGTTCCAGTGGGGTGGGATGGGGAAATGCCATGGGCGACAGCTCCCGGACAGTGGTGTGCTGCTGTAGGAGCATCTGCGCCGTGCCTATGAGTAAGGCGGCTTGCCGGGACAGAATATGAACCGCCGTGATCTCTCCGGTATCCGGAGCATAGCATAGCTTCAGGACAGAGGAGCTTTCCCCGGCGATCTGTCCTGCCGGCAGCTCCGGAAAGGATACGCTGACCGATCTGTCTCCCTGCCGGGCAGTGCCTGCCCATGCCAGATTGGGGGTGGTATAGATACAGTGGGCAGTCACCCGGTACGGCGTGGGTTTCCCGAAGAGAAAGTCCGTGACGGCATATGCCTGCTGGGATGCCTCCGCAGCTTCATGGCTCCGTCCTGTGCAGTCGCCGATGGCGAAGATGTGAGGACGGAGCGTCCTGTAATGTTCATCCAGAACCAGTGCTCCGTCCCGGCACAGCAGCGCCTGCGCACCATCCGGCAGAACAGGCACTCTGCCACAGCAGGGGATCACATCCCGGTATACCGGTGTATCGCAGCCCAGATGGAAAGCGATGCCCTGTTCCTCCAGCAGTGTCCGCAGACGTGCAGCCAGACCAGGGTCTGCCCCCGGAAGAATCTCTTCCTGCTGTTCCGCAACAGCCACGTGGATACCCATCTGGTGCAGGATCACGGCAAGCTCCACGCCCACTGCACCGCCACCCAGAATACACACGTGATCCGGCAGGGATGCCGGGTCGTGGAGGAACGCCAGGGGATCCAGGAACCGATAGCCGTTGTCTCCGGGCAGGACAGGCTGCCGTGGTACAGAACCTGTGGCAAGAATCAGTCGGTCGTAGGGGATATGTTCCGTCCCCAGCAGCAATTCTCCGGATGGTGTCAGGGATGCCCTGCCCTGTTTCAGTGTCACGCCGCTTTTTTTCAGCCGGTACTGCATCCCGGCTGCTGTCTGCTGTTCCATGGCAGAAAAGGCAGCGCCCACCTGTCGGGCATGGGTACGGCAGGGCTTTTCCTGGAGGAATAATTTCGTGGGAATACATCCCCGGTGGAGACATGTGCCGCCCAGTTCATCGGAAATGAGCATCGTCTCTGCACCGTAAGCTGCGGCAGACAGCGCAGCCGTATATCCGCCCGGACCGCCGCCCGCAATAACGATTTTCATATGCAGTCGCCTCCGTTTTTTGATGTGTAGAAATAACAAAGTCAGAGAACCCGGAAATATGGATTCTCTGACGTTATCTTATCCTGTTTTACGCTTTATCGGTTCAGCTTGCCATAAGCTTCCTTGACTGCTGCCACCAGTTCTTCCTTGCTGGGGATAATGGAGATATACTTCTGCTCACCGCTGATGCACATGGTGGGCAGATTGGCAACGCCCATTTTCTTGGTACGTGCAATATCCTCCTTGCGGTTGTACTGATAGATCACATACTCCGCCATATCCTGGATGGCGTCAAAGTTATCCACAACAGCGGCAACCATGTAGGTGCAGGCAGCGCACTGTTCCGGATCCAGAGTGAACAGCTCGATGAGCACCTTGTCCCGGTTCACATAGTCGGGGATCTCCACAGAGTCCAGATCGTCCTCTACGGCGGTGTAATTCTTCACCATTTCCCGGACTTCCTCAGGATTCTTTGCCGTCTGTGCCACCGCAATGGTATTCTCAATGGGACAGTCATAGGGCATGTCGCAGCCCGGGCTGAGGATGAAGTTCTGGCTGTGGTCGATGCTGTCGATGAGGTCAACCACGCACTTCATGTTATCTTGCTGTGTACCGAAGAGCATGGTGGTGGTCAGGGGAATATTACCGCCCAGGAGAATGTTGTATTCATCGGTAGTCTGCTTGGCATTTGCCAGATTGACGTTTTCGTCCACGTGGATGGAATCCGGGTGGGTATCACACATAACACCGATCTGCTTTGTGGCATTGCCGCAGACGAAGAAGGCGGAGAACTTGCCCCGCTCCCGGATGTGGTCGAATACTTTGGTGAAGTGTGCGCCCATCAGCTTCGCAAAGAACTTGGGGGAAACCTGGCTTACCAGCGGGTCAACCACGGCAATGACATCCATGCCGGCGTCAATGTAATAGTCCGCCATCTGGATGGCAACCTTGGTGCAGAATGTCATGAGATCCTCCACCAGCTGCTTGTTGTTGAACATATCCATGAAGAAGTCGGAGCCTCTCAGGTGAGACGCCAGTGTCAGAGGGCCGCAGAGCAGACCGTACAGGGCTGTATCATCCACGGATGCCCTGACACGCTTCATGGTGTTCAGTACCATGGGGATGCGTCCTTCCGTTGCCTTTGGGATCTGGTCATCCGAGGGGATATGTCCGTCCTCACAGGGGTGAGAAGTAACAGAGGGGGGATTGAACTCTGCCCACAGCAGATCGCAGCCCAGAATCTCTGCCTCCAGCTGCAAATCGAACATAATGGGCATACCGTCCGGCATGTAGAGCTTGTGTACTTCCATGAGGGAATCGTACAGCTTGTCCTCATCGGTCAGAAGCTCCTTTGCGCTGTAGCCTTTCAGCTTTCCGGCATGGACGCCGGCGAAAGGTACCCAAGGGATCTTGTCCAGTTTTTCATGTCGCAGTGCCTGAAAGATCAATTCTTTTCCCATTTTGATACAGCCTCCAAATTCAGTTTCCGCAGCATCCGGGGTGCAGTGCGGTGTTGCCATAGGATTGAACCCCTCAGTCACGGCTGCACCGTGCCAGCCTCCCCTGAAAGGGGAGGGGGACCATTGCACAGCAATGGTGGAGGGGTTATCAGACCGGACAACCAAAATAAATGCCATACTCCCGCAAAGCATTCCAGCTGCGGTTTTCTATTTCTATTATGCACCAGAAAATCTGTTCTGTAAAGGGACAATTCCGCCGTATTTTTTAGGACAATCTGAGCCTTGACATTCACTATGCACCGTGCTATAATGAATTTGCATAGCGATGAAATAGATAAAGTCTCATAGGGGACTATATCTGTTATTTTCATATGTCTGCATTTGATTATAAAGTATATTGGGTCGATACAGAGATAAGAAAAGAACACTGTATTTCCCCACACTTCCGGAAAAGGAGCAGATTGTTATGGCGACAACGCATAAGATCGAACTGAAAGAAGAAGTATTTGACCAGCTGCTGGAGATGTGCATCTCTCTGTTCCGTTCCGGGCAGAAAAAGGATGTCATCGCCATTCTGAAGATGATGATGGATCACCCGGAGGTGCCTGTGCACTATCCCTACCATCACTTCATCCTGCCGGCGGCACTGCTGACCGCTGCCGCAATGGAGACCGGGGAAAAGGACGAGGAGACACTCCGGGAGGAGCTGTGGACAGCACGGAAACGTGCCAGACAGGTGCCGGGAGGATTCTGCGGATTCTGCGGCGCCTGCGGTGCCGGCATCGGCGCTGGCATTTTCCTGAGCGTCTATACAGAATCCACACCCATGTCCGTGGAGACGTGGCAGTGGTGCAACGAACTCACTGGCATCTGCCTGAAAGCCATCTCCACCGTTGCAGGACCCCGCTGCTGTAAGCGCACCTGCTTTTTGTCCGTACAGGCAGCTGTGCCGTATCTGGAACAGCGGCTGGGACTGCATCTGCCCATGCCGGCGGCGATCAGCTGTAAATACAAGGATCGTAACCCCACCTGCAAAAAGAACGCATGTCCGTTCTATACTGCCGAGTAAAGGAGTGTGAGCCGCCATGAGAGTACCTATCGTTGTGCCGGATCAGGCAATGCCCAAAAAGGATCCGGACGCTGTCAACCTCTGTCCGTGTATGACAAAGCCGGTGAAGCTGCACTACAAGATCTGCACCATGACATGGCGCAAGGAAGTGGGAGAGCCTGTCACAGCCGGCGAGGTGGTCTGCGAGGGCGAGGTGGAAAAGAAAGCCCTGGAATTCACTGCACCCTGTGACGGCGTGCTGGTGGAACAGTGCATCGGGGATGATGACGAGTTCACTGCCGGCATCACCCTGGGCTATATCGAAACAGAGGGGGAAGCATAACATGGAACAGAATATCCAGCTCTATCTGGTCTCCGGCTTTTTGGGTTCGGGGAAAACCACGTTCCTGCGGAATATTCTCATGCAGAGCGCCGGGATCCGTGTGGGCGTCATCGTGAACGAATTCGGCAGCATCGGCATTGACGGAAAGGTACTGCAAAAGGACGGCTTGAAAATGGTGGAGATCAACAACGGCTCCATCTTCTGCGCCTGCCTGAAAGATGGCTTTGTCAAGACGCTGGTGGCATTTCTGGAACAGCCTGTGGACGTGCTCCTCATCGAAGCGTCCGGCATGGCAGATCCCTCCAGCATGGAGCATCTGCTGGAACAGATGGAGTTCCTGGCTTCGAAAAAGGTACAGACAAAGCGCCGCTATGACTATCGGGGTGCCGTCTGTCTCATTGATGCCGGACGCTTTCTGGATTTCTGCGATCTCTTCACGCCCACCCAGAATCAGGTCATGAAGAGCATGTTCCATGTGGTGAACAAGACAGACGAGGTATCCGCCCAGGTGCTGGAGGAGGTACACGAAAAGCTGAAAGAGCTGAACCCGGCAGCGTATCGTTACGATACCACATATGGGGAAGTACCACTTGCACTGATGCAGACCATGGTGACGCCGGAATCCTATGTCGGTGAAAGCAGCAATACCGCCTGGAATCGTCCCGAGACATACATTCTGGAGATGCAGGAGACTTATCCCATGGCAGCCATGGAGCAGTTCTGCAGGGCACTTTGCGGTCAGGTGCTGCGCTGTAAGGGCTTTTTCATGACCCCTGAGGGTATGGCGGTGCATGTGGATAACGTGGGCACAGACGTGGTGCTGAAAGAAGCCCCGGATCTGGTGCCCCTGACGGAAAAAATGAAGAAGCTGGTTCTCATCGGAAAGGATGCAGCGCCCTATGCGGATGCCGTGCAGAAAGCATGGGAGGCAGCTTTCGGCAGTGCAGCCCTGTGCTATTATGATGACTGAGATGACTCTGGAGGTGCATGACAATGACAACGACCTGTTCCTGTACGGGGAGGAATATGGATCGTCTGCTCCAGCCGGCGATCCTCATGATCCTGTGCGATCACGATATGCACGGGTTTCTGCTGCTCCAGCATCTGAGCGAATCCCCCATGTTCACCGGGACATATCCTGACCCCACGGGGCTGTACCGCTATCTGAAAAAGATGGAGCAGAACGGGCTGCTGACATCCCGGAAACAAGAACAGGAGGGTGCGCCGTCCAAGACGGTTTATCATATCACCGAGGAGGGAAGGCACTGCCTGAAACAATGGGAAGAGACTCTGGCGGACTACGAACAGCGTCTCCATGAGTTTCTGGGGTGTATCCGGGAGAAACTCTGACATGAAAAACGCCGCTTGTCCAATTTAAGGGCAGACGGCGTTTTCCGATACTATTCTGAAAAGTCTCTCAAAAGCACCTGAAACACTGCCTCTGCCAGTGCCTTGTGCCCTGTCTCGTCCATATGCTCCCGGTCGCTCTTCGATGGCAGGGAAACATCAGATGCGGCGAGAAACAGGCAGCCCTCTTCCGCAGCCGCCTTTGCATATGCCCCTTTCAGTTCCCTGGACAGCGCCACAGATGCCTCGTTGAATTCCGGGTCGAATCCCACTTCACCTACGCCGTGGGCAAGATGAATGGGGGAGATCAGCAGGATCCGGGA
Source organism: uncultured Ruminococcus sp. (assembly GCF_937915125.1). Lineage (GTDB taxonomy): Bacteria > Bacillota > Clostridia > Oscillospirales > Ruminococcaceae > Ruminococcus_C. The sequence goes on along the minus strand of NZ_CALDMP010000060.1, from coordinate 4,885 downwards.
AATACCGGCGGCTTTGATCTGCTGTACCAGACGGCGCATACCGCCGGCGATCTGGGCTGCCGTTGCGTGAAAGCATGTCTTGCAGTCGTTGGTGCCCAGCATCACTATGGCGTACTCCGCCGGGGCATGGCTCTCCAGCAGGAATGGCAGTACATCCGCACCGCAGCGGTTGGGACGGGTGCGGTCGGGGAATATGGTCGTCCGTCCGCAGAGCCCCTCCTCCGCAACACGGAATCCATGGGGACGGAGCTTCTGATCCAGAAGCCCTGTCCATCTTGTGGCATCGTCAAACCGGCTCTTGTCCCTGGGGTTCAGCCCATAGGTGTTGGAATCGCCGAAGCAGAATACAGTTTTCATAACACGCCTCCTCTTTCCTTTCGGATCGGTGATATGGCTATTATAACACAGTTTTTTCGCCGGTTCAAGACTGCTTTTCTCTTGGCAACGTAGAGATATTGCGTGGAAATACGGCGTGTTTTCGTGAATCTTTACAAACTTATCAAATATATCGGAATTATAGTTATTTTAGTGTTGACAAATGGGATTTTTTGCTGTATAATAAATCATACTATGCCTATAGGAAATAGGTGATATTGAATGATCACCCTTACCGTGATTTGATGTATTCCCGATAAAGGAACCCATGCAGGGGCGAACATTGTTCGCCCGCAGGTAAACCATTTGCAGAGGGGGAAACACGGGCGACCAATGGTCGCCCCTACTATGTAGTCATGCCTAAAATTTTAGGCAATACCACACAAAGATTGTACGTCAGATGCGCCGTCAGTTTTTTCGTCAGATGAAACAAAAAGCGGAGTGAATACTTTGTGTATTCACGAGCATTTTTGTGAAATATGACGGAAAAGATGCAAGCATATGACGTGCAAAGCCGTCAGGCGCTCTTTGTGCGGTGTTGCCTTTACTTTTGGATTGAAAACAAGATGCGTAGGGCGGGGGCTTGCTCCCGCCGTTCCCGAACATGACGGAATTCCACTGTAGGGGCGGATATTATCCGCCCGATAACAAAAGTTGATTTCTTTGCAAATTATGTTTGTTTTGCCCATTTGCATTCCCATGAATTTTATGTTATAATGAAATCAGAAACAATGGAAAGGGGTGGAGCAATGCCAGACGAACTGCGCTTCGGCAGAAAATGCCGGATGTATCTGCTGAATCTTGTCTTTCCCAACGTCTGTCCCTGCTGCGGCAGCCCCATTTCATGGGGACAATATCTCTGCGATGCCTGTATCGCCGCCATTGCCGTTCCGGCGGAGACATTCTGTGCCGGCTGCGGAAAACCGCCGTAAACCTGTCTCTGCGGCACTGGTCTGGCATATGACCGTGCGCTGGTGGTCACGGCTTATGAGAAAACCGCCCGGCAAGGGGTGATTTCCCTCAAAGCAACCGCAAGTCTCCAGTTCGGCTGGTACTGCGGCGAGGTGCTGGGAAAACGTGTGCTGGCAGATGCCCGGCTGCGCACCTGCGACTGTATCGTTCCGGTTCCCATGGCAAGGCGGAAAAAGTGGAAACGCTGCTGCAATCCCGCTGAGGTCATTGCAAAGGAACTGGCGGCAGTGACGGGAATCCCCATGCGGACAGACCTTCTCCTGGACAGCGGCAGAGGTGCGGTGCAGCATACGCTCACTGCAAAGCAGCGCCGGGAAAATGTCTCCCATTTTTCTGCCCGGCAGAAAGACCTCACAGGCTATCGGATCCTGCTGTGTGACGATGTTCTGACGACGGGCAGTACCCTGAACCGCTGTGCATCACTGCTGAGATCCTGCGGCGCAGAAAGGGTGACAGCTGTCGTAGCCACTTCCACCCGGTTCCAGAACGCTTCCGACATGACAACAGAAAACGCAATTGCAAAAGGCTGACATACAAAGCGAGCCTCTTCCCACCGAAAGGAAATAACATGAATCTGATCCTGCTGCTTCTCTCACTCGTGATGATCGCCTGTATTCTCTGCAATAAGCTGACCAGTAAGGTGGGCATTCCCATGCTCCTTGCCTTTCTGGCAGTGGGTATGCTCTGCGGTATTGACGGGGTGATCGGCATTGCCTTCGATGATTTTTCCATGACGGAACATCTCTGTACTGTGGCGCTGATTTTCATTATATTCTACGGCGGCTTCGGGACAAAGTGGAGTGCCGCAAAACCAGTTGCCGGAAAGGCAGTGCTACTCTCCACCCTGGGCGTGTTCTTGACGGCATTTGCCATGGGTGTATTCTGTCACTTTGCCCTGCATACGGCGTGGCTGGAGAGTATACTCATCGGTGCTGTGCTCAGTTCCACAGATGCCGCATCCGTCTTTTCCATTCTCCGTTCCAAAAAGCTGAACCTGAAATACGGCACGGCTTCGCTCCTGGAAGTGGAAAGCGGCAGTAACGACCCGGTGGCTTATCTCATGACCACGGTGATCCTGACCATGATGACCTCGGATATCACCGCCGGGCATATGCTCTACATGATATTCGCCCAGATCGTCTACGGCGTAGGAATTGGTGCGCTGCTGGCGCTGTGCAGTGTCTTTTTCCTGCGCCGGTTCCGCTTTGATACATCGGGATTTGATATGGTATTCATGCTTGCAGTGGCGATTCTGTCCTATGTCCTGCCGGTGCTGGTGGGCGGAAATGGCTATCTGAGCGCCTATATTGCCGGCATTATCCTGGGTAACACCAAGATACCCAACAAGAAAAATCAGGTACATTTCTTTGACGGCATTACCAGTCTCATGCAGCTCATGGTATTTTTCCTGCTGGGGCTGCTGTGTACACCTACCAATCTGGTGCGTGTGATTCTTCCGGCACTTGCCATTGCCGTGGTTCTGACCTTTGTGGCACGTCCGCTGGTAGTGGCACTGCTGCTGACGCCTTTCCGTTCGAAAATACGCCAGCAGCTTCTGGTCTCCTGGGCAGGACTGCGTGGTGCGACTTCCGCCATTTTTGCACTGACTGCCGTTGCCGGGGGTGCCGTGCTGGAATATGACCTGTTCCATCTGGTATTCTGCGTGGTGCTGTTCTCCATTGCATTACAGGGGACGCTATTACCTCTGGTATCCAGAAAGCTGGGTATGATCGATGAAACCACAGACGTACTCAGAACCTTTAATGACTACACGGAACAGAAAGAACTCCAGCTGCTGCGGCTGTCTCTGGAGCCGGGGAACAGCTGGATCGGTGCAGCGGTGAGCAACCTTTCCCTGCCGCCGGATACCATCCTCGCCACCATTCTCCGAGGCAAGGATAACATCGTGCCACGTGGGGATACCATCTTGCAGGAAGGGGATATTGCCGTGCTGGCGGCGGGACACTGCAAGGAGAAGATGCAGAAAATCCAGCTGTGCGAGCTGTCCATTCCGCCGGAACACGGTTGGAGCGGCAAGCGTCTGGCAGAGTTGAAGCTGCCCCCGGAGGAACTGATCGTCCTGATACGCCGTGGGGAAGAAACTGTGATTCCCCAGGGTGACACCGTCATTTGCCCGGAGGATGTGCTGGTCATGTATGACCATAATTGATCGGCGTTAAAATCGTAGGGAACGACACGGGGGTCGTTTTCTACAAAGATGTTTTGTGAAGGATGGTGAGAAATCATGGGTTCCATTTGGCGTAGTATCAATTGGATAAAAGCGTTGAAAATTGCCGTAGGCGCTGTGGCGGCGATCTTGCTGGCAGAAGCCATGGGACTGCACAATGCGGCGTCTGCCGGGATCATCACCCTGCTGACGGTACAGAATACCCGGCGTGAAACGGTACGCAGCAGTATTCGCCGGGTGACGGCTTTCGGTATCATGACGCTGCTGAGCACGCCTGTATACATGTTCTGCGGCACAAAGCCCTGGTCATTCGGAATCGTCCTGCTGCTCCTGCTGCTGATCTGCTATGGGCTGGGCATGGAGGATTCCATTCCCATCAATGCTGTCATGGCGACCCATTACATGGCGGCAGGGGGCGTGTCGCTTGGCATGATAGGAAATGAGGCATTGCTTCTGCTTATTGGCAGCGGCATCGGTGTCTGTCTCAACTGGTTTATGCCCCAGAATCTGCGGCAGATCCGGCAGAAACAGGAGGAACTGGATACGGAGATCAGGGGTATTCTCCAGCGCATGTCCAGGCGACTGCTGGAGACAGATCACACAGGCTATGGCGCAGACTGCTTCCAGCGGACAGACCGTCTCTCAGAGGAACTGCGCCATGAGGCAGATCTCTTTCTGCAAAATCAGACATGGCGCAGCGATCTGTATTATATCCGCTATGTGACCATGCGCCGGGAACAGTGTACGATCTTGCAGGAAATCTACCGGCAGATCATTAAGCTGACCATTGTGCCGGAACAGGCAAAGCCCTTGTCCGGGTTTCTGGCGGAAATCGCAGCACAGTATCACGAGTGCAATGACTGCGCCGGACTGCTGGAACAGCTTGAGCTGCTGCACGCTGCCTATCGCAGTGATGTTCTGCCGGAGAACCGGGAGGAATTCGAAAACCGTGCCATACTCTACTGCATCCTGACGGAACTGCGGTCTTTTCTGGAGATCAAGCAGCGGTTTTATCACTCCCTGCCGGAACAGGAACGGCGGCAGTTTTTTGCGGAATAATATTTCTATTGTAGGGGCGTATATCATCCGCCCGCCGTATTTTCCACAATTCTACAAATTCGGTGAAAATGTAGGGGCGAACTGTGTTCGCCCGTTGGAGTATTTCTGGAAATTTTCGGGCGAACAATGTTCGCCCCTACTACCTTGGCACACTTAAAACTCTATTTCATCGATGAAGTGGCTGCATTCTGAAAGCTCTAGTCAAAGCAAGCATGAAGAAAGTCAAGTTACCGTGCCCAGCAAAAGTGCGGAAAGGGGGTGAGGGGTGAAGGGAAAGAGAGTGCAGAGGGA
>NZ_CALDMP010000059.1 GCF_937915125.1 uncultured Ruminococcus sp. | reverse complement strand
GTGAATACACAAAGTATTCACTGCGCTTTTTGTTTCATCTGACGAAAAAACTGACGGCGCATCTGACGCACAATCTTTGTGCGGTATTGCCCTAATTTTATTAGTTGCTTTTTAATGTGACATTCTCACCCAGTAGATATTTCAAAAGAAGAACAACATCTGCTATATGAAAGACGCCATCACCATTGGTATCTTCCGGGGAGGCAGACGACAACAGCATACCATCGGCAGAGTTTTGAATTTTCTGCCGTGCAAGTGCCAGATCAATACCATTGACAGTCAAATCACCGTTGAGATCTCCTGGAATCATTTTCGGCAGTTCAGTTGTCGTTCCAGTTGTTCCTGGCACAGAGCCGCCGTAGTATTCTCCGAGAGAAATACCATTTTCGCCCAGGGCAATTTCGTGATCCAGACTGATAAAACGTCCGGTGTTATCCTGCCACAGAGCCGGCTCAACCAGAGCATATTTTTCTTCGTCCCACTTTACGAAATTGTCATACACCAGACCACCGGTGTCACCAGAGTTTTCGTTAAAGCACCAAAATGTGTGATGGATACGGTTTTCGATCATGAAGTCCCGTAAATAAGTCATCCAAGCTTCATTTCTGTCTCCGTCCAAAAAGCCGCCCCATTCTCCCATCAGAAGTGGAGCAACGCCTTCGTCCTGTAAAAAGAACCAGTTGTCGTACCAGCAGTCTTTCAGAAGGGATTCTTGTGTGAAGCCGTCATAGAACCATTTTTGTTCCCACACCAGAGGACCATAGTCATGGGGAGAATACACCAGCTGACTCTGATATTCGCCCAGATCAATGGGATATTCCTTTGCACCGCGGAAATTACCGCCCCACCATGTACCGTAATAATACTCCGTCATAGTTGTATAGTCAATTTTGGGAGCAGTCCAGTCATAGCCTTCTTTTGGATAAACCTCTGTTCCTTCTACCATTATGAGCAGATTTGGATTCATTTCCAGTACTCTCGCGGCACAGGTCTCTGCCGCATATTTCCAGTTTGTCGGATCTGTTGAGTCGTCCCATTTTGCCATCTGATCTTTGACATCTGCGGTTCCGTGGGGCTCATTTTTCAGGTCAATTGCAAGGATGGTATCATCGTCTTTGTAATAATCGGCAAACCACGCCAGTGCATCACACCAGTCCTCTGTACTGAATTTGTCTGTGTACCACAGACTGATCTGGTGACCGGCAGAAGCCGTTTCTGCACTGTGAATGTCGATCATAATTTTGATGCCGAGCTCACGGCACCACTTCACCGCAAGATTCCAGATGTCAAAACTATACATGATTGTACCGCCTTCAACGCCTTCCAGTGTCAGTTCTGGATTGGAATATTGGTTCACTTTCGGTGTCGCAGGATCTGGGTCACCGTTTTTCCATTGCAGCAGTATTTCTGTAGACATAGGAACACGCAGAAAGTTGAAGCCATGATCTGCGATCTGACGAAGCATGTCATGCATATTCTGTGACCAGACACCGTCAAAAACCTGGCTGCCGACATTGTAGCCGAACCAGTTACAGCCGGTGATCCAGACAGGATTTCCGTCCATATCGACAATTTCTGCATTTTCATTCACGTGAAGCCAATCATCATGGTAGCTATCCGGTTCAGCAGCTACATGAAAAACCGGTGCAGCTGCTGAGAAAAGCATAGAACCGGCGAGCGCAGTCGGAAGCAGAAGTTTTTTTAAGAACGAACGCAGCATAAAGTACCTCCCGAATTCAAAAGTTTTGTCTATATTGTAGCACAATTTTTCGGAAAAGTCAATTGATTCTAGAGTGTGTTCACATAAAACGAATAAGCGGATTTTCGAGCATAAATTTAGCGCAAACAAGGTAAAAATCCGCAGGCGGGCTGTCGCCCGGCAAAGATTTTTAAGGCAACACCGCACAATCTTTGTGCGGTGTTGCCTTAACGCAGTATGCGCGAAATTTTGCCGGAAAGACGCTTGTTTGGATTTATGTGAATACGCTCTAATGCATTCTTCCAAGAAAAGCAGAGGAGAATGAAGGATAATACCGTCTTTTATCCGGTATAGTCCCGGTCATATGTAATGATGGTCTGGCACGTGGCATCCTGCTGCTGTAATTCATGGGTGATCATCTCCTGGAGCTGGTCGTCCGTATAGGCACAATCAAATGGAACAACCAGATCGAAAATCAATCGGTTGGTATTTTCCCCGGAAACCAGGCGAAAATCATGCAGGCTCAGTCGTTCATCAAGTCCGTGGATCACTGCTTCTGTCATATGGCGATAATTATTCGCAATTTCATTGTCCAGTTCAATGGGATCCATATGGATCGTCATCAAAATCTGCATGGTCTCATATATTTCACGCTCTGCAATATCCACCACCTCATGTACGGCAACAAAATCAGAATCGCTTTTCACTTCAACATGGCAGCTGCCTAGAGTTTTTCCCGGACCATAGTTGTGGAGTACAAGATCATGGATTCCCACGATTTCCGGATGGGACAGAAGCATTTCCTGCAGTTTTTGTACCACTTCCGGATTTGCCGGACGTCCCAGCAGATCGCCTACTGTATCTCGGATAATGTCATATGCTGTTTTTAAAATAAACAGAGAAACTGCCGCACCCATGATGCCGTCCAAGGGCAGATCCGTAAACAGGGATGCCACCAAGGCAATAATTGTGGCTGAAGTGGCGATTACATCACTGCGGCTGTCCTTTGCTACAGCAATCATGGTAGAAGAATGAATACGTTTTCCCAGCTTTGTATTCAGCCACGCCATCCAGAGCTTGATTCCGATAGAAATAAGCAAAGCGCCCAGCGTCATCCAACGGAATGACACGTCTTCAGGATGGATGATTTTTGCTGCGGAATTCCGAAGCAACTCAAAGCCCATCAGTGCAATCATCACAGCAATCACCAGAGAGGTGAGATATTCCATACGGCCGTGACCGAATGGATGATCCTTATCAGCAGGCTTTGCCGCTAGTTTATAGCCAAACATGGTGATCAGACAGCTGGCACAATCAGATAAGTTGTTGAATGCGTCAGAGATGATGGCAATTGAATGGGACAAAACACCCATGGTGTACTTCAATCCAAACAGAAGCAGATTGCAGATAATGCCAACAATACTGCTGAATGTGCCATATGCTTTCCGAACACTGGGATCGGATGTGTTATCGCTGTTACGGATCAGTTTATGAATCAAAAAATCCAGCATAAAAATCGCCTTTCTTTCAGGAGTGTACAGTTGGGTTTCGGATGTACTACCATTGCAGCAGCCACCTTTCATTCTGTACAATAATAAAACCGTGCGACAAATTTTAAGGCAATACCGCACAAAGATTGTGCGTCAGATGCGCCGTCAGATTTTTCG
>NZ_CALDMP010000058.1 GCF_937915125.1 uncultured Ruminococcus sp. | reverse complement strand
GCGTAAAGATGCGCCGCAGATGACGGGTGAGCGGGTTTTTAGAGGTGACCTTATGTGGAAAATGCAATAGTTCCCTTGACAAAGCAAAAAAAATATTGTAAAATAGTCAATATATGAGAACAACTGCCTGTCTCCCACCGGGATGCAGGCAAGAGAAATGAGGAATCAACATGCATTACCCCAAACTGCTCCGGCTGCTTCTGCCGCTGAGTGCAGCTGCCAGCGGGATCCTGCTGTTCTCCGGGACAGCTTCCGCAGAAGCCGTGGATACAACGACTGTGCCTGTGGCAACCGGCGTTCCTGTGGCAACCGCAGTACCCGTGGCAACGGATACTGGACTGGAAACAGATGTCTCCCACAAGATTTCCCCGAAACCGCAGGAAGAAGGCGACTGGGTCGATTCGGCTGATGGGCGAAAATATCGCTATGCGGACGGTTCTTTTGCCGTCAATATACAGGTCATCGACGGTATCTCCTACCTGTTCCAGGAGGACGGCACCCTGCTGACAGGATGGCAGAATTTTGACGGCGCCTGGCACTATTACAACCCCCAGACCTATGCGGCGGCAGTGGGTGCCCAGAAAATTGACGAAACAGTCTATCTGTTCGACTATACCGGTGCACAGAAAACCGGGTGGCGCACGGTGGACGGCGTCCGGCGGTACTATGACCCTGAAACCGGACAATTGTGCAGCGGCTGGTTCACTTATGCCGGAAACCGCTATTACATTGACTCCGAAACCGGAAAGGTGACAGGCGAGGTCACACTGGACGGCGTGAAATACTTATTCGACGGCGAATACGGTACCCAGGAAACCGGGTTCTGTACGTTTTCGGACAAAACCGTTTCCTTCTATGATGCAGACGGCTCGCCTGTTGCCGGCTGGCTGGAAAATGCCGGAAAGCAATATTATTTCAGCAAGGACTACGTTATGCAGACCGGCTGGCAGACCATCGACCAGAAGCAATATCACTTTGCCGCCGATGGCACTATGCAGAAGAGCTGGCAGACCATTGACGGAAAACGCTACTATTTCCAGAGTACCGGCATAATGCAGACCGGCTGGCTGACCCTCAGCACCGAAGAATACTATTTCCAGAATGACGGCACCATGGTAACCGGCTCACAGACCATCGACGGAAAAAAATATCTGTTCCGGGAGGACGGCACCCTCAGACGCATCCGGGTTTGCCTGGACGCCGGACACTATGGAAAGTATAACCGCAGTCCCGTGAACGGCGCCTATTTTGAATCGGATATGAGCTGGAAGCTGCACCTGAAGCTGAAGCCGGCACTGGAAGCCTATGGCATTGAAGTCGTCACCACACGCCCCACCCAGGCAGGCGACCTGGGACTGGAAGCGCGCGGCAAAAAAGCAGAGGGCTGTGACCTGTTCCTGAGCCTGCACAGCAATGCCTGCAATAGTTCCTCTGTAGATGCACCTCTGGCGTGCTGTACGGTCACAGGCGCTGCGGATGTGCTGGGGCAACAGCTGGCTGACACCGTGCACCAGGTCATGGGTACCTATCAGGGAGGCACCATCTGGAAACGTGTGGGACTCAATGGAGATTATTACGGCGTGCTCCGGGGTGCTACCTCTGTGGGCGTTCCGGCGATCCTGCTGGAACACAGCTATCATACCAACCTCCGTGCCACAAACTGGCTCCTTAACGACGCCAATCTACAGCGCATGGCAGAAGCAGAAGCAGCTGTGATCGCAGCATATTTCGGCGTACTATAAAATACAACAGCTATCTTTACCCGGAATCTATGGATTCCGGGTATTTTTGCTTTTTTCCGGAAAAAGGGGTTGACTTTTTCTGTTCTGCTGGTATATTCCTGAGATGCGGAAGGCTAGAATTGATTTGATGGAGGAATCACCATGAAAGAATGGATCTGCGCCGCAGCTGGTACAGCAGGCAGTTTTCTGATTGCCGCTGTGGGTGGATGGGATCTGAGTTTGCAGATACTGCTCGCCTTTATGGCGGTGGATTTCTGCACAGGAATCCTGACTGCCGCAGTGTTTCACCGTTCCGCAAAAAGCCAGAATGGCAGACTGGAAAGCCGCCGCTGTTTCCAGGGAATCTGCCGGAAGATCGCTATGCTGATGCTGGTTGCCGCTGGCCATGCAATGGATCTGCTGCTGGGCTGTGCGATTCTGCGCAACGCAGTGATCATCGGCTTTTGTACAAACGAGGTGATCTCGATCACGGAAAATGCCGGGCTGATGGGCGTGCCCCTGCCGGCTGCATGGAAAAATACAGTCAGCGTACTCAGCCGGAAACAGAAAGCACAGGATGCAGAACGGGAACAATCGGAAAGGAATTGAATGTCATGCAAATCACAAATGCATTTCTCACCCACAACCGACCGGGTACCAAGCGGAAGAAAACCACTGCCATTGCTGTTCACTGGGTGGGCAATCCCGGCAGCTCTGCCATGGCGAACCGGAATTATTTCAACACCACCGACCGGGCTGTCTCCAGCAATTACATTGTTGGATTGCAGGGCGAAGTGATCTGCTGCATCCCGGACGAAGAAGTCAGCTGGTGCACCAATCAGGCAAATAGCTATACGGTGTCCATTGAGACATGCCACCCGGATGCAACCGGAAAATTTCATTCCGCCACCTACAAAAGCCTTGTGGAACTGACTGCGCAGCTGTGCAGGAAATATGGGCTGAACCCGCAAAAAGGCGGCGTGATCCGGCATTTCGATGTGACCGGAAAGGTCTGCCCGAAGTGGTTCGTACCAAAGGCAAAGGGCGGTTCGGACACGGACAGCAGTGCAAACTGGCTGAAATTCCTGGCGGATGTGGTTTCGAAAATGGACGGCGCTACCGCTTCTCCATCATCACCGGTTTCAGCTGCAAGCACCAGCTATCTTGTGAAAGTCACTGCGTCTGCACTGAATATCCGTGCCGGTGCCGGAACATCCTATGGGATCGTAGGCTGTATCCGGGATAAAGGCACATACACCATTATACAGACTTCCGGCAATTGGGGCAGGCTGAAATCGGGCGCCGGGTGGATCTGCCTGGATTATACCAGACGGGTCTGATTGTTTTATGGGTGTCGTAGACTTGATCGGTACGTGATCCCATCTGAAAATCAAAGGGGCGATATCGGAAACACTTCGATATCGCCCACACACAAAAGCGCACATATACGTCCCATAGACAAGCGCAAAGAATCGCCATATAAATTTCACCACAAGCAGGATAAAACGCCATACAGAGCCGCACAGCGTGCTTACAGACGAAAAGAACCGCCGCCGAAGCTGTCACACTTCGGGGCGGTTTGTTTTTTTACTTAAGGCAACACCGCGCAAAGAGCGCCTGACGGCTTTGCACGTCATATGCTTGCATCTTTTCCGTCATATTTCACAAAAATGCTCGTGAATACACAAAGTATTCACTGCGCTTTTTGTTTCATCTGACGAAAAATCTGACGGCGCATCTGACGCACAATCTTTGTGCGGTGTTGCCTTAAATTGACGTACCATCGCCCAGCATATCCAGATGCCGCCGGTAGCGTTTGGGAATATCAATGCCGACCAGATAGCCGATCTCATGCAGAAATTCCGAGATCACAGAAAAGCCGTCTTTATAAAATCGCTCTATGCGCTTATCTTTAAACGGAATACCGTTGTAATCCGGTGGGCATACAAAAGTCCAGTCTGCACCGTCACGGTCAAACACGATGCGAAAGAACTTGTCAATATCCGTTCCCCGATAGCCGGCTTTCATAAGCAGGATGTGATGCTCCACAGCTTCGTCCAGTTCTCCCACAACAGCCGTTTTTCCATCGAAGGAAATCGCCGCAAGCATTGGTTCATCATGCGCCATTGCATCATTGACCGCCTGATCTGACGGGTATTTGATGATGTTCATGTGGTTTCCTCCTCGTATTCCAGAATATCACCGGGCTGGCAATGTATTGTGCCATTAATCCCAGTGAATTGCATCCATAGAAACAGTATCACCATTTGCAAAATTACGCTCTGCTTCTTCCAGCTGTCTGGCTTCTTCCTGTGTTACCTTTGTAAAATCCGGATCCCATGCAAGAACCAGTTTCTTGACCAGTTCATATGCAAGGTGCTGGTCATTCTCCGGCAGAATATCCACCATAGAAGCAATTGCCCGTGCTGTATTTCCCATGTGAAACCCTCCTCATTGCTTGTATATGTCGCCTCTGCTGTCAATCTTCATAATATGCAAAATCACAGCAATTTCATTGACATAACGGTATATAATACGATATTTCCCAACACGCAGCCGCATTCTGCCATCTGTATAGCCTTGCAGCGTCTTAATGTCGCCCTTCGGGGGTTCTTCTGTCAGCCCCTCAATGGCTTTCCTGATACGCTGTTTTGTTGGTTTGTCCTGTGCTTCAATAAACTTTTGCGCTTTCTTGTCAAATATGATCTCCATTATTCCGGCGTTCCCTCATGCTCTGCCCGCATCTTCTCGTCAATGGCTTCGTTGATATATCCGTTCAAGGATTTCCCGGAGGATTCCGCAGCCGCCTTGATCTGCTCTTTCTTGCCCTTTGGAACTGTCAATTCAATACGGTCATAATTACTTTTCACGTATTTATGAACCGCCTTTTGCTGCGCCTTGCTGGTTGGTGCCATAGTATCGCCCCTTTCAGAATACTATTATATCACAATACATATATTCACGTCAATATATACATTACACAAATATATTGCTATAACTTTGTTTATTCTGCCTATTGTATATTCACGTGAATAGTGATATAATATACACAGTGAAAGCCAAAGCGCAGCAAAACGCCTGCCAGCTTTCACCCAAAAGAAAAGCCCTCTCGCAATACGCCGACCAAAGCTTGTAAAAGCGTTCGCTCTCTGTTCGCCCACAACGCCCGTTTTTTTACCCCTCAATCTTTCCGGCTGTCTACGGGGCTTCTACGGTGCTTATATGGCATATGAACCGCATACAGCGAAAAAAACTTTAGGATCCTTTAGAGGTCAGCGCACAGAAAACCGGCTGCAAGTACACGCCTGCAACCGGTTATTTCTATTGAATCTCACCCAGATAGTCGCTGTAAAGCGTCGCCTGATACTCTCCATATTCCTGCCGTTCCCGCAATTCCTGCACCAGCTGGAAACATTCCGGGCGACTCTCCATATGTGTCAAGTCTGCCAGCATCTTTTGGAATGGGTAAGTCAGATAGCTGGAAAACTTTGCGCCAGATTCCGGCTTGTACCCTCTGAGAGCGTCCAGAAACGCCGTATAATAGCCCTGCCGGATGTCGGAAATTCTACACCATGCCGCTGAAACGCCGCTGTGCGTGCCGTGCAGGCTCTCTGGGCTTTCATATAGAGGATATCAGCTGATCAAAAAATGCGCATGCGCAATATGTTTCTTTATTCTTTTTATTTATATTATTTCTTTTTTGGTACCCAGATTTGGGTACAGCACTGTCCACAGATTTGGGTACAGCACTGTTCCCAGATTTGGGTATACCCAGATTTGGGGACACCCATTTCTGATAGTCCTTTTCAACAGATATTATTTGTTGATGTAGCAGTCGTGCGTAACGGAAATGATATTTATATCCTCCAACTCCAACTGCCGAAAAGCTAAGGCAATACCGCACAAAGATTGTGCGTCAGATGTACTCTACGAGCATAAACTTTGTCAGATTTTTCGTCAGATGAAGCAAAAAGCGCAGTGAATACTTTGTGTATTCAAGAGCATTTTTGTGAAATATGACGGAAAATATGCAAGCATATGACGTGGAAACCCAGCCCCGGCATGACACCCAGACAGGCATAAAAAAAGACCGTCACCGGATGGATTCCAGTGGCGGTTTCTTGCTGTGTTCTATTGCCTTTTCTGCGGCGCTTTTGTGGGCTTAGTGCTCTAATAGTGCCCTGAGCGCATTTTTTCACGCAAAACCAAAAAGCACGCAACCCCGGAAAACTCCCGAAACTGCGTGCAAATTCTTGGAGCTGTTAACCAGATTCGAACTGGTGACCTCTTCCTTACCAAGGAAGTGCTCTACCAACTGAGCTATAACAGCATTTTGTTCTCGCATGAGTGACTCAACATGTATTATTATATCACAAAGTGAAAAGCTTGTCAACCGTTTTCTCAAAAAAGTCGAAAAACAGAAAAAAGAAAAGTTTAATCTTACTTTTTTTACGTTAAAGCGCACACAAATCTAAAAAAATCGTGTTAAAAATCAACGTTTCATCTATTTCTAAAGTGTCCAACAACATGCAGCAAAATCACCAAAATGACATCTGCAGCTGAATGTGTGAAAAAAAGCATTGCCTTTTGCAGACGTATATGTTATAATGAAAAAGTCGGGTCTTCCGACAGACGCCTATCCCGGGATCACAGAACAAGCATTCTGATCCCACTGCCCTGTGAAAGGAGCTACTATGAATAAAAAACATCGCCTGGCTGCCGCCTGCCTGACTGCATTTGCTCTGACAGCAATGCTCTCCGGCTGCACGGATATTTCAGGCGCAGACGCCGGACAAACACCCATCGAAATGAATGCTTCAGAATCTTCTGAAGCGTCCTCTGTCCAGGATACAGATGCTTCTGCCAGCACGGATTCTTCCTATGACGAAAACAGCGATGCCGCAGAAAGCGCCGCAGTAACAAGCACACCGGTCTCCGAAGAAACGGCAGTTTCCTCAGACAGCGCACAGACCGGCGGCGTCATCGGTGATACCGGCATGACAGCCGACGAATGGTGTGTACAGGCAAAGCAGATCTACACCACTGCTGCCGCTACATATTATACCTATCTCTGCTCCAGTGACGGCTTCACCTATGATGACTCTGACGTCATTGATGAAAACTGGAAGCGCGTCACAAGCTGTGATACCCTGGAAGAAGCCGAGGCAGAATACTACTCCGTTTTCGCCCGGATGGGTCACGAATCTGATCTGGACGAACAGTTCCGGATGGTGGATGACAAGCTCTACCGTCTCTGCGGCGACCGGGGTGCAGATATCAGCTATGTGGATTCTGCGGTCACTGCTCTGACAGACAGCACTTCAGACACACTAACGTTCACTGTGGTATCCACCTACCAGTTCCCGGATGAGACAGAACAGACCACTCAGGAAGATACCTTTACGCTGGTATTCGAACGAGGTGTCTGGCGTGTGGGACAATTCACCATGCCATATTAAGAGCCTGTTTTAAACCTTTCCAAACAGGCACTAAGAGAAAGAAGGAAACACTATGCTTCAAAAATTGCTGGCGTTCTGCAGTGCCGGACTTCTCTGCGGCACTGTTCTGCTGACACCGTGGACAGTTTCAGCGGAAGAGACTGCCCCAGTCAATTCCATTACATTACCCAAAAGCGAAGCCCTGTATTATGAGATCAAGGACGAAAACGGAAATGTTTCCCAAAAGCCTTTGCCCGAGAGCCAGATCACAGGTCAGATCGCAATCACAGTCCACGACAACCCCATCCATGTATCCATCACCCGGCAGTCTGCCGAAGCGCCTCTGCCCTATTATGATATGGACCTTGCACCGGAAGAGGGACAGACTGTGACAGAATATGTCTTTCTTGTGGATTATTCTGAATGCCCCTCTGACCCCTCCCAGTTTGAAACCACCTATTCCTCTCCCAACCTCACATCTGTCTACAGCTCTGCCTATACGGTAGAGATCAGTGCACCCGCTACAAAAGGCTCTGTTTACAGCGAGGACGGTCTGCTGATCGCTGACCCTCATGCAGAATCTGTTGTCACAGGTGTCACTCGGTACAGCTATGACGTCACCTTTTCAGAGACACTGGATGTGCCGTCCCAGGCAGGCGAAGCTTCACCTGCTGTTTCAGAAAGCGGCGATCTCACGGTATCCCGGAGCATTCAGCTGTTCTGGAAGCCCTACACCTTGGGAGATGCCGACAACAACGGCAGTATTAACGCCGACGATGCCTACTGGATGCTGCTGTATTATGCGAAGGTTTCCGTAGGTGCTGCGCCGCCGGAAAATGTATCCAAGGATGCAGCTGATGTGGACAAGAGCGGCGATGTCACTGCAAACGATGCCTATCTGACGTTGAAATATTACGCAATGCAGTCCGTCGGAAGTACCATGACCTTTGAGGAATTCCTCGCGGCAGAGTTGGGATAAAACCAGTGTCATAAATACGAAAAAGCGGTCGAACCCGGCAGAAATGCCATGGTTCAGACCGCTTTGCTTTTTACCAAATAGCCTCCCCTGAAAGGGGAGGGGGACCATTGCGCAGCAATGGTGGAGGGGTAAAAAACCATATGATAAAACAGAAGTAACTATTCAGTACCCCCCTGTTTTGGGTTTGAAATTTACCAGTTTAATCTAAAATATGCAAAAAACAATGTGTATTTCTAATATTATTCACTTGATTTTGCATATTTTAAAGTTTTTTCCGGTAATTCATAGAGGGTTCTGAATAGTTACAAACAGAACAATCATGCTCTGCTTTGTTTTACATTTGCATTTGTATTATATTTCTGGAAGGGTAAATTCTTTTATATTGTGGGCACCTCTAAATACCCCGAATCCGTCAGATGTGGTGCAGATTTGCAACAGATTCACTTGCGGAAAAATGCAGGAATACTTGGTGTATTTCAAGTTTTTCCGCAAGTGAAGATGGCGCAAAGATGCGCCGCAGATGGCGGGTGAGCGGGTTTTTAGAGGTGACCTTGTGTCTAAACCCCTCCACCAGCTTCGCTGGTCCCCCTCCCCTTTCAGGGGAGGCATTGGAGAGGCATATGATTTATGCTTCCACAACGATCTTATGGAACACCTTTTTGCCCTTGCGAAGAATGGTTTCTGCCTCCGGGTATACGATGCACTTGGGGTCTGTGATCTTGGTGTCATTCACCGAAACACCGCCCTGCTGTACGAGACGACGTGCCTCACCGTTGGACGGTGCCAGTCCGGCACGCACCATAAGCGTCAGGATACCAATGCCGCCATCGGTCAGCTCTTCGGGCTTCAAAACCGTGGTGGGCATATTCTCTGCTGCACCTGCGCCGCTGAATACGGCACGTGCCGTTTCCTGCGCCTGATCTGCGGCAGCCTTGCCGTGTACCAGTTCCGTCAGTTCATATGCCAGAAGTTCCTTTGCCTGGTTCAGCTGCTGTCCCTCCAGGGTGCGCTCCATTTCCTCGATCTGTTCAATGGGCACAAAGGTGAGAAGCTTCAGGCACTTGATGACATCCTGATCGGAGACATTCCGCCAATACTGGTAGAAATCGTAGGGTGTGGTCTTTTCCGGATCCAGCCATACAGCACCCTTTTCCGTCTTGCCCATCTTCTTGCCCTCGGAATTGAGCAGCAGTGTGATGGTCATGGCATAGGCATCCTTCCCCAGCTTCCGGCGGATCAGTTCTGTACCGCCCAGCATATTTGCCCACTGGTCGTCGCCGCCGAACTGCATATTGCAGCCGTAATCCTGATACAGCTTATAGAAATCATAGCTCTGCATGATCATATAGTTGAATTCCAGGAAGGTCAGACCACGCTCCATGCGCTGCTTATAGCATTCGTGGGAGAGCATCCGGTTGACGCTGAAATGAGCGCCCACATCCCGGAGCACGTCCACATAGTTCAGATCCAGCAGCCAGTCACCATTGTTAACAATGATCGCCTTGTTCTCGGAGAAGTCGATGAACCGGCTCATCTGCTTTTTGAAGCAGTCCACATTGTGCTGGATGGTCTCCTTTGTCATCATCTTGCGCATATCGGTCTTGCCGGAAGGGTCGCCGATCATTGCCGTACCGCCGCCGATGAGGACAATGGGCTTATTCCCTGCCATCTGGAGCCGTTTCATAAGACACAGCGCCATAAAATGTCCCACATGGAGACTGTCTGCGGTGGGATCGAAGCCGATATAGAAGGTTGCCTTTCCGGCATTCACCAGTTCTTCGATCTCCTTTTCGTCGGTCATCTGTGCGATCAGACCCCGGCGTTTCAGTTCTTCAAATACTGTCATACGAGTTCCCTCTTTCTGTGTGTGTTGCCGGGGAACAAAAAAATCGTCCCCGGAAATTTGTTCCAGAGGACGATGTGAATTCACCGTGGTACCACCTCAATTTATCGGTTTTTGAAAAAACCGACCTCATAGACGCTGTAACGGGCGCAGCCCGGGATCCCCTACTGTGCGTGCAGCAGCACTGCAGTTCGGGAGACCTGCTCCGAGGGGTATTCACCGGGATGCCGCTGCCCTTTTCACCAGCCAGGGCTTCTCTGTACCGACACGGATCCGGCTACTCTTCCTCTTCTCCGCATGTTTCATAGCCTTATCATAGCATATTTCAACTGGGTTTGTCAAGGGAAAACGGAAAAATCATTCTCACCTGAATGCAATTTTCCCGTTGACAATTTTGTCAGAATACGGTATAATTAGTACAGAGAGCATTGCATAGATGCGGGTACATACTTTGTATGTGTATCGGCGGTCAAATCCAGCTCCCCACCGCAGCCCTGCGGTTCAGGGAGGTGTTGCGTTATGACTTGGATGGAGTTTTTAACCCTGTTACTTGTCGCTTGTAATATCATCGAGATATTCCAGAATAGCAACAAACGGAAATAGCCGCCCCAGCGTCCAACTTAGGCGGCTATTTCTTTCGCGCTTAAATTCGGGAGCTGACAGCCATTGCAGCGCTCTCTTCCTTTCTATTATAGCTTATTTTTTTAGTATTGTCAAGAGAAAATGTAATTTTGGCACGCAAATCAATTTTTGTGAAATATGGATTATTGTAGGGGCGACCATTGGTCGCCCGTTGCGGTTTGCCTGGATTTTTGGCGGGCGACCAATGGTCGCCCCTACATAAAATGATTCGTTTTACAGCATATAATTTAAAAATTGATTTGCGTATAATTTTGGCGCTGACAATTCATCCCAAATAAATTTCTGCGGTTTTCTAAAAAAACTGCTTGACAACAACAGGAATCCTATGGTATAATAAATAGGATGCATATGGCGAGGTGTAACTCAGTTTGGTAGAGTGCTTGCTTTGGGAGCAAGATGCCGCAGGTTCAAGTCCTGTCACCTCGACCACAATCTTCATATCCAAATAGCACACGAAAAAGCTACGGAAATTCCGTAGCTTTTTTGTTTCTTCAGAAGAATTCAGCTTAGTGCTTCTTTGATTTCTTGTGTAAAACCAGAGAAACACCATGATATCAATAGAACGTAGCCACTTCCTGCTCCGGTGCACTGGTCATAACGACCTCTTGCACCTGCAACACAGGACCTTTTCCACGGTACAGCTTGTGCTTCTGGACAACGATCTTGCCCGTCACCTGCACCCACTGTCTGGTCTGGAGCATGCTCGCCTTTTCCCACTCAGCCACCACACAGCTGTATGTGATATCCTCCACGCAGCACGTCATGACATGACGTCCCACTGCAAAGGTTTTCGGCGGAAATTTCGGATCCATGGCAACGATACCGCGGAAAGAGATCACCTTGCCATCATACTTCTTGGGATCCTCCATAATGTCCCGATACCACAGGGCATAGTCCGTATCCGCCAGCCGGATCACCGGCGCATTCACATCGAAAGGCAGCGGATCCTCGATCTCGTCATATTCCACCTGCCCGTTGGCATACTCATAGGCAATGTCCGTCCGGCGGCTGATGGCACGCACCAGCTTGTGGAATTCCATCTTGTCCATGGATTTGTCGAACCGGTTGAATACCACCAGTTCGCAGGTGTTCAGCTTGTCCACCACCAGACTGCGCATATTGGCGTTGTACTGTAAAATTGTGGTGGCATCGGCAAAGAACATCTCCTGATATACTGCCCAGTCCTCAGGCAGATTCTGGAACAGCTGTCCCAGCTGCCACATGCCGTTGTATTCCAGCACGACCCGTGTGGCACCGCATTCCTTCAGCAGTGCAGACAGGTGCTCCGCTGTCAGTTCCTCCGGCTCTTCCAGGGTGCGGATATACACATCCTGACAGGGCATTGCAGAGATATCATATTCCTCCTCGCCCTCTTCGCAGAGGAGCAGCATGGTCTTTTCGCCGGAGTTGAACCGCTTGTCCTCCAGCGTTTCCTGAATGAACTTTGTCTTTCCCGCTTCCAGAAATCCGGTGAACAGATATACCGGAACATCTGTTTCTTGCGGCTGTTTTCCTGCCATAGTGCGCCTCCTTACTCTGCGTGGAACAGCGCAGCCAGCGCATCTTCCCGGATACCGGAGCCAATGACGCAGAGACGACCTGTTGTACCGGCACAGCCTGTACGCACATCCGGTGTCCCCGGTACATAGTCAAAGTGAATCCAGCTGCCGTCCTTTGCCGGAACGATACCCTTGGCACGCAGCACCATGCCATAGGTGTCGGCATCGGTGAGTGCCTCCAGCGCCGCAGTGATCTCCTCCTGGGTATAGGTCTGTGCCGACTCTACGCCCCAGCTGGTGAATACATCGTCTGCATGGTGATGATGGTGCTCGTGGTCATGGTCGTGATCGTGACAGCCGCAGGTGCAGTTCTCGCCGTGTTCATGTTCATGCTCATGGTGATGGTCATGATGATGTTCGTGCTCATGCTCATGATCGTGGCAGCCGCATTCTTCATGGTCATGGTGATGTTCATGGTCGTGATCATGGTCATGGTCGTGATGGTGATGATGGTCATGCTCTGCCGCTTCTGCCAGCAGTGCCTGTAATTCGTCATCCAGGGTATTCTTCTGGGTCATGGCATCCAGCAGCTGCTTTCCGGTGAGCTGCTCCCAATCGGTGGTCACGATAGGCGCCTTTTCGTTGCAGGTACGCAGACGGCGCACGCAGTCGTCCAGCTTTTCCTGTGCCAGTCCAGCGGTATGGCTGAGGATCAGGCAGCTTGCATAGGTGATCTGGTTATTGAAGAACTCGCCGAAATTCTTCTGGTACATTTTGCACTTCTTGGCATCCACAACAGTGGTGAAGCCGTCCAGCTCCACATCGTGGGCATGGATATTCTGCACCGCACGAATAACATCGCTGAGCTTGCCCACACCGGACGGCTCAATGATGATCCGGTCGGGGTGATACTGCTCCAGCACCTGCTGCAAAGCCTTGCCGAAGTCACCCACCAGACTACAGCAGATACAGCCGGAGTTCATCTCTGTAATCTGCACGCCGGCATCCTGCAAAAATCCGCCGTCAATGCCGATCTCGCCGAACTCGTTTTCGATGAGCACCAGCTTTTCGCCGGCATATCCCTCTGCAATGAGCTTCTTGATCAATGTGGTTTTACCGGCGCCCAAAAAGCCGGAAAATATCGTAATTTTTGTCATGCAGTCTGCACTTCTTTCTCTCAGAATTTCTGGCAGAGGAGGGCGTATCCCATCCCATGCCAATCCTCTTTAGTATAACACGCTTTCCACAGACATGCAAGCAATTTTGAGGATATTTAGATGGATTTTTTATGAACAAAAAGTACTCTATCGGATCTCCAGTTCCATAATCGCCCCGGCAATCTGCCGCAGCACCGGTGCCGCAGCTGTATTGCCATAGCCTCCGTCCTCTGCCAGCACGGTCACTGCATAGCGTGGCTCTTCCGCCGGAAAAAATGCCGTTACCCAGCCGTGGCAATATTCCTCGCCCTTTTCGTCATAGCGTCCTGTCTGGGCAGTGGACGTTTTCGCACCCATAGTCACATTCCCGGGCTTGCCCTGAAAATCCTCGTCCTCTGCCGCATAGCACATCAGCCACCGCAGATACCGGGCTGTCTCCCCGGAAATGCCTTCCTCATGAACCGTTTTTTCCTCCCGGAGCACCGTTTTTCCGTCCTCTGTCACACCACGCACCAGACGCACCATGGGCAGTGAACCGTCTCCGGCAATGGCACAGGTCATCCTTGTGATCTGCAACGGCGTTGCTGTCAGCACACCCTGTCCGAAACAAAAATTGGCACGCTCCGCCGGCAGTTCCAGCTGCTGCAAAGTAGGCAGTGTACCGCTGGATGCCACGATATCCGCTGTCAGTGCAGTCTCTTCTCCGAAGCCAAAAGATTTTGCCGTGTCCAGCAGATGAACGCCGTCCAGTTCCTGACTGAGCGCAATGAAATACGGGTTGCAGGAATTTCGCATGGCAAGTGCCATGTCCTGCCTGCCGTGTCCGTTCAGATCGTGACAGCGAAACAGCTGCGTTCCCACAGAAATAGCACCGGAGCAGTCCCAGTGAAAGGTTCCGGCAATGCCCTGGTCATAGGCGCACGCCGCTGTCACAAGCTTGAAGATGGAGCCCACAGGATAGGCATACATTGCCCGGTTGATCATGGGACTGTCGGGATTTTCCAACGCTTCTTCCAGGTTGTCCACGGAATAGGACGGAAAGCTCGCCAGACCCAGCACATCACCGCTTTCCACATCCATCACCACAATGCACCCCTTTTCCAGAGACTGCCCGGCAGTTTCACAGATTCGCTGTATGGCCGCATCCAGCGTGGTAATGACGCCCTCCACCGGATTGGCACCATAGCGCACCTGCTTACTGTCTCCGGCAAGCACCCCGCCTGTACCGTCTACGGAAAAGGTCACACTCCACTGGGAATCCACACTCCGCAGCACATCGTCGTAGGCATATTCCAGCCCGGTCACGCCGCTGCCCTGGGATGTATATCCGACGAGATGCTGTGCCAGCTGATGATCGCTGTAGCGTTCCGGGATCTCCAGCACGGTCACATCTGCGCAGTCGATTTCCGTTGTATCCACTGTGCACACAAAAGGCTTTCCCTTTTCCACCTGCGCATAAAACGCATCCAGATCCAGCACATGGGACAGCAGTGCGGCAATTGCCTCCGGCGTTGGATTCACCACAGCAGCGCATGTATTTTTCGCATTGACCAGAGGTGTGCCGTTCCGGTCGTAGATCGTTCCCTCCGCTGTCCCGGCAAGGCAGGTATAGCTCCCCTGCTTCGCCGCCGTCTGCATGAGCTCCGGCTTCTGTATCAGCCACGCCAGATAGACCGCCGCTGTGCAAAACAGCGTCACGATCATCAGCCGCAGCCATGCCAGCCGTTTTCGTAACCGTTCCATACCATCATTCCTCATTCCTAAGGCAACACCGCACAAAGAGCGCCTGCCGGCTTTGTGCGGTATTGCCCTAACTCCGAATTTCTCATTTCCAAGTATTGTTCCATCCGATTCCCGGAATATGCATCCCGCTGTGGCATTGTCCAGCATGTACAATATCTACAAATTGCGACAAGCATTTGTGGAAATATTTTCTCATTTTTTGTGAAATCCCTTGACTATTGCATCAAAAAAGAGTATAATATGAATAGAAGCTGTGTACAGCCTCTATGCGATGTGTCACCTTGCCCAGCAGTACTGGTAGTTTTTTCAGAAAACGCCTATGATTCTGCTGTATGGCAAGCCGTCTCAAAATCCATGCGGAAGGAGTGTGTGCCACCCGGCACAATGTATCTGAACTATGAAAAATATCTTATTTGCCGCATCCGAATGCGTCCCCTTCGTCAAGACCGGTGGTCTGGCAGACGTTGTAGGCGCACTGCCCAAAGCGCTGAACCATGATGAATATGATGTCCGTGTCATCGTCCCCAATTACACCTGCATCCCCTGGGAATACCGGAGCCAGTTCCGCTATGTCACCCATTTCTATATGGACTATGGCCGCCATGTGGAAAATGTCCACGTAGGCATTATGGAATATGTTTATCAGGGTGTGCACTTCTATTTCATCGACAACGAATATTATTTCAAATGCGATCGTCCCTACAGTGATTCCATCATGTGGGACATCGAGCGCTATATCTTTTTCTGTAAAGCAGTACTGGCAGCAATGCCGGTCATCGGATTCCACCCGGATATCATCCACTGTCACGACTGGCAGACCGGTATGATCCCCGTATTCCTGCGCAGCACCTTTGCCTCCCACAGTTTCTACTGGGGTACGAAGAGCATCATGACCATCCACAATCTGAAATTCCAGGGCGTGTGGGACATCCGGCATTTTGTGTACAACACCAATCTGCCGAACTACATGTTCACACCGGATAAGCTGGAATTCAAGAAGGATGCCAACATGCTCAAGGGCGGTCTGGTCTATGCCGATTACATCACTACAGTCAGCGAAACATATGCCGAAGAGATCAAAACGCCCTATTACGGCGAACAGCTGGACGGTCTCCTCTGTGCACGCTCCCGTTCTCTGCGGGGTATTCTGAACGGCATCGACTACGAGGTATACAACCCGGAGACTGACCCGAAGCTCTCTGTACACTACACCGTAAAGGACGCTGTGGAAAAGAAGAAAGAAGCCAAAAAAGCCCTCCAGAAAGAGCTCGGTCTGCCTGTGGACGAGAACAAGTTTATGATCGCCATTATCTCCCGTCTCACCGACCAGAAGGGTCTGGATCTGGTGGACTGGATCACCGATCGCATCACGGACGAGTTCACCCAGTTTGTCATCATCGGCACCGGCGAAGAACGGTATGAGAATATGTTCCGCTACTATCAGGGCAAGCACCCCGATCGTGTTTCTGCGAACATTTTCTATTCCGATCCCCTGGCGCACAAGCTCTATGCAGCAGCAGATGCTATGCTGGTACCGTCCCGGTTTGAACCATGCGGTCTGACCCAGCTGATCTCACTGCGCTATGGTACTGTGCCCATTGTCCGTGAGACAGGCGGTCTGAAAGATACTGTTGTTCCGTACAACGAATACGAAAAGACCGGCACAGGCTTCACCTTTGCCCACTACAATGCAGACGATCTGCTCTACACCATCAACTATGCGAAGAATATCTACTTCAACCACCGTGAGGACTGGGACAATATTCTCCGCCGTGGCATGGAACAGGATTTCTCCTGGGGCAGCTCTGCACTGCAATATCAGGGCATGTACGACTGGATCATCCGTGGTATGCAGGGATAATCTCATCGCCTGATTTCATTTACAAAAGCAATTTAAACTCCGCCGCCGGTACAATTCCAGCGGCGGTTTTTCTTTCCAATGTAGGGGGCAAACATTGTTCGCCCCTACGATTTTATCCTGTGAAAATTACACCACATCATAGAATGGATTTCCATGCATTTTCACAAACATCCTTGACGTTTTCCTGGATTCATGGTACAATAAACGAGATGATACCACAAATAAACGGAGGAATTCTCATGCAGATCTTAGTTGTCGGAATGGGACTCATCGGCGGTTCCATTTGCAAATCTATCAAAGCATCCACAGAACACACTGTCTTTGGCTGCGATGTCCAGCAGTCTGTCCTGGAGGATGCCATAAAAGAGGGTGCCATCGACGGCATCGGTACCATGAACGACGGCACCTATGACATGATCATCATCTGTCTCCACCAGCGGATCGCCATCCAGTTGGTACAGGAAGCCCTGCCCCAGCTCCCACCGGGAACCATTCTGGTGGACACCTGCGGTCTGAAAGGGCGCATGGTGCGTGACCTGACCTATCGCTGCCGCAAATCCGGCGTGCACTATGTGGGCACGCACCCTATGGCAGGACGGGAAAAAAGCGGCTATTACGCCAGCATCCCCGATCTGTTCCAGAATGCCAACCTCATTGTCACACCAGTGGACGGCACAGACGAAACAGCCCTGGAAGCGGTCAAGCAGCTGGCAAAGCAAATGGGCTTCGGCAACATTGTCACCGCAACACCTATGTGGCATGACAACATGATCGCCTATACCTCCCAGCTGGCACACGTGGTTTCCAGCGCCTATGTGAAGGATTTCTGCATGGACGACGCCCTGTCCTTTTCCGGCGGCAGCTTTCAGGATATGACACGTGTTGCCACCATGGACGAATCCATGTGGTCGGCGCTGTTCCTGGACAACCGGGACAACCTGCTGTATCACCTGGATCTGCTCATTGAAAACCTCACCGATTATCGGGACGCGCTCAAGCAGCGTGACGAGGAACGCCTGCAATATCTCATTGCCGAGGGTCGCCAGATCCAGGAGGAAAATGTACGGAAACGCAAGGAAATGAACGAGAAATAAGGAGAAACAAACTGTTATGAACTGGACACAAGTGGATATTTATACGACCACAGCCGCCATTGACCTGCTGAGCGTACAATTGCAGGATCTGGGCATCCGGGGCTGTATGGTACAGGATGCACAGGATTTTCAGGAATTCCTGGAGCAGAAAACCGGCAAGTGGGACTATCTGGAGGATGGGCTCATGGAACTGGCACACTGCGAGACATGCATCACCGTCTATCTGCCGGAGGATGCCCAGGGTGCAGAGACACTTTCCGCTGTCCGCACCCTGCTGGCACAGCTGAAAGCACAGGATACCGAGCACGCCTATGGACGGCTGGAAGTGGTCTGCTCCGGCATCCGGGAAGAGGACTGGGCAAACAACTGGAAACAGTATTTCAAGCCGTTCCCCGTGGGGAAAAAGCTGTACATCAAGCCCAGCTGGGAAGAGGCTACTGCGGAGGCTGAGGGAAGAACGATACTGGAAATTGACCCTGCCAGCAGCTTCGGCACCGGACAGCACCACACCACCCGGTTGTGCCTGGAACTGCTGGAAAACGAGATCACACCGGAGACAAAGCTTCTCGACCTGGGCTGCGGCAGCGGTATCCTGTTTATCGGCGGTATGCTTCTGGGGGCAAAAGAGGCATATGCCGTAGATATTGAAGAAAACGCCGCACGGATCGCCGGTGAAAACGCCGCAGAAAATCATCTGGATCCCGAAAAATACACCATTTCCTGCGGCAATGTCATCACCGACAGCAAACTGGTGGAGCAGATCGGTTCCGGCTATGATGTGATCACGGCGAATATCGTTGCCGATGTCATCAAGGCAATGGCACCGCTGTTTCCGCAGTTTCTCCGGGATAACGGCATCCTGATCCTGTCGGGCATCATCTCCGAACGGGCAGACGAAGTGCTGGAGACTGTGACAGCCCACGATTTCACCGTACTGGAAAAACGGGAAGCATCCGGCTGGTGCGCCGTAAAGCTGCAAAAAGTACCCGGCGCCGGGACGTGCTGCGAAACAATACGCATGTAATGTAAAGCCATATCTCGCCGAAGGCGGCAATGAAGCTTTTTGATCCAGCAATTTCTCGAAAATGCTGGCGAGGTCCAGGGCGAGAGGCCCTGGTCGCCGCCCGCAGGCGGCGAAACACCCTGCGCCACTCTTTTGGCGCGCGGGGAAAGGGGTGAGAAAAGCGACAGCTTTTCGAGGGGACTGAACATCCTTGGTGAAGTCTGTCGAAGCCATTTCCTCTGGGCTTCGACTGAAAGCGGACAAGACCGCTTCCCCTTTTTCACCATTTTCAGCAAATAAGATTTTGAAAACGTCCCGGTGGGACGTTTTCAACACAACGCAACACAATACTACATCATCAAGCCAATCCCCAAAAACCAGAAAAACACCGTTCCTGCACGTGGAACGGTGTTTTTCATTATGTAGAATAGTAAGAGGTTGTCAAAATACGAAACGCCCTTATTTAGCGTCTTTTTTCACAGCATCCACCGGCTTGCCCTGCTGTGCAGCCAGAAGATCACGAATCTCTGTGAGAAGAACTTCTTCCTTGCTGGGCTTCGGCGGCTCCGGCTTCTTTTCTTCCTTCTTGCGGAACATGTTCATTACCTTCACAATAATAAACACGCAGAGTGCTGTCAGCAGGAATGTGATCACCGCATTCAGGAAATTACCGATGGCAATAAACGGATGATTGCCCCACGGGATCGTGATGCCCAGCGTGCTGAAATTGATACCTGCCAGAACCGTTCCGATAAAAGGCATCAGAATATCGTCTACCAGCGAAGTCACAATAGCAGTAAACGCAGAGCCGACGATCAGACCGACAGCCATGTCCAGGACATTTCCCTTGGAAATAAACTCCTTAAATTCGCCGATCACAGATTTGAGACCGCCGCCTGCCTTTTTCAGACCTTCTTCTACATTTTTGTTTTCCATGATGTTCATCCTCATTTCTTGATTGGCATATCTGCCTTTATTTTACCAAGTTTGTCACTCGGCAATATCCGTGCTGTCCTCCGGCAAAGCCGCATCTTCATTTCCTGCCGGAGCAGTATCCGTAGATTCTCCTGCGCCCTCTTCCGGTGCTGTGGTATCATTGTCGTAGGTCTGAATCTTGCCGGTATCCACCGTGACAATAAATCCATCCCTGTTGTTGCCGGAAATGGTATATTCCTGATTCGGCGGCACCAGAATATAGGTGGAATCTGCCGCAGCATCTGCCGGAACATAGTACACCTCATAGATCTCGCCGTCCCAGTTGGTGATGGAGAGATGATTGTCGGTGTTGTAATTTTTCAGCAGGGTGAGATATTCTTCCAGACAGAGGTTGTTCTCCGCCATATAAGTGGCGTGGGGCTGTCCCACATAGCGATAATGCCACGGCTCTGCCTGATAGCCCGTGGTCTCGGTCTTGTCCTCTGCATAGCGCAGAATATAGCCGTAATGTCCGCAGTTCTGGTTGATCCACGCATATTCGCCGGTGCCGTCATAGTCATACTGCACGCCGTCCTGATAGAGGGACACATCCAGGGAATAGCCTGTCTCATGCTCACTGTAACCCGGCTTTGCCACACGGGAAGAAGTTTCTGCACCGGTTGCCTCCAGATCTGCATCATACAGCTCCTGCTGCTGGGCATTGGTGCGATAGCCGCTGATCACGATAACATCATCGTGTCCGGTCGCCACGAAGAAATCATCCAGCATCTGGTTCAGTGTTTCGATGGCAGGTTCACGCAGACTGGTTTCCGTACCGCTGACGTGGTAGTTGTCCGTCTTGTGTTCATAAATGCTGACGATCTCTGTGGCGTTGTTCTCCACATAGGCATTGTCGCCGTTCACCAGGATCAGATCGCCGGCATGTACCTGTGTATTTTCCACAGCAATATTTTCATATACTGTCTGTTCTGTGGCAGGCTCTTCTGGTTCACTTTCCTCTGCGCCGCCGATCACCATACCCTCAGAACCCTGAGAGATCGGCGTAAGAGACTGATACATCTGAAAGCCTTCATATCCCACAAAAGCCACCAGTGCCAGAGAAACAATGATCTCTGCGGCAGTTTTTGCGCCGGATCCTCTGGGACGGCGAGGCTGTGGGCGACGGTTTCCTGACGGTCTCGCCTGTTTTGTTCTATTATTCCCATTTCCGTTTGCGGATTGGGGACGTTTTTTCGGTTCCTGACTCATTCGGATACCTCCAGATCTATTTTCAGAGAACCGCCCGGGCGGCGGTTTTTTCAGTTCCAGTTTTTCGGGTAATTCTGACCCTGTTTTTATTATACCACATTTTGCGAAAATTGCAAATACTTTTTATGCAAATTTTTTTGAAACAGCAAATTGTATTAAATTAGGAATGGCGGTGTTGCCTGTGACGAAGGATTAATACTAATCTCTGACCAAACCCATGAAAATCTTCACCGCCATCCACTCGCTGCTCGTCGTCAAACGCCCTTGCCAGGCGACAGCCTGCCTGCGGACGTTTTCCTTGATCAGAGATTAGTATCAGATATTACCGGGTGCCAGGAAACACCAACATTTTCTCAAGGCAACACCGCACAAAGAGCGCCTGACGGCTTTGCACGTCATATGCTTGCAT
>NZ_CALDMP010000057.1 GCF_937915125.1 uncultured Ruminococcus sp. | reverse complement strand
ACGACGCCTTAGAAGTTGTTGTGCCGGATGTAGTGGAAGTTGCACCGCTGGTTGTTGTTTCCTTGCCGGTGATTGTAGTAGTTTCTTCGGATGTTGTTGTGGTAGTCGTTGTTGTAGTCGTCGTTGTGGTGGTAGTCTCCGCCGCAACGATGATTGTACCGGTGACTACGTTATAATTGTCCTTATCTGTCGGGGTAAACTCCCATGTCAGGACATTCTCCCCTGCTTCCAGAGCTTCCAGTTGAACATTCAGCCATTTGATGGTACCGGGAGTATCATCCTCGCCAGTGGAGATTGCCGGAATTGCATCCCCCTCGCTGTAGGTCTTATCCTCAATGGTGGGGGTGACGGTTGGATCAGCCTTGGCAACGTTGATGGTAATTTCGATGTCCTTGATGACGTTGTAATTGTCCGTATCTTCAGGTATGAAAGTCGCCTTGAATACGTTCTCCCCGGCATTGCCAACGGAAGTGGTTTCCTCGTCCTGCCATGTGAAGCCAGCGGGGAGTTCCACATCTTTCAGGGTCTGACCATAGGTGGCGGTGGCAACAGGAACGGTGTATTCCGGGGGTGCCCTTAACGATCTTCACGGTAAGGGTAATAGCGCTTGCGCCGTAGTCCCCGGATTCGCCGATGGCAACCACAAGGGTGTATTCGCCGAGATCCGTGGGCGAAGTATTCAACTTTGTTTCGCCGTCATACCAAGTGAAGGTCAGCTCGCCCGCGCCGGAATATGTGAAATTCTCCGCAGTGGGTGCGGCAAGGGCTTCGCCGGTGTAACCCACTTCGGTGGGATAGTTCTTGTTTGTGAGTTTCGGGTCAATCATTCCGCAATCGGCGCAAACGCCGTCCTTGTAATCATGCAGCTTATCGCTTTCATCGCCGTCGTTATTGTATGTGATACAGCCCTTTGTTGCGTAAACCTTTGCGCCACCTAAAGCAGGGGAACTCTCTGTGTTTAAATCCTGTCCCCAGACCGAGCCGTTTTCTCCCTGTGAAAGGAGATAAGCCACCTCGCCGCTGTTAAATTGGGCTGTGGTTTTACCATTGACATTTGTAACTGTGCCATCATTATAGCCGACAGCATTTCCGCTGTATTTATCGCTGTCAAAATAGCAGTTTGTGATTGTGTCCTCATTTCCGCCGCAAACACCACCGTTATTGTCTGAACCGCTGACTTTGCTTGCGTTATAGCAGTTTTTGATTGTGCCGTAATAATTATATCCACACACGCCGCCGACATAATCTGTTCCGCTGACTTCACCTTTGTTAGAGCAATTTGTGATAATGCTGAAACTACCATTAGCGCCGCATACGCCACCGACATTACTTGAACCGATGACAACTCCTGCGTTATAACAGTTAGTGATTGTGCCGTAATTTCCACCGCACACGCCGCCGACAGAATTCTGACCTTTGAAATAGGAATCAACAACGCCGACATTTTTTATTGTGCCTTGGCTACAACCGAATAAGCCGACATAGTTTGTGTTTTCATTATTGAAATACAATCCACTGATTGTATTTTTCCTTCCGTTAAATATACCAGTGTATGTATTTGAACGAGTATTGCCAATAGGTATCCAGCTTTTAAAGTTGCCGGTGTTTAATTCGCCGTTTTCATTTATAACACTCTCGTTCACGACAATATCTGCCGTGAGGACTGCGTTTGCATTTGTATTTCCGCTGTTTACATAATCTGCAAACCAGTAAAGCTGACCTGCATTGGAGATTTCGTAACGGTTTGCTATTTCGTTGTAAACCGCCGACTCATAGTCGCCTTTACAAAGACTACAGAAACCGTTTTTTTTATGGGAATGATAGCCGACAAGTCCGCAAACTGTGCCGTTTGTAAAGTCTGAGGTGGCTTTGCCGAGGACATTTTCAGAAACAGTGCCACCCTCATTATAGACAGCATTTCCGCTGTAAACAGTGCTGTCATAATAGCAGTTTGTGATGATTGCTGTTCCCAAATAATTCAAATTACGTCCGCACACGCCACCGACCCAATCACTGCTGCCTGTGCTGACTGCCCCTGTGTTATAGCAGTTTGTGACGGTTGCTGTTCCACCAGCATAATAATTCTCTCCACACACGCCGCCAATCCGAGCATCGCTGCCTGTTCCGCTGACTGCCCCTGTGTTATAGCAGTTTGTGATGGTGCCTCCAGAATTATTTCCGCACACGCCGCCTACAAAAGCATTTTCATAAGTTGCATTGACTGCCCCTGTGTTATAGCAGTTTGTGATGGTACCGTTATAATTATATCCGCACACGCCGCCGACAGAAGCATATTCACCAGTTGCACTGACTGCCCCTGTGTGATAGCAGTTTGTGATGGTGCCGTCATTTTTTCCGCACACGCCGCCGATATGAAACCTGCCTTTGAAATAGGAATCCTCAACGCCCAAATTGGAAACGCTGCCGCCGCTTCCTACATAGCCGAACAAGCCGACACAATCTGTACTGATATTATTGAAATACAAGCCGCTGACGGTGTGGCTATTTCCGTCAAATGTGCCGGTGTATGAATAACCAATATCGTTATCGACATCATACCAGCCGATCGGCGTCCAGCTTGTGACGGTAGTGCCCTCCGGTACAGTGCCGTCATCGTTCAGAGAATTCAGCAAATTGCTGTTCACGGTAATATCTGCCGTGAGGACTGCGTTGGCGGAGGTGTTCTGCTTTGTGCCGGTCGGATTATCCGTTTCGTCATAGTCGCACACGCTTGCATCCCCGTTTACAAGCCCTGCAAACCAGTAAAGCTCGCCTGCTGTTCCGATTTGATACACACCGTTGTCTACTGATGGCTCTTTTGGTGTTGTGTCTGCCACCCCACAGCGAGTGCATACTCCTTCAACAAAATTGTGCCCTAAAGCAGGTGTACCATCTGAAACTTTCTTCTGCCAACCGCATATTGAACATTCGTAAACGTCATAGCCTCCCTCGGTACAGGTTGGGGCAATGGTCGTGTCCGTTTTTACCCGATTATGCAGAATGAATTCGCTCATCTGCAGGACATCTGCACCTTGTGTTGCTGTGATTTCCAGCTTGAAGTACTGATACCGTGTGGATGTTGAACCCGTTAATTCATCATAGACATATTCTGTATAGTTTTTATCCTCCAGTTGCGTATCATCTGTGATAGCGTCAATTACTTCCCAGCTTGTGGAATCCTTGCCCGCTGCTGAATTCGCAGTCTCATCATTGCATCCATACAGCGTCCAACTTTTCGGGTTTCTGTCGATCCATTCTGCATTGTCATTGCCTGTGACAATGGAATAACCCGTGACCGATATGGGTTCTGATGCACTGAAAATAATGTAAGCACCATTGCCGCCATCAGCAACAGATGTAAAGCCAGTAACACACCATTTTGAAAAATTACTTTCCGTAAATTTTCCGTCAATAAGGCTTGCATAACCCTCATCGCCATCGCCCGTACCAGCAATTGCCGTGAAAGTTACGCCTTCCTCGCCTTCCGCACTTACTGTCAGTCCCAGGTCATGGCTGCTGAATGTTCCGCCGGGAAAATACAGCAGCATGGAAAAAAGCATTGCCACCACGGATAGAAACGCAGTGATTTTTTTCGTGTGTGTTTTTACCATAAATATTCCTCCTGTCATATTTCATAGCATTTTATCATGATATGCGTGCTCTTGGCTTCATGTGCTTTCACATTCGTTACACCCATACAATCACCCCGCATATCAGAATTAATTGTCCAATCTAATTATATCGCAAAAGAGAAAATCTGTCAATATGATTAATAAAAAATGTTGATATTTTATAACTTATTCGGCGATTAAGGTCTAAAGAGAATGCAGTTCCTCTTCTTCTGGTAGTCGGATGAACTAGAAAAATTCCGATAAGACAAATGAGCCTTATCGGAATTTTTACACGTTATGCATTTTTTAAGTGCCGTCTGATTCAGAATTGTCATTTTCTCTTCTCTGAATACTCTCCGACAACCACTTGCCGCTGTGTTCCGTCATCGGTACAGGTAATCACTGTCACACGGTTATCTCCGAAATCTTCCAGTACCCATACCTCATCCGGGTCAACAATGAAATTTTCTGTCACCTTATAAATATAACAGGCACGGCTTTCATCTGTATCATAGATTTGAATTTCCATACCAGACTCTATATTTTTCAGGTTATTAAGGCAATACCGCACAAAGATTGCGCGTCAGGTGCGCCGTCAGATTTTTCGTCAGATGAAACAAAAAGCGCAGTGAATACTTTGTGTATTCACGAGCATTTTTGTGAAATATGACGGAAAATATGCAAGCATATGACGTGCAAAGCCATCAGGCGCTCTTTGTGCGGTGTTGCCTTAAAGTATTCCTTGTAAATCGTGCTGCTATGTCCGGCAATGCAATAGTTGCCAGAACCAACTTCGCCAGTATCGGTAAAATGCCCGGCAGCGATCGACAAGGTGTCATTACCCGTACCTTCCAGAACAGGTGCTTTGATGTTCAGGTCTGGAATTTCAATGACAACATTTTCCTGCATGAGTTTCTGTTGACGCAGGACTCGGATGATTTTCCGGCAGCCATATACTCCCAGAACACTTGCACCGATCACAAAGGCAATCAGCCCTGCCAGGAACATGACCCATCGTTTTTTTGACAGCCTTGCACGTTTCATGCAGTTTTACTCTTCCTCTTTTCTTCTGCGAATGACGCCGGATTTCATCATCACAAAGATTCCGGCAAATACCAGCAGCACTGCACCAGATGCTGTCATCAGAGTGCCCATGGAATTGTTACCAGTCTGCGGCAGGTTTACTTCTGCACCGCTGCTGTCTTTACCGATACCTGTTTCAGGGGCAATGATGTAGGTGTCAAGCACATTGCCGGATGCATCTGTCAGTACAATGGAAAGTGTGCCGTCGTCATTGGCAGTTGCTTCTGCATTTGCAGGCAGTACGCCGTACTTTTCCTCAAATGCATCACCTGCAGCAACGTCGCCGCCGCAATAGCTAATATTCGGATTATCCGGATCTACTGCAATTGCTTCGCCGCACTGTTTGCCGTCACCGCTTCCGTGAACCTGAATGTACTGTGTAACGTCTATTTCATCAAATGTTTTTCCGCCGTCACGTGAACGGAAAATTGCTGTTCTTACGTCACTGGAATATGTACATCCTGCCAGCATTTAAACATTGTCTTCGTTTGTGGGGACAATGCAGATTGGCTCTCCTGCACTTATTTTTTATGATTTCGCCTTCCTCTAGTTTTCATCTTCAAGGCATTTCTTTTCCAGTGACGCAAGAAAGGCGATACTGTTATTGTATTCCTCCATGGTACATCCAGTCATTTGCAAAGCATTTTCCAAAGAAGAATTCGTGTTTTTCATCAATTCTGTGATGAGCTGTACAAGTCTTTTGGCATCTGCCTCGGCTTTTCCTTCGGCTCTTCCTTCAGCTCTTCCTTCAGCTTTTCCGATTTTCTCTCGTTCATCTCCATAATTTCTTACCGCTTCACACATATGACTCACTCCCTCTTCTGTTTCCTTATAATACTTCACACGTTCAGACAAATCTCCGAACATGGTATTTTGGGAATCACTGTTCTTAAAATACTGCATTAGTTCTGAAATACGCGTATCGTCCTGCACTGCTGAATTAAGGCAACACCGCACAAAGAGCGCCTGACGGCTTTGCACGTCATATGCTTGCAGATTTACCGTCATATTTCACAAAAATGCTCGTGATAATCCTGATCTCTTACCTGTACTTCCACATTGTACACTTTATGTTGTGCATCCTCTGCATATCCATCCAGAATCACAGAATGTCCTACCAGATTCCGCATGGTATACTGTGTCCGGACTTCAGTAACATGCAGATCATCTCTGCCCGTCAGGATCCGCAGCATGACTTCAAATGCGCCTTTGTCCTGCATAACGACAGTGAAAAAATCATCATCCATCAGATTGAATTTCCGTACCTGCTCCCGCTTCTGTTCAAATGTACCGATCAGACTGGCATGGTCAATTTTCATTGGTGTCACCCCCTGGCTTCCTCTGATTTTATTATAGCATAGTCAAAAGAAAATTGCAACTATTGTTCTTCTCGCACGTATGCTATAATATCCGTCATTGAGAAAGCCGAAATTCCAAGTGATTTGTGTCCCAGTGTATCCCGACATATTCAGTTGTCTACAGACCGCTGTAAATTTGTTAGCTACCTGTTAGCTACGACCCTCGCCAGCCATTTTTTTCTCCAGACGCAAAAAGCCCCGAAACGACGAAGTTTCGGGGCAAAATTGCAATATAATATTGGTGAGAAGTTATCTCTTGCTGAACTGCGGAGCACGACGTGCAGCCTTCAGACCATACTTCTTTCTTTCCTTCATTCTCGGGTCACGAGTGAGGAAGCCAGCCTTCTTCAGAACCGGACGCAGTTCCGGGCTGTATACCAGAAGAGCACGGGAAATACCGTGACGGATTGCACCAGCCTGACCGGTAACGCCGCCGCCGGTAACGGTGCAGATCACATCCATCTTGTCCATGTTGTCAGTCAGATTGAGAGGCTGACGAACGATGAGCTTCAGGGTGTCCAGACCGAAATACTCGTCAATGCTTCTGCCGTTAATGGTGATATTGCCGGTACCCGGATACAGGCGAACTCTTGCAACAGAGTGCTTCCGTCTGCCGGTACCATAGTAGTATTTAACCTTGGATTCGTACATCTTTTCTGCTCCTTTCCCTTAGAACTCGCAAACTTCCGGCTTCTGTGCCGCCTGCTTGTGCTCTGCGCCCTTATAGGTACGCAGACGCTTCAGCTGGTTTGCGCCCTGGGTATTGTGCGGGAGCATTCCCTTAACAGCGATCATCATTGCTTCATCTGCTTTTTCTTCCATCATAACCTTATACTGTGTCTTCTTCAGACCGCCGATCCAGCCGGTGTGCCAGTAATAATACTTCTGCTCCAGCTTGTTGCCGGTGAGAACTGCCTTGTCACAGTTGATGATGATAACATGGTCACCACAGTCTACGTGCGGTGCAAATGTCGGCTTGTGCTTGCCGCGCAGCAGGTGTGCAGCCTGTGCCGCAACACGTCCCAGGGGCTTTCCAGCAGCGTCCAGAACATACCACTTGCGGTCTACTTCGCCGACTTTCGGCATCGTTGTTGCCATAGTAAATTCCTCCATCTAAACTTCTATCAAAAATAATCTCGGTTCCGCAAAAGCAGGAACCAGGCAGAGGGCAGTTGGGTCAGACTGCACTGCCGGCATTGCGCAAGATTATAACCGGTCTCTCTGACAGTACAAGAAATATTATAACACAAAACCTCCGGAAATGTCAAGCAGAAACCAGCAGATTTTCTTTCGATTTTCAGAAGAATTTCCTTGTGAATTTTGTGCATGTTGCCATTTCGGGCAGGAGAAAGCCCTGTATGCTTGCAATTTCTCCAAAACTGCGATATAATAGTATATCAGCAGTCCGGCACACAAAGTCGGGCTCATACAGAACACAAGAGGTGTTTTATATGTATCCTACGCATTCAGAAGAACCTGCACGGCTGGTGTTTCTCACACGCCGTGCCTATGAGACCGGGCAGATCCGCCTGCTGCTGCGTACAGACGCTGTCTGTGACGAGCGTGACACAGGCTGGCAGCTGCTTCATGGAAATGAAACGGGGCTTGAACTTGCCAACCCGGAAAACAGTCTTTTGATCTCCGTGGAGCGTGCCCTGGAACTGGAGCCGTGCCTGGCATCCCTTCTCATGGCGTACACGCCGCCAGCAAAGGAGGCATATGCCTATGATGAAAAGGCAGGGGCATTTCTTCCAGCGGCATACCCAGAGGATCCGCCTACGTGCTGAGGTCAGCCGGTGATCACGTGGCTGGCATCCGCATTGGCGAGGATCATATAGTACACCAGACACGCAAGAATACATACAATAAAGAAAGCCACGACTACCCGGAACCGAAAGCGTAGAAACGGTTTTGGCTTGTGGATATCGTCCACACGGCGCAGCTGTTTTTGCTTTTTAGCCATACTCAAACTCCCTTCGCAGCAATCTGATTCTATTATACGGGATTTGCAGGGATTTTGCAAGACCTTTTCTATGAATTATAGAAACACACTTTTTCGCAGCTGCAATAAAAGGAAAAACTGTAGGGGCGAATACAGTTCGCCCCTACACGTCCCGACCTAATCCCTTGGTAATTCATAATCGAAAGAAGGTGGAAAAGATGTTGTTTCAGAAAAAATTTGGTTGCATCGTTCTGAAAGAAGAAAGTAATACCCAACAACAAATTGAATTGTTGAAAAAGCAACTGACACTTGCTCCTGATTTTCAAAAAAAGCAGATTCAAGCACAAATCAAGCTTTTAAAAGAAGGAGAAATAGGCGAAAAAAACATTCTCTTTGAGTTAAAAAACAGCGGTATTGATATGTATGTGCTGCATGACATTCGCTTAGTGGATGAAGATCGTTCAGCACAAATTGATTTTATCGTTATTACCAGACAGATTATTTTTATCATTGAATCCAAAAATCTAATTGGCGATATCGAAATTGATGAAAACGGCAGTTTCATACGCAATTATGAGGTGTATGGCAAAAAAATCCGAGAGGGATTTTATTCCCCTGTTACACAGAATGAGCGCCATCTTCAGATCATCCATGATATTAAAATGAAAAGTAAGAGCAATGCCATTTTACGCCTGACTTTTGACCATTGGTTCTCTGATTTCTATAAACCGCTTATTGTTCTGGCAAACCCCAAAAATTGCATTCGCAACAAGTGCAAAGATAAATTTGTTTCAGAACAGGTCATACGTGCTGACCAACTGATTTCCACCATAAAAAGGATGAATAAAAATTCCAAGCTTGATTCCTATAAGCAAAAAGACTGCCTTGCTATCGCAGAGGAATTCATGAATTGGGATACACCTAAACCAATAGAGATACCCCCAACAGTTGAAGCACCGTTGCCTGTTGCACCTAAACTAACACCAGGTATATCTGATAACACTACAGAGCAAAAAATCTGTCCAAGATGCGGCGGCAATCTCATATTGCGTGTTGCAAAGAACGGTAAATACGCCGGCAACAGGTTTTATGGGTGTTCCAATTATCCAAAATGCAAATATATTCAAAACGAAAAATAACCCCGGAAAGGAGCCATCACTATGTGTGGTTTTGTAGGATTCACCAATCACATTGACAATTCCAACGTTGTCCTCCAGGAAATGCTGGACAAAATCCGTCACCGCGGACCGGATGCGGAGGGAACTTACATTGACGAGCATATTGCCCTGGGGCACCGCCGTCTGAGCATCATCGACGTTTCCGACGCCGGAACCCAGCCTCTCTACAGCGAGGACGGCAATCTGGTTCTGGTCTACAACGGCGAGATCTATAACTATCAGGAGATCCGTGCCCGTCTCGTAGAAGCCGGTTATCATTTCGCCACACAGACAGACTCTGAGGTACTCATTTACGGCTACCGGGAATATGGCCCGGCACTGCTCCAGCAGCTGCGTGGGATGTTCTCCTTTATCATCTGGGATAAACAGGAACAGACCCTGTTCGGCGCACGGGACTTTTTCGGCATCAAACCCCTCTATTATGCGCAGATGGGTGAGACCTTCCTTTTCGGCTCGGAAATCAAGAGCTTCCTGAGTCATCCCCATTTCAAAAAGGTACTCAACACTGCGGCACTGGAAAACTACCTGACCTTCCAGTATTCCCCCTGCGACGAGACCTTCTTCCAGGGTGTCTACAAGCTGCCGCCGGCACATTATTTCATCTACAAAAACGGCGCATTCGAGATGAAACGGTACTGGGATGTCCACTTCAAGGCAGATGAAAAGCCGGATCTGGACACCTGGGTAAATCGTATTTCCGATACTTTCCACAACAGCGTGGAAGCCCACAAGATTGCCGATGTAGAAGTCGGCTCGTTCCTTTCCAGCGGTGTGGATTCCAGCTATGTGGCAGCCATCGCCAATGTGGATAAGACCTTTACCG
Organism: uncultured Ruminococcus sp.; assembly: GCF_937915125.1. Lineage (GTDB taxonomy): Bacteria > Bacillota > Clostridia > Oscillospirales > Ruminococcaceae > Ruminococcus_C. The sequence continues at coordinate 11,625 of NZ_CALDMP010000057.1, read as the reverse complement.
TAGGCTTCGGCACAGACGAACGCTATAACGAGATCGGCTGGGCAAAGGGATTCTCCGAAGCCATCGGCAAAAAGAATTACAGCAAGGTCATCACTCCAGAGGAATACTGGGAAAAGCTGCCCATGATCCAGTATCACATGGATGAACCCCTTGCCGACCCTGCCGCCATTGCCCTGTATTTTGTGTGCAATCTGGCATCCCAGTCCCTGAAAGTTGTTCTGTCCGGCGAGGGTGCCGATGAAATTTTCGGCGGCTATAATGTATACAGCGAACCCGGCGGCTCTGCCTATGATAAGCTGCCCCGTGGTCTGCGCCGGGGTATCGGTGCCATTGCGGAAAAAATGCCGGCACACCGGGGCAGAAACTTCCTGGTACGTAAGGGCAAGGATCTGGAAGAACGCTTTATCGGCAACGCCTATATGTTCACACCGGAAGAGCGCAGATCACTTCTGAAAATGCGCACCAATGCTCCCGATCCCATGGTGATCACCAAGCCTTTCTATGACAAGGTGCAGGATCAGGACGATGTAACCAAAATGCAGTATCTGGATCTGCACATGTGGATGGCAGGTGATATCCTGCTGAAAGCCGACAAAATGAGCATGGCAAACTCCCTGGAGCTGCGTGTTCCCTTCCTGGATAAGGAAGTCATGGCACTGGCAGAACAGATCCCCACACGCTATCGTGTTACACGGGAAGCTACTACGGACGAAAAAACGCCCTATATCACCAAATACGCCATGCGTCTGGCCGCCAAAAAGGATACACCGCCGGAGACAGCGAAAACAGCTGCCAAGAAAAAGCTGGGTTTCCCGGTACCCATCCGTGTATGGCTGAAAGAAGACAAATATTATCAGATCGTGCGGGATCGTTTCGAGAGCGACGAGGCAAACCGGTTCTTCCATACAGAAAAGCTGGTGCACCTGCTGGACGAACACCGTGCCGGAAAAGCCGACAACAGCCGCAAGATCTGGACGCTGTATATGTTTCTGGTATGGTATCAGGTTTACTTCCCGGAAAATTGTGAAGCGTAAGCGCTGAAAAGGAGACCCCATGTCAAGCCACGTCACCTATGCCTATATCCGACAAAATCCCGATATCCGGGAATATATCCGCCGTGCCGACATGGCGCTGGCTGCCATCGGCTATACCGAGCATTCCTTTGCCCATGTCGAAAAAGCAGCTCACACTGCTGCCATGATTCTGGAAACGCTGGAATATCCGGCAAGAGAGATCGAACTGGCAAAAATCTCCGGTTTTCTCCACGATATCGGCAATGTTATCAACCGCACAGACCACGCCCAGAGCGGTGCTGTCATGGCATTCCGTCTGCTGGATCGACTGGAAATGCCTGTAGATGAGATCTGTTCCATTATCTCCGCTATCGGCAACCACGATGAGGGTACGGCACAGCCGGTGGATGCCATTTCTGCTGCGCTGATCATCGCCGATAAAACCGATGTACGCCGGAGCCGTGTCCGAAATACGGATTTCATGACCTTTGATATCCACGACCGTGTCAATTACGCCGTGGAATATTCCAATCTCCATTTCAGCGACGACCTGAAATCCATTGTGCTGGATCTGAAAATTGACACGGAAATTTCTTCCGTGCTGGAATATTTCGAGATCTTCATGGAACGTATGCTTCTGTCCAAACGTGCTGCGCTGTTCTTTGACCGGAAGTTCAAGATGTATATCAACGGCAGCAATATCTTATAACGCCTTGCTCCGGATATCAGAAGTACATGGTAGGGGGCTTGCTCCTGCCGGATCATGAAAAATCCCAGAAAAAACGACAAAACACTTTACAAACCACCGGAAATGTGCTATAATGTGAAACGAAAGTACGTTGTGGTTTTACATGCAAAAACCATTGGAGAAACCGCTTCGAGCAATCGAGGCGGTTTTCTTCGGGCTCTTATCCATCCAAATTTCACATGGAGGTATCATATTATGATTTCACCTTATCCGCATCTGATCGACCTGAATGATTACCCGGTTTCCTGGTGGAAACAGGTAGTAGACCTGGGGGAACAGATCAAAGAACACCCGGAGATCTACGCCGGCGCATGCAGCAACAAGATCATGGCGACCCTGTTCTACGAGCCGTCCACCCGGACACAAATGTCCTTCCAGACCGCCATGCTGCGTCTCGGCGGCAGACTCATCGGCTTTGACAATCCGGCAAATTCCTCTGTCTCCAAGGGCGAGACACTGAAGGACACCACGAAAATCGTCAGTGGTTATGCGGATATTCTGGTGATGCGTCACCCCGTTGCCGGTGCAGCAAAGGCAGCAGCGCTTTCCGCAGACTGTCCGGTCATCAACGCTGGTGACAGCGGTCACCTCCACCCCACCCAGACCCTCACAGATCTGCTGACACTTCAGTGCGAAAAGGGACGCCTCGACCATTTGACCATCGGTCTTTGCGGCGACCTCATTAACGGCAGAACAGTACACTCTCTGCTGAAAGCCATGTCCTGTTTCCCGGGGAATCGGTTTATCCTCATCTCCACTCCGGAGCTGGGACTGCCGTCCTATGTCAAGGATATCCTGAACGCCAGCAACTGCGAATTCGAGGAGATCTCTTCTCTGGAAGAGGCACTGCCCCAGCTGGACGTACTGTACATGACACGGATTCAGCAGGAGCGTTTCGCCAGCCGGGAAGAATATCTGGCGCAGAAGGACACCTACATCCTCACCACCAAGAAAATGCAAGCGGCAAAGAAGGATCTCATTGTCCTCCATCCCCTGCCCCGTGTGGATGAGATCGAAGTGGCACTGGACGACGATCCTCGTGCCATGTACTTCAAGCAGGCACGCTATGGCATGTATGTGCGCATGGCGCTGATCATCACCATGCTGAATCTGGACACCCACACCACACTGCTCCACGGCAAGACCGTACCGGGTGCCGCCTGCAAAAATCCCAATTGTATCACCTGCACCGAGACATACCTGCCTAAGAGTTTCATCCCCATCGGTGATTCCCTACTGGAATGCGAATTCTGTAATGAGCGGTTGCTGATGGAGCACTAAGCAAGATACAGTTCAGTTGCCATTCTTATGGGCATCTCTAAAACCCCCGAATCCGTCAGATGTGGTGCAGATTTGCGATAGATTCCCTTGCGGAAAAATGTAGGAATACTCGATGTATTTCAAGTTTTTTCGCAAGAGAAGATGGCGTAAAGATGCGCCGCAGATGACGGGAGAGCGGTTTTTTAGAGGTGACCTTCATACATACCAAAACAGGGCTTACTGCACTTCAACCATGCAGCAAGCCCTGTTTGCATTTATTCTGTTTTTGAATCACCCGATTCCGTCTGCGCCGCCTGCTGTTTTGCGTCTTTCAGCTTTTTCAGGCTGGGACGCATCACCACATAGGCGGTCACGCCGCAGGCAACTGTGAAAATTGCCAGAAATCCGATGATCTTCACCGTTTTAGACGGTTCTTCCTCTGTCTGTGCCTCTGTTGTCACAGCCGTCTGTGCCGGTGCAGTTTCCGCCGCAGAGACCCCGTTTTCCACGGGCACTCCCCAGAGCAGCAGTGCACTCAGGACACACACAAGCCATTTTTTCCAGCGTTTTTCCATGGCATCAACCCAGAGAAGTGGGGAGGGATGTGGACGGCATTGCCGTGTTGTGCTCTAGATAGGACTCGTTCTTCACAACCTTGACATTGTTGTAAACATCCATACCAGTACCAGCTGGGATCAGCTTACCAATGAGCACGTTTTCCTTCAGACCGTACAGATAGTCGCTCTTGCCGCGGATTGCCGCATCGGTCAGTGCCTTTGTGGTCTCCTGGAAGGATGCCGCTGACAGGAAGCTGTCAGAGCTGGACGCTGCCTTTGTGATACCCTGGAGCATCGGCTCAACAGTAACCAGTGCAACCTCAGTCTCCCCTGCATCCATGCGTGCCTGGAGTTCATCGTTGATCTCCATGATCTTGCTGCGGCTAACCATGGTGCCCGGCAGCAGATAGCTGCTGCCCGGATCGTCTACCTTTACCTTACGCAGCATCTGACGAACAATAACTTCGATGTGCTTGTCGTTGATATCTACACCCTGGAGACGATATACCTTCTGTACTTCGCTGATGATATAATCCTGTACAGCCTGTACGCCCAGGATGCTCAGAATATCGCCCGGGAATACATTACCCTCAGTCATGCGAGTACCCTTTGTGATATACTCACCTTCTCGTACACGGATCTTGAAGTTATAGTGAATGGGATAGGACTCAGACTCGCCGGTCTCCTCGTTTGTAACAATAATGGTGCGGGAAGTCTTGATTTCTTCGATATGCACCACGCCGTCGATGCGAGACAGAACAGATGCATTCTTCGGGTGACGGCTCTCGAACAGTTCCTCGACACGGGGCAGACCCTGTGTGATATCACCATCACCACCGCCGCCTGCGACACCGCCCGTATGGAACGTACGCATGGTCAGCTGGGTACCCGGCTCACCAATGGACTGGGCAGCAATAATACCAACCGCCTCGCCGACGGAAACCAGATTGCCGTTTGCCAGGTTCGCACCGTAGCACTTTGCGCAGACACCCTGCTTTGCACGGCACATGAGTACCGAACGGATCTTGATACGCTCTACGCCGCAGTCCAACACCTTCTGTGCGTCTGCTTCTGTGAGCATCTTGTTTTTGGAGATAACCAGCTCGCCGGTCTGCGGATCCCGCAGATCCTCTACCAGGAATCTGCCTACCAGACGTTCAGCCAGCTTTTCAATCAGTTCATTGCTGCCGCTGCGAATCTCATAAATTTCCAGACCATCCGTTGCACCGCAGTCATCTTCGCGGATGATGACTTCCTGAGAAACGTCAACCAGACGACGTGTCAGATAACCAGAGTCCGCTGTACGCAGCGCTGTATCCGCCAGACCTTTACGGGCACCACGGGAAGAAATGAAGTATTCCAGAATATTCAGACCCTCACGATAATTTGCACGAATCGGCATTTCGATAGTCGCACCGGAAGTATTGGCAATCAGACCACGCATGCCCGCCAGCTGACGAATCTGCGCCTTACTACCACGGGCACCGGAGTCTGCCATCATGAAGATCGGGTTGTACCGATCCAGACCGTTCATCAGGGCATCCGTAACATCCTCTGTTGCCTTATTCCAGATCTTAATGAATTGAGCAGATTTCTCCACTGCAGAAAGATAGCCATATTCATACTGGGTATTGATCTCATCAATCCTTGCTTCCGCATCGTGTACAATATTCCATTTTTCCTTCGGAATCTCTGCGTCACAAACGGCAACCGTCAGTGCTGCCTTTGTAGAGTATTTAAAGCCGGTCGCCTTGATCTTGTCAAGTACTTCGGAGGTTGTTGTTGTACCGTGGATCTTGATGCAGCGGTCAATGATCTCACCCAGCTGCTTCTTACCTACCAGGAATGCAATTTCCAGGTCGAACTGCTTGTCAGAATTGGTACGATCCACATAGCCCAGATTCTGAGGAATATTTTCGTTGAAGATCAGTCGACCGACCGTGCAGTCGATGATCTTAGAAACACGCTTTTCGCCGATATCCTTGGTGATACGCACCTTGATCTTGGCGTGAATGGAAACATCTCCCTCCTGATATGCCATGAGTGCTTCGTTTACATCCCGGAACACCTTGCCTTCGCCCTTTTCGCCGTCCTTTTCCATGGTCAGGTAGTAGGAACCCAGTACCATATCCTGTGTCGGAACAGCAACCGGACGTCCGTCCGAAGGCTTCAGCAGGTTGTTGGCAGCCAGCATGAGGAAACGTGCCTCAGCCTGTGCCTCAGCGGACAAGGGCAGATGCACTGCCATCTGGTCCCCGTCGAAGTCAGCATTGAACGCCGAACAAACCAGCGGGTGCAGTTTCAGAGCACGACCTTCTACCAGCACCGGTTCAAATGCCTGGATACCCAGACGGTGCAGGGTAGGCGCACGGTTCAGGAGTACCGGATGGTCGTGGATAACATTTTCCAGAGCATCCCATACCTCAGGAGATGCACGATCCACCATTTTCCGGGCGCTCTTGATATTGGCAATAACCTTGGTATCCACCAGACGCTTGAGCACGAAGGGCTTGAACAGTTCCAGTGCCATTTCCTTCGGCAAACCGCACTGATACATTTTCAGTTCCGGACCTACAACGATAACGGAACGGCCGGAATAGTCAACACGCTTACCCAACAGGTTCTGACGGAAACGTCCCTGCTTACCTTTCAGCATATCCGACAGGGATTTCAGCGGACGGTTGTTGGGTCCGGTGACCGGTCTGCCGTGACGGCCGTTGTCGATGAGGGCGTCTACGGCTTCCTGGAGCATACGCTTCTCATTGCGGACGATGATGTCCGGTGCATCCAGTTCCAGCATCCGCTTCAGACGATTGTTTCGGTTGATCACTCGGCGATACAGATCGTTCAGGTCAGACGTTGCATAACGTCCGCCGTCCAGCATGACCATAGGGCGCAGATCCGGCGGAATTACCGGAACCACATCCAGGATCATCCACTCCGGACGGTTGCCCGACTGACGGAATGCCTCTACGATCTCCAGACGCTTCAGCAGCTTCACACGCTTCTGACCGGAAGAAAGTCCAGCCAGTTCGGTTTTCAGTTCTGCTGCCAGTTCATCCAGATCAATGGCTTTCAGCAGCTTCTGGATTGCCTCAGCGCCCATTTCTGCCACGAATTCATCGCCGTACTTTTCCCGGTATGCGATATATTCCTTTTCTGTGAGCAGCTGCTTCGGCACCAGGTCTGTGGGCCCCGGATCCAGTACAATAAACTTGGTGAAATAGAGTACTTCTTCCAGACGCTTCTGGGAAATTTCCAGCATCTGACCGATACGAGACGGTGTGCCCTTGAAGTACCAGATGTGGGAAACCGGTGCAGCCAGTTCGATGTGACCCATCCGTTCCCGGCGCACTTTTGCACGGGTAACTTCTACGCCGCAGCGGTCGCAGACCTTGCCCTTGAAGCGGATCTTCTTGAACTTTCCGCAGTGGCACTCCCAGTCCTTGGTCGGTCCGAAAATGCGTTCGCAGTACAGACCGTCACGTTCCGGCTTCTGTGTACGGTAATTGATTGTCTCCGGACGTTCTACAGCACCATAAGACCACTCCCGGATACGCTCCGGAGAGGCGAGACAGATCTTGATGGATTCAAAATTTTTAAATTCCAAACCGTTACCTCCTACTACGATCTATGAGGAAACAGACGGCGTACCGCCTGTGTATTTTTTTACGGATACTGACGATCAGAGCAAATCATCGTCACCGTCGTCCATGCCCAGATCAAAGAGTGCATCGTCATCCTCTGCATCGTGATCTGCATCGCCGCCCAGGAAATCATCTTCATCCAGGTCGGCGTCCTCGAAGGACAGTCCGGCATCTTCCATATCCTTATCCACTTCATCATACAGCATGGTTTCTTCTGCATCATCTGCGAAGCTGACCGGCTGCGGAATGATAGCATCATCTTCGTCAAAATTGGACTTGAGGTCGATTTCTTCCTGATTGCTGTCGAGTGCCTTGACGTCCAGACCCAGAGACTGCATCTCCTTGATCAATACCTTGAAGGACTCCGGCAGACCCGGCTTCGGAACATTCTGACCCTTGACGATTGCCTCGTAGGTATTCACACGACCCACAGTATCGTCAGACTTAACGGTCAGGATCTCCTGGAGGGTATAAGCTGCGCCGTAGGCCTCCAGCGCCCATACTTCCATCTCACCGAAACGCTGTCCGCCGAACTGTGCCTTACCGCCCAGAGGCTGCTGTGTTACCAGCGCATATGGACCGACAGAACGTGCGTGGATCTTATCATCTACCAGATGGTGGAGCTTGAGATAATACATATAGCCGACAGTAACACGGTTGTCGAACTTTTCACCGGTACGGCCATCATACAGGGTGAACTTGCCGTCCTCACACATTTCCAGTGCCTTGGGGTTGATGACCTTATCCATGGGTTTCAGCTCAAAGGGATCATCACGGTGCGGTGCATTCTGCTCGTTTGCCTCACGGAAGCAGGCACGGATATCATCTTCGTGTGCGCCGTCGAATACCGGCGTCATAATGTGCCAGCCCAGTGCCTTTGCAGCCATACCCAGGTGCACTTCCAGTACCTGTCCGATGTTCATACGAGACGGTACGCCCAAGGGGTTCAGTACGATATCCAGCGGTGTGCCGTCCGGCAGGAAAGGCATATCCTCTTCCGGCAGGATTCTCGAAACGACACCCTTGTTACCGTGACGGCCTGCCATCTTGTCACCGATGGAGATCTTACGCTTCTGTGCAATATAGCAGCGCACCAGCATGTTGACGCCCGGAGACAGTTCATCGCAGTTTTCACGGGTAAAGATCTTCACATCTACAATAATACCAGCTTCGCCGTGGGGTACCTTCAGAGAGTTATCACGGACTTCACGTGCCTTTTCACCGAAGATGGCACGGAGTAGCCGTTCTTCTGCGGTCAGTTCTGTTTCACCCTTCGGGGTAACCTTGCCGACCAGAATATCACCGGCGTGTACTTCTGCACCGATGCGGATAATACCGTTTTCGTCCAGATCCTTCAGTGCATCGTCGCCCACGTTGGGGATATCCCGGGTAATCTCTTCCGGTCCCAGCTTGGTATCACGGCATTCGATCTCATATTCTTCAATGTGTACGGAGGTGAATACATCCTCACGCACCAGACGCTCGTTCAGCAGAACAGCATCCTCGTAGTTATAGCCTTCCCAGGTCATGAAGCCGATGAGGGCGTTCTTACCCAGAGAAATTTCACCGTCAGCCGTTGCCGGGCCGTCTGCCAGAACCTGTCCCTTGTGGACACGCTCGCCGGCGTCAACAATAGGACGCTGGTTGATGCAGGTTGCCTGGTTGGAACGCTTGAACTTCTGGAGGTGATACTTGTGTGTCTTGTGGTCATCGTCCACCAGCACAATTTCGTCTGCGGAGACGGAGTCAATGACACCATCATATTCCGACACGATGCAGACACCGGAGTCTACGGCTGCCTTGTATTCCATACCGGTTCCTACAAAAGGGCGCTCCGTCTTGAGCAGCGGCACAGCCTGACGCTGCATGTTGGAGCCCATGAGGGCACGGTTTGCGTCGTCGTTTTCCAGGAACGGAATCATAGAAGTCGCAACAGAAACTACCATCTTCGGCGAAACGTCCATGAAATCGACCTTTTCCGCTTCGATTTCCAGGATCTGATCCCGATAGCGGCCTGCTACCTTGGCATTGGCAAAATGACCATCCTCAGTCAGCGGTTCGTTCGCCTGTGCCACAATGTAGTTATCCTCCATGTCGGCAGTCATATAGACCACTTCGTCAGTGACACAGCCTGTTGCCTTGTCTACCTTCCGGTAGGGTGCTTCAATGAAGCCGTACTGGTTGATGCGTGCAAATGTTGCCAGATAGGAGATCAGACCGATGTTCGGACCTTCCGGCGTCTCGATAGGGCACATTCTGCCGTAGTGGCTGTAGTGTACGTCACGTACCTCGAATCCGGCACGGTCACGAGACAGACCGCCGGGACCCAGAGCCGACAGACGTCGCTTGTGGGTCAGTTCTGCCAGAGGGTTATTCTGATCCATGAACTGGGACAGAGGTGAAGAACCAAAGAATTCCTTGATTGCCGAAGTCACCGGACGAATGTTGACCAGCGCCTGAGGTGTGATAACATCCATATCCTGCGCCTGAATATTCATGCGCTCCCGGATCACACGTTCCATACGGGTAAAACCAATGCGGAACTGGTTCTGGAGCAGTTCGCCTACAGAACGGATACGGCGGTTGCCCAGGTGGTCGATATCGTCCACATTACCCACGCCGTCACACAGGTTCAGGAAATAGCTGATGGTAGCATAGATATCGTCTAGAATAATGTGCTTGGGTACAAGTTCGTCTGCACGCTTGCGGATCGCCATGCGGAGTTCTTCTTCCTCCGTGCAGGAATCCAGAATCTCACGAAGCACGGAATAGCGCACCTTTTCGCTGATGCCCAGTTCCTCGCAGTCGAAGTTCACATAGCCGCTGATATCTACCATGCCATTGCCGATGATCTTGATTTCCTTTTCCACAAAGCGGATCTCATTCTCACCGGATTCGGTCACATAATATTCCTTGGTTTCAACCTTGATGAAGGCTTCCTTGATGCCTGCCTCCTGTACCTGCGTTGCCTGGTCGAAGGTCAGGGTCTGTCCTGCATCAAAGAGCAGCTCGCCGGTGGTCTCATCGATAACCGGACGGGACAGCTCGTGACCTGACAGACGGCTGGCAATACCCAGCTTCTTGTTGTATTTATACCGACCGAACCGGCACAGATCGTACCGCTTCGCATCGAAGAAGAGGTTGTTCAGGTGTGTCAGAGAGCTTTCCACCGTAGGCGGCTCGCCCGGACGGAGCTTCTTGTACACATCAATGAGGGCATCCTCTGTGTTTTTGGTGGCATCCTTTTGTAGGATGGTCTGGTTCAGACGTTCGTCGTTAGCGAACATCTCCACAATTTCCTCGTCGCTGCTGATACCCAGGGCACGGATAAAGGTCGTGATGGGGATCTTGCGGTTTTTATCAATGCGGACATAGACCACATCGTTGGAATCCATTTCATATTCCAGCCATGCGCCCCGGTTCGGAATGACAGTTGCCTTGAACAGATCCTTACCGGTGCGGTCCTTCTCCGATGCATAATACACGCCCGGGGAACGAACCAGCTGGGATACGATAACACGTTCCGCACCATTGATGACAAACGTGCCGCTCTCCGTCATCAGCGGAAAGTCGCCCATGAAGATTTCGCTTTCTTTTACTTCACCGGTCTCCTTGTTCCAGAGCGTCGCAGTCACACGAAGGGGTGCCGCATATGTGACGTCACGTTCCTTGCACTCCGCAATGGAATATTTCGGTGTGTCATCGATCCGATAGTCCGTAAAGTTCAAAACCAGATTGCCGTTATAATCCGTAATGGAAGAAACGTCACGGAAAACCTCTTTCAGACCCTTTTCACGGAACCAGTTGTACGAGTTTTTCTGTACCTCGATCAGGTTCGGCATTTCGAGAACCTCGTTGATCTTACCGAAGTTCATACGAACGTTTTTCCCGCACTGCTTTGGCGTAACATGCACCATTGGCGAAAAACCTCCTTACTCTTTATCAGACATGGCATAAAATCCGCCTGCCGGAGCGAAACTTTCTTTTTTTCAAAATTTCAGAATCCTCTTGACAGGCGTGGGCGGAATGTGGTATACTATTTTGCTGAAAAATATATTTTCACATTACGATACATTTTATAATTATATAACATCATTCCCTGCCTGTCAAGCACTTTTTGTGAATTTTGTTCAAACGCTCATGTTTCCCTGGAAGCAGAGGCGTTTTTTTGTATACCTCTCCAAAACCGTCCCATTTGCCGCCTTTCTTTGCCCATTGCCATGAAAATCAGTATTTACTTTTTTCGAAAATCATGCTATACTGTTGGTAGTGGTAAGTACTGATCTATGGTCGGTTTTTGCTGCAAACGTCCCACCGGGACGTTTGCAGAATTTTACTTGATGAGATGGTTTCACAAGGCGGGGCGGTCTTGTTCGCCCCGCCTCGAAAAAGCTGTCGCT
>NZ_CALDMP010000056.1 GCF_937915125.1 uncultured Ruminococcus sp. | reverse complement strand
TATACGGATTATGGAGTTGGACCATTATAGTCCAGCTCCATTCTTTTTCAAGACGCGGTGTATTTGACGGTTACAATGCAATTCATGGTGCTCTGGATGCACTGTTATGACAAACGTTTCTGTTCCAGAAATTCTGCGCGCTGTAAAGCCGCATCAATATGGTCACAGAAATTTTCTTTGCCAATGCGTTCTACAAACCCTGCTTTCTCCATAACCGCCATGGGCTGCTCATTGACGTGGGAGAATACCACTGCAATATTGTGCTTTTCACAGCGATTGACAATTTCTCTCAGTGTTTCGACACCTGTGGCATCCATGGCAGGAACATTTCTCATGCGAATACAGAGTACATCAATATTCGTGTCAGAAATCACATACATAAATTTATCGGATGCTGCAAAAAACATAGGTCCGTTGATCTCATAGACCTTTGTATTTTGCGGCACTTTTTTCAGTTCGATATGATCCGGATCATCATCTTCGTCGTCTACATAGACCCAATCCTGAACACCGGATACATCTGCCATCTGCTTCATAAACAGCAGGGAGGCCAGCACAAGTCCCACACCAATCGCAACGACCAGATCAAAGACAACCGTTAAAATCAACGTTACCAGCAAAATCAGAACGTCACTTTTCGGCGCTGTCCGGATGGTATCCACAATGGTTCGCCATCCGCTCATATTATAGGCAACGACAAACAGAATGGCTGCAATTGTCGGCATAGGAATCATGGAAGCATAGGGCATGAGCAAAACCAGAATCAACAATATCACAATGGAGTGAACCATGCCGGCAATGGGCGTTCTGCCGCCATTTTTGATATTGGCGGCTGTCCGTGCAATGGCACCAGTTGCAGGAATTCCGCCAAACAGAGCAGAAGCAATATTTCCTGCCCCTTGTGCAATGATCTCCATGTTGGAGCGATGTTTAGAACCGATCATGCCATCGGATACCACGCAGGAAAGCAGAGATTCAATTGCAGCCAGAACCGCAATGGTAAATGCATTGGGAAGCAGTGCTTGAATCCGTGCCAGACTCACCTGTGGAATACTGGGTGTGGGAAGTGCCGATGAAATGGTGTATAAATCGCCAACGGTATTTACTTTCAGATGGACCAGCTGAACCACCAGTGCACATACAATAACAGAAACAAAAGAAGCAGGGATTTTGTTCAGCTTTTTCGGCCAGAAAATTAAAATTGCCAAAGCAAGCATTCCCACAGCAAAAGCCTGTACGTTGAAGGTGGAGATGCTATGGATCACTTCTTTCATTTTATCAATAGATTCTACCGGTGATTTGGCAAAGGTCAAGCCCATAAAATCCTTTAATTGCCCAATGACAATGGTGATGGCGATGCCAAATGTAAATCCAGTGGTAATGGTGTTCGGGATGTACTTGATCAATGTGCCGAATCGGAATAGCCCCATGAGTATCAGAAGAATACCTGCCATGACAGTGGCGATAATCAGACCGTCCATTCCTTCAGTTGCCACGATCCCGGCAACGATTGTGGCAAACGCAGCAGTGGGACCGGCAATCTGTACACGACTTCCACCCAGAAATGCTACAACAAATCCGGCAATGATTGCAGTATACAGGCCCTGTTCCGGGCGAACGCCGGATGCCAATGCCAGTGCAATGGATAGGGGCAGCGCAATGATCGCAACAATTACACCAGAAATAACATCTTTCAGAAACTGTTCTTTCGAGTAATGTTTCATGACCGAAAAAAGTTTTGGCTTCAGTTTTTCTTTACTGATTTGTTTTTCCATACATACGTCCTTCTTTTTCAAGTTTTTGTCAATTATTGTATGAGACGACAACTTGAATATTATATCACGAAGGAGAAGATATTGCAAGGGATTTTTCCTGGTTTTTTCTTTTGTGATCAAACTTGTGGTTGTTCCAAGGAGAAAGTTTGAAAAGAATTGATATGGAAATATATAGATGTAAGCAATGTGCCGTTTGCAGATGAAAGACCACCAATAAAAAAGAAAAGCCTGCATGTGCGGGCTTTTCTCTCTGCCTGGGAATATATGCTCAGTGATTCTGAATAATACCATTGAAATAGTCATCGATCACCCTGTACGCTTTCGTGCGCTCGCTGTCGAAAGTCTCCTGATACACGTTCTTGTACACATCCGGCGTGCTCCAGCCGCCCATTTCCATGGCGTACTTCTCTGAAATGTGCAGCATTGCCGTGGTGCTGGCGAAGATATGCCGCAGGTCGTGAAACCGGATGTCCTCCAGCCCGTTCTCCCGTACCAGCTTTTTGAACCGCTTGCGGATGGTGTTGGGGGTGAATGGGATGATGCGATCCGTTTCCTTCTTGTGCGGAACTTCCTGCATCAGCTGATAAATGTACGCCGGCAGGTTGACATACCGCATACTCTTGGCAGTTTTGCAGTGGTCGATCTCTGCCCAGCCGCTGTCTATTTTGACGATCTCACGGCGCACATAGAGCCGCATCTGTACCGGGTCTACGTCACGGAACTGCAATCCCGCTACTTCCCCGATACGCAGAGAGAGCCACATGGCAAGCAGCACCGGGAGTTCACTGCTTGTCCCCTTCACAATGGAATAGATCACGTCTGCGGAGGGAAGCTTACGCTCCCTGATCTCCTTTTTCGGCAGGCGAATGCTGCCCATTTTGATGGTCACATCGTTTGCATTCAGAACTGCCCGGAGGAACCCAAAGGCACACTTGATGGACTTGTGACTGAGCCGCTGAGCATCGATATTGATGGCCACCTGAATATCCCGGGAGGTCAGCTCCTCAATTTTGATGTCCATGATGTATTGCAGCTTGTTATACTAATCTCTGATCAGTTCCATGAAAAGATTCGCCGACAGGCATTCGCTGATCAAGGAAAACGTCCGCAGGCAGGCTGTCGCCTGGCAAGGGCGTTTGACGACGAGCAGCGAGTGGATGGCGGTGAAGATTTTCATGGGTTTGGTCAGAGATTAGTATTACGAACAATCTCTCTGTAGCAGCACAGACTGGTGGGTTCCAGAACTGATAGGAGATATCAACCGTACAGAGCGTATATATATCGTGTGCGGATACACGGATATGCATAAAGCAATAGATTCACTAAAGAACCAAGCAATAAAACAGCGAGCGATTACACCCTTAACAGTTGTTTGGTTCGGTATTCGTACCATTCAGCTGAAAACAGAATCCCAAAAAGTCGTTCCAATATCATTGACAATTGATTTTAATAGTAGTATAATAAAACTACACTATCAAAAAAATTCAGTTTAAAACAGAATGTTGGAGTGGATAAAAATGAAAAAGCTATCTATTGATAAACTCGTGGATACAATCCACACTCTCCGAAAGGAAAAAGGACTTACCCAAGCACAGCTTGCCGATGCTACAGGCATCAACCGTGCAATGATCGGTCGTATAGAGAACAAGGACTATATTCCGACAGTGGAGCAGATGCAGACATTGGGAGAAGTACTCGGCTTTGAAGTAGTAGATATGTTTGTGAGTGATGAAATGTCAGACGCTCACACAACCGTTGACAAGTCCTACAACATCGCAGTTGCAGGTACAGGCTATGTAGGTCTTTCCCTAGCAACTCTTCTCGCACAGCACAACCACGTTGTTGCAGTTGACATTGTTCCTGAAAAGGTTGATATGATCAACAACAAAAAGTCACCCATTCAGGACGACTACATTGAGAAGTATCTTGCCGAAAAGGAACTTGACCTTACAGCAACTCTGGACGGAGAATCAGCATACAAGAACGCTGACTTTGTAATCATTGCTGCACCTACAAACTATGACAGTAAGAAGAATTTCTTCGATACATCAGCTGTTGAAGCTGTAATTGAACTTGTTCTGAAAGTAAATCCCGATGCACTGATGATTATAAAGTCAACTATCCCTGTAGGCTATACCGCATCAGTAAGAGAGAAGTACAACACCAAAAACATCATATTCAGTCCCGAATTCCTCCGTGAATCCAAGGCACTGTATGACAATCTCTTCCCGTCAAGAATTATCGTTTCCTGCGATGATGATTCAAGAGAAAAGGCAGAGATTTTTGCAAAACTCCTCCAGCAGGGTGCAATTAAGGAGAACATTGATACTCTATTCATGGGATTTACCGAAGCAGAGGCAGTAAAGCTTTTCGCAAATACATACCTTGCACTTCGTGTTTCTTACTTCAACGAACTTGATACTTATGCAGAATCAAAGGGTTTGAACACACAGGAAATCATCAATGGTGTTTGCCTTGACCCAAGAATCGGTACACATTACAACAATCCTTCTTTTGGCTATGGCGGTTACTGTCTGCCAAAGGACACAAAGCAGCTCCTTGCAAATTTTGAGAATGTTCCGCAGAATATGATGTCTGCTATTGTAGAATCCAACAGAACACGTAAAGATTTTATAGCTGACCGTGTGCTTGAAAAAGCCGGTTACTACAGCTACGGAAATAATAATGAATATGACAGTTGTAAGGAAAAACAAGTTATTGTGGGCGTGTATCGTCTTACTATGAAATCCAATTCTGACAACTTCCGTCAGAGCAGTATCCAAGGCGTTATGAAGCGTATTAAGGCAAAAGGCGCTACCGTTGTTATCTATGAACCCACACTGCCGGCAGGTTCAACATTTTTTGGTAGTCGTGTAATAGGTGATTTAAAGGAATTCAAGTCTATATCTCAGGCAATTATTGCAAATCGCTATGATGCCTGTCTTGATGATGTAAAAGAAAAGGTTTACACAAGAGATATTTTCAAGAGAGATTAAAACAGTAATTTCTATAAACATTTGCATCCCGGAGGTGTAATATGATAAACATGAAAAAACTGATGCTGTACGGCGGCATTGAAGCGGAAGAATACAAAGAAATAGCCGGCAACATCAAGGAAGAAAACAAGAAGTGCCTGAGAATGTATACGGTACTATGCTCATTTGTCTTTTTAGGTCTGTGTGCAGTATCCTTTGTTTCCGGAATAGGATATGTGAACAGAATCATATATCTTACTGCCTTTGTGCTTACAACCCTCATTCATCTGGCACTGGTTGTTCTGAAAACAGACAAAATAATGCTCCTTGAAGACCTTTTTATCTTCATTTTATACGGTTTCGGAATTGGTTTATCTGTGAATAACCCCGATACTCCGACGCTTACGTTTATCATTCTGCTTGTTGCAGTGCCAATTGTTTTTACTGATATCCCGCTGAGATTCATAAGCACAATTCTTATTGCAATCATAGTATACCTCATAGCCGCAATTCCTGTTATGCCAATGGATGTGCTTGGATTCAATATGTATAACATCTGCGCATTCAGCTTTGTAAGCATTGCATTAAGTTCCTATCTGTCAAGAGTAAAAATTGAGAGAATGCTCCTCATGCACAGAAACAAATTTCTCATTGAATGCGACCAGATGACAGGACTTTACAACCGTGCAAGTTACGACAAGGACATTCAGAGCGTTAAACCTCAGGAATATTTCAAATTAGTAAGCATGGACGTAAATGGTCTGAAACGTGAAAATGATACATACGGTCATGCCGCAGGTGATGAAATGATACTGTCAGCGGCAGATTGTTTAAAAAAGGTAATTGCACCATACGGCAAATGCTATAGAATAGGCGGTGATGAATTTACCGCCATAATAAAGACACAAACGGAACAGAATTTCCCGAAAATGCTTCACGATGAGGCAGAAAGCCATATCTGCACAACAGGCACCAGGCTTTCAATCTCAGTAGGTGAGGCAGATACAGGAGATTCCGACAGTATTCTTGGCATCATGCACCTTGCAGATACGAGAATGTATGATGAGAAGAAGGAATATTACAGAGTTTCTGGTGATAAAAGATGAAAAATTCCCGGTTGCGTGACCGGGAATTATTTTTTAGGTGTGGATTTAGCGATTTAAACTGGTGAAATACTGTTAGAGTCGGGGGCGTCAGTTTGTTTTCCACATACCCTGACAAATTACAGTGACTATCCCTGACAAAATATGTTCACTTCTGGATGACAAAATAGATGGGCTCCGACACCTGTTATTGAAAAGGGGCTGCCCGATCCTTCTCTTGTTGCAGATATAATGCAGAGGAAGTATCAGTTTGGTAAGCCGCTGTGCCGTCAGGAGCAGTATTGGAATCTGAGAGTCATCTATCTGAGCCGCACCTATCGAGACAGCCGAAGCAAGACTGTTGCGGAGGAACTGCGCCTTGATCGACAGAATGCTATCTGGCTACTTCTTCAACAGAATGATAAGGAAATCGTATAATATAAGGGCACCTCTAAAAACCTAGGGCGATTCGGCAAAGTGCACAAGGGACGCCGGATTCTAGGCGCAAAACCGCAGGCATACTTTGTGTCTGGCAAGGTTTTGCAACGACGAAGACGGTGTTCATTGGGCATTTTGACGAACGTCATAGTTTTTTAAAGGTGTCCATAATAAAATAGGCTTGATGAGGGTTAAAACCTCATCAAGCCTATTCGTTTTAAGATACCTCTTCAATCATAGAAGGATCAATTTTGGCATTCGTGTAAATGATATAAGAAGTTCTCTCATTATTGGATGAGCCATTCAGATGAACTGTTAATTGTATCTTATAGTTTGCATATTCCTTCTTTGTAAAGGCTTCATCTTTCAGAACATTGCAGGTGAAGTCTGTAAAAAAGACTGCATCCTTGTCAATACCATCAAGATCAAGATCTCTTGTATATACATACCGATTGACAGAGACATCATTTCCGTCTGCATCCGTCCATGTCACTTCTTCCACACGTTCAGTGAGATTGTTTTCTTCAGAGGGAATATCGGAATCCAGCAGTTTTACATCTATAATATAGTCAGAAATGTTGACCTGTTTATATTCCGTCTCACCGTTTGTGGTCGTTTTTCGGAACAGCTCCAATGTATACTCGATCGACGTTGAGTTCGTGTAGTCCTTGATATCAATTGCATTATAAACGGACTTGCCATGTATCACATTATTGTATGTGAAGTAATCATTGACACCCAGTCTGCTGTTATTCTTTGTGTTTGTACCGATATCCTCTTCATCAAGCTCATCAAGTACATCAAATGAGAACTGTGCGCTATTATCATCCTTGGTGTAGAAGAATGGTCTGACTGGATCGTACTTCGCATACATTTTAGAATACGGCAGATTATTCTGCTGATAAGCAATATTAGAACGCACCGCTCCTTGTACACCGATACCGTCGATATCACTGGGGTTAGATGGGAATTCATCACTAAAATTGGAAAATTCCATAATAGCTGTACCAGTGATAGTCACTGTATAGTTATTGTTTTTATTAATCAAGGCTGCTTTGATATCTCCGGTTGTGCATTGGATATAGCTGGTTTCTCGTATGATATCATCGCCGCTGATTGACTGTTCCGCACCGTTGTTAATAGAATAGGTGGCTGTAATGTTATTTTTCTCAATTCCTTTAATGATATCTGTTTGTGTTGTCAGTGTATTATGACATATCATTTGCAAATTGAAGGAATGATACAGATTGATTGAACTGTCACTGAGCGTTGTTGCAAAATAAGGTGCTTGTGTATGGGCATCGTTATCAATCAGATTTATGCTTGCAACTGTGGTAGCCGTCAGAGTTTTATTCGCCTCTGTGATGATGTTGCTATTCTGATTTGAAGTCACGCTGAAGCTTGTGACGTTATGCTCATAGAAATCACCGATAATCAGCGCCGCATTCAGCTTACTGGTAACAGTTGCACGAATCACATTACCGGATGCCTCAGTTCCGTTTTCGCTGACGGTTCCAAGCATACCAGAGGGTTGGATTTGTACCACATCTGCCTGACCAGAGGTTTTTGGAACATACAGACTAAGATAGTAATCTTCGCACAATGGCTCCTCCACAACCAGATCTATACTGCCGCTGCTGCCGGCAAACTCAAAATACCGCTCTGTGCCGTTAATATGAAATGTCAGCGAAGTTGCTGTTTTACTTGTAACTTCATTATAGGCGCCCTTATTGTCAGAATTGGTCTGCACGGTTACCTTGTCATAAAGAAGTTCGTGTAAAGTCTGTTCATGGAATTGTGCACCGGTGCCGTTTGAACGTTCCGTAAACTCTGAAAAATCCACCACTCTTGTCATATTAACAAGCGAGAAATGACCGGCTGTCGAATAGTACGCCTTATCCTTATTCTGATTGGGGTCGATGAGTACCATCTTTGTATCATCCGGAATATTATTCTCTCTTGTCCAGACGATGCTGACCTGTTTGTCATGATTCCATTTCAGATCAGATCCTAATCTCAGCAGTTCATTCACCTGATCAACAGGATATTTGAATCGGATATAGGTTGTTGTCCAGACGTCCATACTGTCTACCAAAATCGTCGGATCATTTGCATTTTTTCCGGCATTGATTTCACTTTCGATCTTATTGATGTAATCCATTGCTTTGTAGTCAGAACCGGAGATACTTGCTGCCATAAATTCAATATTCACGGTTTTCTTTGTCAGAACAGGAACATATAGATGGTAGGCAATTTTATTCGTATTTGTCGGGTCGTAATACTGCACATCGATCAGCGTAAACTGGTCATCATACTTCGAGTCGGCATTTTCCAGATTCATTTGATAGTAACCGTTTTGATAAAATTTTCCATCTGTGCTGTTAAGTGCATTCGCTTTTCCGACTTGGGTCAGACCTGAGTCGATTTCACTATGCAGCTCAAACTGATGCGTTTCGGAATTATATCTGCACGGTGTCACTTCGACATTATATTTTCCTGAACTATCCGCCATATAGTGGGTATCTGTGTTGGTCATCAGACGTATGTAGTTATCAATGAGATTCGTTGTGTTTTCAGGATCATTGGCATCATTGATCACAAGGAGCGTGAAATCATCCACACCTTCTCTTGCTCCCATTTCGGTATTCCATGTAGAAACCTTGAATTCGCCGGAAGCTGCATTCTGTTGAAAGAAGGTCTCTAAGCTGACAGGATCAGTAATATTACTGATCGGACTCGTCATTGACACTGCATATGCCCGGTTTGGTTTGGTTTCCGCCGCATAATCTGCATAGATTCTTGCTGCTGCGGATTTCCCTGATGTGTAATCTTCATATCCTGCAAGACTTTCTGAAAGCTGATATGCACCATCACCAGAGATATACGCACCATTACCCATTGCGCTTGACGGATTTATGGTCAGATAAGGTGCTTTCTTCTGATCATCGATGTTGTTATCATTGCCAAACGAAGAAATATTTTCAGTGTTTTTGCTGCTGATTAGGCTTTGTGCTGTGTAGTCGGCATAGACGATAAACGGACTTCCAGGATTTGTTTTAATATCACTTGTGGGAACTTTACTAATTTTATCTCTGTCTGCATATTTTGCAACTGCAACCAGATTTACTTGACGAGAAGTGTTAAAATTTTTTCCAACAAATGCACCGGCTTTGTCTGTTTTGCCATTTCCCTCCCAATCCTTAAAAATAACATTATTGGTGCTGATGTTATATCCTGAGATATATATTCTGTTTTCTCCTACTAAACCGCCATAATAATTTTTACCCTGAATGTTGCAATCAGAAACAACTGTATTACGAATAATGCAAGGTACAGTACCACTTCCATTAGTACCATCACCACTGCCCTGATATCGTACATGACCTATCAGACCTCCGACATTGCATCCTTTAATGGTATATCCGCTTACGGTACACCCATCTATCGTCTGATTTCCATTCTTTGTATTTACCTGTCCCAGCAGTCCTCCAACAATATCATAAGCATCATTTATGGTGGTTCCATTTGCTGAGATCACTGAGGTAGTTCCGTTTCCGATCACAGAGCAGTTCGTGACCTCAAGGCTCGTCGGCCCCCAGTCGTTATACCAGCTTCTTCCAAAAAGACCGCCTGCACATCGCCTTGCTTTTACACTGATATTTGTGATTGAACAGTTTTCAAAAACAAGGCTACTGTCACGAGTGTCATGTCTCTGTGTAAATCCAAGAATTCCACCAACAATCGCTACATTGTCCGCACCAATCACTGAACCATCGTTCATGGCAACAATATTCACGTTTTTAATTTCTGCACCCTGTCCGGTATAGCCTATCAGACCTCCAACCACACATCTGTTGTCTTCTCCGGTATAATAAGTTGATACTTTGGAAATATACATATCAGATTTTTCAATATTATGTTCTGGGTCAGCACCGTCAATATGAACGGTTGTTCCGATTGACATCCCAACCAGGCTACCGATTCCAATTCTTGGATTGTCATCTATTCCAAAGTATCCACCTGTTACGGAGATGCCCTGACCAACGGAATTGCACTTCTGAATCCTCATATCCTTTCCAGAGATATCACTATTCATTCCAATCAGTCCGCCGCAAGCATAGCTTCCATCAATTTCCAGGCCATCAAAATAAATATTATCAAAATTTTGATAAAATCCGTAATATCCCTGTCCGACAACGCCGCCAACAGCATATAACTGGGTCTGAGCATTTGTTCCAGTTACTCCTGTGCCGTCACTTTTATAGCAAACATCTTTAACATACCCTGTCAAAGTAAAGTTTTTGTAATAACTATTTTCATCCTTCGTCCAGGTCATATCAAAAAGCCCAAGACCTAACAAAGACTCTGTATAAGTGTCTATTCCATAGCTACTTGGCCATTTGGCGGTAAATTTTGTATTTTCACTGATATTTAATTTATAAAAATAGTTTTCGTGCTCTCTCTGATACCGTGTCATTTTAATAGACAGACAAATTGTATTGCCGTTTCCATCAAAAGAATTCACTTTCATATTATATTTATTATACTTATCTCTGTCGCCCTTGTTATTATCCTTTACTCCTTTACTTCTCAAGCCGACACTGCCAATGCCTCTAAAACTGGTATATTTGCCAAAGTCTTTAAAATCACCATTTTCTTTCAAAGTGATGTCCCAGAATTTATTTTCTGACTGAATCGTAGCAACACTTGCACCGCTTTTCGCATAACCAGTTGTCGTAATCGTCCTCGCCGGATAATTACCATCAGAATCCGCCTTGGTATAGGCATAGATGATATAGGGAACAGCCGTCTTTCTCGTTTCATCAAGTGCAACGGCAACGTCTTTGAAAGCGTTGCTGCTATAATCGGAGAGGTCAGCTTTGTCAGTATATATGGCATTAGCCTCATTCTTCAGCCCCACCTGGGAATAATCACCCAGATGGTTAGAACCGCAGAACACCTTGGTATTAATTCCATATGACTGAGAAACGCCGTAGTCACCGTCTTGAGAAACAGCGGTGCCTGCTGTAGACTGGGTAATAAGTGACATTACAAACAATGCCTGTGCATTTGGTATGTCGATTTTGCTATTATCATAATCCACATCAAGCTTATCTTCTTCGTTTGGTGGTGTTATCTTGTCAATGGTATAGTGCTTATCAGTGTTATTGAGAACGGAGCTGCCCTCATTTACTGCATAACCGTTGATGACTCTGCCAACGTAGGGGTTGACGTAGAGTTGCTTATAAACATCTTTGCCAAGACCAGACTCAATATCCAGAACTTTTTCATTTTCACTAATCGTTGTTTGAGTAGCATTACTACGAGAATATACTTTTAATCCTGTAACACTGTTTTTACCACGGAATATTAGTCCGCCATTGACAATGGCACCTGCAAATCCGCCCAGGGCAATCAGGTGACGCTGACCATCTCTTAAAAGTATAGGTCTGTTATCGGTAAATGTCACGCTTACATTATCAATGATATTATCGCCGCCCATAATCTCGCCGAACACACCGCCGTAATATCTTGCTTCTGATGCCGTAGTTCCCATGTAGCCGTACAGAGCATTACCTTGGTTAGAACTCTGATTAATCGTAATTGGGCTTTCGGTTCCTGTTTTACTATCCACAATAAAATTCAGATTTTTGACAACAGAACCATTGCTGATGTAGATAAACGAATTCACAGAATAATTCGTGATAGTTGGGTAAGTGCCATCACTCTTCTTTTCACCTACAATCACACCATGGAACACGGTCTTGCCGTTTTCACTGGCGCCACCTTTGCCAATACCCGGGAAATCACTTCCAAGTGTCATATCATCCGCAATGACATAGTATGCTCCGGCAAGATATTCACGTGCTGCTGAATAAGTCCATGTTGTAATTCCATTTGTTTCTCCATCTTCCGAATCATAACTGCTGGTTGAATCATTCTTTTTATAGATCGAATCTCCGTTTTCAGCATCATGCCAGGTTGCATTCAGCTGATTGGGCAGGCGAATGGTATCCAACACAGCGTTTACGCTGTTGATATAGTATGCTACCTTTGTCAGCTGCTTTGCGGAGGTGATGATATACGGGTCATTATAAGTTCCGCAGCCCTCAGTCAGACCACTGCTGACGAAGTTGACCTTTACTTCCGAAATGTTATAGGTTGCATCTATATTATTGATGCTTACATAAGGAAGAAATCCGTTGCCAAAATCAAACTCTGTATCAGAGCCGTCTGTCGGATTGGTAAAGGTTCGCTTTGTGCCAGAATAGCGGCGTTCACCGCTCTTTTCTTGTTCATCTTCATCCTTGTAGAAGCCAGTATAAGGATTAAAATTAACCTCTTTACCATAGGTGACATTTCTTCGAGGAGCAGTTTCTCCTTCATCCTTGCCCCAGTCCTCGTCCCAGGTGTAATAATATTCTATTGTATCTGTACTATTTGATTTGAGTGATTTAAAGAGCGTTGCTTTACTGAAAATTGAGCGTGATGTGCCATAGGCTTCATTCATAGCTTGTGCAGCAGCATCTGTCCAGTTTAAGTCTGAAATAGTATCGCCGTTACGTGCATCAAGCTTAATATCTGAAAAAATAAGCTTCATGTTTGTACCTTCAGCTTTATTTATCAATGCAGATGCAACAGTACTTGTATTTTCAGCAGAATAACCCTCCAGACGAAGACCGCTTAGCAGAAACTGAGGACTTATGTCAGCGGCAGTACCATTTATGTAATTTACAAGCATTGGTGAGTCTGGAACAGACGGCTTAACTTCTTTGAGAGTTACGCCCTTCGTAAGATCAATGTTTCCTGTCAGTTCATTGCCTACAAGCATTCCAGCATTGCCTACTCCGCCAAAATCTCCTGAAAATGTAACTCTGCCATTAGCTTTTAATGTTCCGGTTACATTATTAAATAGTCCGTTGTGCATGAGGTAATGTTGGTTGCGTCGTTCAGTATCAATTGTTTTATTCATGTCACCGGTAGTATCAGGATATCTTGCCCAGTTGTCTGTATTATTAGTATTATCAGATTCCCATGATTTAATTTCATTGAATCCAAGTTTAATTTCTGCAGTACCGAAAGTTACACTGCCTGCATTCACAGGATAATATGATAATCCCGTCAGGTCTATATCTTTTAATGATGTAACATCATTATTCGTGACATTTGTTAACACACCATAATTCTGAATATTACTTGAAGCATAGTTGTTATATATACTCCACATGAGGAATTTCTCACCGTCTGTCGGAGTTTCCTTTGCCTTTATTACATCAAGATTGTAGTAATATCTTGCGTTCTGGTTGGCAATCAGTTTATCTTTGATTACCCGATTCTGGTATGTACCAGTATCCGTGATTTTCGTATCTGAGCCGTCTGCGGTATTCATATTGATATTGATGATACCAGTACCGTTGCCGCCGGAAACGACATTGCCCTCGCTGCTTGCCGTTTTTGCTGCGATCTCATCGGCATAATAGCCGTCTTTTGTCAAAGTGGGAATAGTAACATCTGTCAGTGAATAGCCGCTGTTTTTCAGATTGAGATACAGACCGTCATTACCATTATAGGCTTCATTGACAATCAAACCAAAGTTAATATGTGCGTTGTTTGTTGCAGAAAAATCAGTATTTGAAATGTTTAATTCATTAATATCCCATTTACCCGTTGCACGATATACCAAACCACTTAGATTATTATTATCACTGGTTCGTTTATTTTCAACTTTTGAACCGGTAATTGTAAGTCCATCTATAGTAACTTGTGTTCTGTCCCAGAATGCGCCTAACAAACCGCCGGAATACTGGCATATCTGCTCGACGACAGCACCATTCATAGTTACGGTATTTAAAGAAATCTCACGCTCATTTGTTGTGTTCTTTCGCACATATCCGATCATACCGCCGATAAAGGAATCGGTTACATTACCAACATCATCTCCCAGCTTAATAATTGGTGAGATTTCAGTGCCTTTTATTGTCACATTGTATTTTGTTGTTTCAGCACCCTTAAGCAGTCCAAGAACACCGCCTGCATATATATTTTTATTGTTAAAATCATGATATGAGGCAACATCTCCTGTCAGAGTAATATTAGGCTTGATCTGACTGTCTATTATTGAAAGTGAATATTCCGAGGTATCTTTTCCGTCAAAAACACCCGATACGCCGCCGATATAGTATTTTGAGTTAACGTCTTTATTAGAAGTTATTTCAGTAGTAATATTTACATTATTAAGTGATGCACCATTAGTCATTACGCCCATTGCTGCTGCCATATACAGATGATTATAAGTTGTATCACTTGTTTTCTCTACTGACATTGATCCACTTATTGTAAGATCTTCAATGGTCGCACCTTTTCCAAAGGAAATCAATCCCTGAGCATCATGTCCGTAGTTTTTTGAAAGATAAATATGTCCGCCAGTTGCAGAAACTGTTTCACTATCAGCAGAATCAACACCATAAGACTCACCTACATTGAGTACAATTTCAGCGTTATTACTGCCTTTGATTTTACCGCTGAAAAAATCCGGAGAATTCTCAAAAGTATTATTGTCATGCTTAAGATATTTTCCATTGCCACCGTCACGCATAAGCCCAAGAAGACCTGTTCCTGTTAACTCAATCTTATTTTCAACATTGATTATACCAGAAAGAAGAGTTTGCTTTTTCGAATCTGTGATGTCTGCAAAGCAGAGAGCTCCATGATTCTCACCGTCATTCAGCTGCATATTCAGCGCAACCTTTGCAAAGGATGCCGTATCAGAAATTGAAGTATCTGCTTCCGCAATGGTAACAGTATGATCTGTTTCATTGACTGTTACAATTCCAGCATCTTCCGCATTGGATGTACCAAAAAGGCGCACGACCTCGCCCCACTGTCCTAAGTCCGAAGCAGTCGTATCCGCATTTCGCTTGAATGTCCAATTCGCATCACTGCCCGAACCCTTGGCATAAACAAGGGTATTGTCGTTTTCGTAAATCAGCTGTCCATAGCCATTCGCTGTCTGTGCGCCACTGATATCTGTCGTTCCTGCAAGACGTAAAACACCATTTTTAAAGCTGCCTGCAATCGCACCACCATTATATGCGGCACTGGTTGTCAGCGTAAAATCACCTGCAACGTCCAGAAAACTGCCTGAAGTAGTAGATGAACCGATAGTAGAAACAATTCCGCCGAATGGGTTAGATGTGTCACATTTTTCTGCGCCGCCTGTCACGTCAACGGTTACACCATCTACTTTGATATAGCTTTCATCTGTGACATTCAGAATGACGCCGCCGAGCTTCTTTTTGTCTGTGGTCTGATTTACACTATCTACAGTTAAGCCCTTCAGTATTAAAGAATTTGCAAGTCCATTGCTTGTATACTTTCCAATTACACCGCCGTATTCCACAGAGCTTTCCGGCGCACTAAATTCTCCTGTGATGGTCGTATCACCATTTGCATTGTAAACGCCGAATACACCGCCAGCACTGCCCTTATTAAACTTTGTTCCAGAAAAGACAAATTTGCTGACATCAAATGTTTCACCTCCGACAGAGTCATACTCACCCACAATGCCGCCGGGATTATTTCCGCTGATTGTGCAGTTGGTCAAGTTGTAGGTGATATTGTTCAGCGTATTGTCATTATTTGTTGATGGGGCATAATAGCCGATAACTCCTCCGACTTTATCTGTACCGGAAACTGTCACGCCGTTCAAGGTAACACTGCCAGTACCTGTTTCCCCGATTATAATATCGGAACTATTCAGAGAACCCACCAATCCTCCGGCACACTTACCACTGCTGGTGACTGAACCCGATACAATCAATTCATTCGGCAAATTGATGACAGAACTTGCCCCCGCAGAACCTGCAATTAGTCCATTGCCTTTGTCTCCTGTATTGACAGCAAAATTCAGAGCAGAACTTCCCGGATTCAGCGTGAAAGCAGCACCGGCCATAGAACCGACAAGGCCGCCTGTGGAAGCATTCACATCTTCTCCGACTTTGATTGCTCTGCCAGTTGAGTTGATATAGGTTGCGGTCAGGGATGCGCCGTTCGTCATCTCTCCGCAAAGGATACCCTGTGCGGTGCTTCTTTTGACTGTTGCGCCTTGCTCAGCTGTGGATTTATCCGTAAATTCAAGATTAAGCACAGCGTTCTCATTCATTTTACCAATTACGCCGCCGTAGGTATGAAAGTTTCCGTATGTGATTTTACTGCCGTTGATCGTTTCCTCTCTTGTCTGATCACTAAGATTCACTTTCCATAATGTAGAATTTTCCTGTGTTTCGGCATATCGCACCTCATTTGCCATCAATGGTTTCTCATTGCTTTCGATCTTAATAAATTCCAAGGGAACAGGTGCTGTAGTCTCTCCTTTATAGATATTGACTGAATCATAGACAATATCAAACAATGGTGAATCCATCAGAAGCAGAAAACTTTGACTTTCTTCAAGTGCATTCACTCTGATTGTTCCTTTAAAAGGGGAAGCTTCTGTGCCAAGCGGCACATATGCATCATCTCCGCTGCTTTCCAGCTTCCAGTAACCTGCCGGATTCAGTTTGACTTCATCCTCCTGGTGAGCAGCCGCAAAATCAGGATCGTTTGCATAGCACCTTGAATATTCAGCAAAATCTTTCAATCCCAAGCTAAGTGCTTCCATATTGCTGAACTTAGAAGTATCGTATACTGCCTCTGCGTTTGCAGAGAGCATAATATCGCTGAAATCAAAATAATCTGCCATATCATACATAGAGGTGCATGATGGAATCAATACCAGAGCCGTCGTAAAGCTGACAACTCGTTTGATCCATTTTTTCTTATGGCTTGTTTGCAATTTCATAGTATCACCTGCTTATAAAGCATCTGTAATAATCACCTCAGCTGATTACTGCGCCGTTTCCTTGTATCCACCTGCATCAATATAATTTGAAACAGGATCATCCTCTGTATACGTATGCTCTTGCACTTTGAAGAACTGAATATCATATTTGTTCTGCTCATAGGAATTCACCCTGAGTATCACCTTTTTCCATCCTTGAACAGAATCATCCAGAATGGCAGCATCTCCCGTGAGCTCGTTGCCATTATCATCTTCAAATTTATTAGAATCATCCATAAGGAATATATCGCTGATGGTAAAATAAGAACTATTCCAACGAATTTCAATTGTACCAGTACCTGAACCATATACCTGCATATTATAGGCATCGTAATCTTCATGATCCGTTTCGATTAGTGAACCTGTCCAGCCGGCTCCGTAATCCTTTCCCTTAGAAGCACTTATCCATGCCCGAATCTCTCTGACTGTACCGCTGATTGCTGTATTTTCAGCAGGTGTTGCTGTGATCTGAATAAAATATTCTGAGTTTTCCTGATTCAATTCTTCTCTGTCAAATACCAGAGTAAATGTATCCGTCATCGATGACGTACCGGGTAATATTTCGTTAGTATATATAACTTTAAATTCATCTGTACTGCTGTTCAGATCATATATTGTTTCGCTTACAGAAGCGTTGTCGTCTCCGGTTTTTTTGATCTGGAAAACCTTTTTGGTTACTCCATCTTCTCTAAGGAGCTCTTCTGTCACTGGCATATAGGATGTTCCGTTATACCTGACAAGTTCCGCTGTCAAATTGTACATAATTTGCTCCTTGGCATAATTTGCCGGAGACATCTGTTCAAAATTACACACCGTTACAGGATACTCGTACTCACGCGATGTATCATTCGCATGAAGATTTTTTGCCGCAGGCGGTGCTTTCATGACATTTGATGAGAACACAATATCCGTGACACTTTTCGTAGATACCATACGCTTCAATTCTGAATTACCCATATACGCACTATAAACGCCATATGCACCGACAAGGAAAAAAAGCAGGAATGCCGAGATCATCCAGTATGTAATCCAGTGCTTTCTGATTCGTTTTAAAATCTTCATTTCTTCATAGCCTTTCCCTGTGTCCTTTATGTACTGCTGTCACGGCTTTCCTTTACAGTAATATAAAGTATATCTGTTTCCTTATCGTTGAACGCATAATTCCAATATTCATTTCCCTGTGCATTGTTGTTGACCACCCAGCTAACACGCAGTATAAAATAGTCTCTGCTGTCGGATGCATCAATCGTTTTATCGTTTGTCTGGATATGTCTTGCAACGGAGTAAAGCGGTTCTACAAATTGATTATAAGTATCCCCATCTGTGTAATTTTCTCTGCCATAGGTGCTCTTTAAAACAGACTCGCTTCCGATCTCTCGCTGTGCATTCACGTCCTGAGGATTGATGTTTTCAAGCTGAATATCCTGACTGATAGTTATTGCTTCATCATTGAAAGTGCCGCTTAATATGGAATATCTGATTATTTTTCCTGCATCATCACCCTCTTGAACGTTGTACTCAACTATTCCATTTTCGTCCTCTTTGGCTCTGTATAGCTCGTAGACAAACGGAATATTTGTTGTATGTGCAAGTTGGATATCGTATTCTGCTGCTTTCCCTGTTTCGATTGAAAAGACATAATCCTGATAATATTCACCATCAGTTTCTCTTTTTACATCAATATTTTTTAATTCAAAGCATTGCACAGAATCATTATGACCCGAAGCAAGGCTAAGTGTTGGCGGATCATTGACATAACTCATAGTTTCCACTTTATTCTGAAAAGAAAACCATGCGAACACCGAAAGTGCTGCAATAGAAGCAAGTGAAAACAGCGCTGCTGTCACAAACTGGATTTTTTTCACAGTAGATAAGGTTCTATACCATTCTACCTTTTTTTGCATTTTAGCATTCACTATTTTCACCCTCCTCTCTTAAGACAACACCGCACAAAGAGCGACTGTCAGCTTTGCACGGTATGCCTTAAATTATGAATCAGATAACGTTACAGATAATCCCATAATGACGTACTGTACGTTTCTTCCGATCTCCAGATCTGCTTTATCAAACATAATACTGTAGCTGCCATAATGCTCTACGTTTGTCAGATCACTCATCAGTTCTTCATCTTCTTTTGTAATATCCTTAAAAAAACCAGATTTATTTGCCACAATATAGTTAATGACTTCTGTTCGTTCCGCCTTGTCATATATCAATTCATTTTCCTGATTGCTAATAATATCACTCAGATGCAAAGGCCACTTCCAATAGAGTTGGGTGTACGTTGTATCATCTTTGTTGTAGGTTTGATTTTTAAGATAACGTTTTAATTCTGCATCATTTTCGATCAGTCCTGTATATTTACCATTTTCATCTATATCAGTGAACAGCATGATATGTGAAGCAAGCATTTTCATTAACTCAGGACTGGTTTCTGTTATTTCAACGAGCGGCAGTTCTTCAGTTCCTTCCGTATCGTTCTGCTGGGAAGGCTTTTCTATTGCCCGTATGGTGAAACATATATCAACCTGAATACTATCATAATTGTCATTCGGTTTCACACGAAACTCCAGAATTCCACTGTCTCCCGGCTCTAATCCTAGTTTATCCTCTGTTGTATTTGAGCCGTTATCAAAATTATGATTCTCTGCCACCAGCCATATTCCTGACTGAGAGGATAACGTGCGGTATTGATCAATCCATTTTCCCTCATCACTTCCAGGAAATTCAATCGTAAATGGAACGCCGTCTGCTTGAAAAGACGTTCCGGTTTCTTCTACCTCTCTATTCATGGTAAACCACGCAGTGGAACTAAATATAAGCATAATAACTGTTAAGGCAAGCATAACTGACAATTTAATTATCGAAGCATTTCTTGCTTTTTTTTTCTGTTCTAAGTCCTCCGAGGCGGCAGTACCAAAGTTATTTTTTTTCAGTTTTTTCATCTGCCCGACATCCTTTATAAAATTATATTATAGCACATATAACTACAATTTTCAAGTTGTGCTGTGCTGCTTTTATCAGTTTTTGGTATTTGCATAAATATTAGCCCAAAAGAATTTTGTATTATCTACAAAAAATATCTGACGATACAGACAACAAGTCACAAGTACTTACACTTATACATAATATACTATACCAGAAAACTGTCCAAATGTCAACAACCATTGGTATTTTTTACGGAATCCATGGCATGATCCACCCACCGGCAACCAAAAACAAAAACCGCCCAAATCACGTCAAATCCAACCCAAATTCCACATATTCGAATCTTGTCACCTCGACCAGATGTATAAGGCTGAATTACGAAAAAGTCACGTCATTCAGCCTTTTTTCGTGGTTTGGGCATTTCCGGGATGGGAAAGACACTTCGAAAAGTCTATAACAGCGTATTACAGCAGAGACTGTGATTTCAGAGAACTATTTCAGAACATGAAAATTGCCTGGAAGTCCAGCTTTGAAAAGAACTTAAGGCAACACCGCGCAAAGCCATCAGACGGTCTTTGTGCGGTGTTGCCATAGGTATAACTTTCAGTCGCCGCATAAGCCGCAGAAAATGCAGGTTAACAAACTACCACTTTTATGCGAATTATGATATTTTTTCAAGGCATGGCATGCTATAATGAAATCAGAATCAGCATAGCTGTGCTGACTGTTCCGGCGAAATGGGGCATCTCCTTTCCGGAATAGAATTGTACGGTCATATGACCCGGATCAGCCAGGAGACAGAATTGTTCCAACTGTTTCCTGACATCTTATCCAAAGGTCAAGGCAATACCGCACAAAGCCGCCAAGCGTTTTTTGTGCGTTGTTGCCTCAATTGTACCAGAATATTCCGATCCGGCGACACCGCCAATTACATCCAAAATGAAATCTCGTTCCAATTCACATAAATGCGGTATCGCCGACCAGATCGGGCATTGCATCATCAATTGCAGAAACGCAGTTTTTGTTATGAAAGGAAAATGCCATGAAATATTATCTGAAAAAAGCTCTCGCCATACTCACTTCCTGTATGGTTCTGTCAGCCGCTGTGACTGCCCTGCCCATAACAGCGGATGCAGCCTCCAATATGATCAGCAACTCCACCTTTGACAGCGGCACATCCGGCTGGGGCATCTATAAGGAAAGCGGCGGAAAAGCGTCTCTTTCTACAGACAGCGGCAGACTTGCCCTGAACATCAGCAGCGTGGGAACACTGAATTATGCCGTACAGATGTACTACGATATTGTTCCCCTGTATCAGAACGGCGTATACCGGCTGAGCTATGAAATCTCCTCCACCACAGACCGCTTTGTAGAATGCATGATTCAGCAGAACGGCGGCACCTACCAGGCGTATACCTGGAAAGGACTGGATCTGACTGCGGAACCGCAGACTGTGGATTACACCTTCACCATGAAAGCAGATACGGATATTATGGCAAAACTGGTGTTCAACTGCGGTGACCAGGGAGAGGAGCTTCCGGAGCACACCATTTATCTGGACAATGTGGTGCTGGAGCTTGTAGACGACAGCAACGTGGATTATTCCGAAATTCTCCCCTATGAACCGGATATTGTTGTAAACCAGGTGGGATACAAGCCAGCCAGCGAAAAAGTCGCTGTGTTCCGGGATGTGACAACAGAGACCGCTTTTTCCGTTGTCAATGCAGATACAGAAGAAATCGTCTATACTGGAGAACTCTATGGTGAAACACAGAATGCCAGTGCCGGCGAGACCGACTTTTTCGGCGATTTTTCCGCAGTGACAGAACCAGGTTCCTACTATATCACCTGCGGCGGTCTGGACGATTCCTATGCCTTTGAAATTGGCGAAAATGTGTATGGCGCATTGCTGGACGATTCTGTCAGAATGCTTTATCTCCAGAGATGCGGCACAGAGATCGTGGATGACAATTTCGGTCACACTGCCTGCCATACAAGCATGGCAACTGTCTATGGCACAAACGAGACCATTGATGTCAGCGGCGGCTGGCACGATGCCGGAGATTATGGCAGATATATTGTACCAGCTGCAAAATCCATTGCCGATCTGCTCTATGCATACGAAGCCAATCCAGAGCTGTACAGTGATGCCATCGGGATTCCCGAAAGCGGAAATGGTGTGCCCGATATTCTGGATGAAACACGCTATGAACTGGAATGGATGCTGAAAATGCAGGCAGAATCCGGCGGCGTATATCATAAAGTCTCCTGTGCCAACTTCCCCGGCTATGTGATGCCGGAAAAAGAAACCGCAGAACTGATCGTGACCCCGGTCACCACGACAGCCACTGCCGATTTCTGCGCATCTATGGCATTGGCATATGAATTTTACAAAGAAATTGACAGTGACTTCGCACAGACTTGCCGTACTGCTGCAGAAAAAGCGTGGGCATTTTTGGATGCAAACCCCAACCTGATCTTTAAAAATCCTGAAGACATCACTACCGGTGATTATGGTGACACTTCCGACAGAGACGAGCGTTACTGGGCAGCTGCACAGATGTACCGGGCAACAGGCGAACAGACCTATCTCACCGCCCTGGAAAACATGGCTGTACAGACCGGTCTGGACTGGTCCACCGTAGGAGATTACGGCAATCTTGCAATTCTGACCATGAAGGGCGTGGACACGACTTCCACAGTTTACACAAAAGCAAAAGCTTCTGTCCTTTCCCAGGCAGATCAACTTGCTAGGGCAACGATAAACAGCCCCTATAGCGTAGCAGTTTCCCGCTTCAACTGGGGCAGCAATATGACCGTTGCCAATGCGGGCATTATACTGGGCGCTGCATATCAGCTGACCGGGGACGATTCCTACTATACCGCAGCAGAATCCAATCTGAACTATCTGTTGGGCAAGAACCCCAATGGCGTGTGCTATGTCACCGGATATGGCACAGTCTCTCCCCAGAATCCTCATCACAGACCGTCCATGGCAAAGAAACAGGCAATGAAGGGAATGCTGGTTGGCGGTGTCAACTCCAATCTGGAGGACAGTGCCGCAAAGGCATATCTGATAAATATGCCTTCCGCCAAATGCTATGTAGACCACTCCGAGAGCTATTCCACCAATGAGATCACCATCTACTGGAATTCACCTCTGACTTATCTGCTTTCTCTGACAGATACAGCAGAACCGGAAGATATCCGGGGCGACGTAAATGATGATGATACATGCTCTGCGGCTGATCTGGTCATGATGCAGAAATTCCTTCTTACACAAGGCGGTCTGACCAACTGGAAAAACGGCGATATGAATACAGACAATTGTATCAACGGTTTTGATCTGAGTATTCTGCGCCAGTTTCTGCTGGAAAGCTAAGGCAGAAACCACATGATCGATTTCCTCATTCATTCTTCATAATCTTCAGACAACACCGCACAAAGCTGACAGGCGCTCTTTGTGCGGTGTTGCCTCATATAAATCAAAAACACAGCTGCA
The DNA here is from genome assembly GCF_937915125.1 of uncultured Ruminococcus sp. Lineage (GTDB taxonomy): Bacteria > Bacillota > Clostridia > Oscillospirales > Ruminococcaceae > Ruminococcus_C. The sequence continues at coordinate 21,978 of NZ_CALDMP010000056.1, read as the reverse complement.
TTCCTTTCTCAGGAATACAGCTGTGTTTTTGCTATCCGGTGAACCAGATCATAAATACGGTATCAGCGCATCTGTCAGATTTCCCTTCAATAATCCGAAATCCAGGGATTTGTAGCACCATGCGGCACGGGCAATGCCGTATTTCTCAAAAGACTGGTGTATTGCCTGATACCATGCAATTGTACTCTCCCTATCTGCAAGCTGGATCACACCATATTCTCCGCAGTACAGGGGAACGTTCCGTTCTTCGGCAATTGCCGCTGCCTTGGAGAACAACGCATCGAAAAATTCACTTCCCACAGTGGGGGTGTCTGCGCAGCTGACGAGATCCACGGTCTCCAGTGCAAGGGCTTTGATTTTCTCCGCGTATTCTTCTACTGTACCAGGATATTTCAGCCGGAAATCCTGGGGCATATTTTTCACCCAGTAGGCACCCTGATGGGTAAAGATCAACGGCTCATAACAGTGGAAATTGTACACGATCTTATCATCAAAGGGCAGCTTCAGATCCGGGATTGCTGCAATACAGTTGTTGTCATAGCCGCCGATGAGAATGAAACTGTCGGGGGCTATGTTTCGGATGCGGCGGATACAGGTCTCTGCAATGGTATTCCAAACCTCACAATAGCACTTATCTGTTACCTCGTTCAATAACTCGAATGCCAGGCGGTCATGGTACTTCCCGAAGCGGGACGCCAGTGCTTCCCAGAGACGATAAAACCGTTCCTGGAGCGAAGCTGATGTGAAAAATCCGCTTTCGTTTTCTCCTGCATCAAAGGAGAAGCCGCAGGTCTTATGCAGATCCAGCACCATATTCAGACTGTATTTTTCGCACCAATCCACGGCACGCTGAATATATGCCATTCCTGCTTCGATGATCTCACCGTTGTCCTGTTCCACCAGGTTGTAGTCAACCGGAATCCGCACGTGGTCGATACCCCACCCGGCGATCTCGGCGAAATCTTCTTCTGTGATAAAATTCTCATAGTGATTCCGGGTGTGTTCGCACTGGGAAAACCAGCCGCCCAGATTGATTCCTTTTTCATAACCGTTCCATTTTTTCATATGCTTCACTCCTCTTCTGATACAAAGAGAATCACCAGATTCTCTGATGATTCCCCTTTGTGATTACTGATTGTTATATGTGACCCACTGATACCGTGCGGTCAGAGGTGTTGTACCATCGTATGGCTTCAGCCACGCATCCACGCCTGTTCCCGGCCAGGTGTTCATCATGATCTTGCCCGGTGTTGTGGGAATATTGCTGGTAGCCCGGTAAACTTCCACGCCGTCCACATACCATGCAATATAGTCCGGCTGCCACTCAAAGCCGTAGGTGTGATAGCCTTCCGAAGCGTCAAATCCCAGGTCGTACATATACTCGTGGTTGCCAACGCCGTTGGTGTAGTAGTTGAACTGTACCTTCGTAGTGTCCTTGCCCAGGATCTCGATGTCGATCTCATCCCAGGGGTTATTGTCGGACGGTCCTGTATAGGTGAAGAACGAAGAAACCACACCGTCATTTTTGATTGCCTGCATAGAGGTCTCATAGTAGCCGTAGTGGTAGAAATCCGTTGTCCGGTATTCACCGCCGGAGTAGTTGTACTTGCCGGAGCTGTCCTTGTCGATGGACAGGTGCAGTGCACCGTCGTGGATCACTGCGTTTTCCTTGTACCAGCCGCAGTCGAAGCAGGAACCATTGCCCCAGCCGTCAGAAGCGAAGAACAGGGGTGTTTCGCCCTTTCTGAAATCAGCCACTGCTGTGGCAGAACTGTTCATGGGTGTGCCATAGTCCTTGATCTCTGTTGTGGGGTTATCATCGCCGCCAGTAGAAGTGGAACTCTCGTTGTATGTCACCCACTGATACCGTGCGGTCAGAGGTGTTGTACCATCGTATGGCTTCAGCCACGCATCCACGCCTGTTCCCGGCCAGGTGTTCATCATGATCTTGCCCGGTGTGGTGGGAAGATTGCTGGTTGCACGATACACTTCCACGCCGTCCACATACCATGCAATATAGTCTGGCTGCCAGTCGAAACCGTAGGTATGATAGCCTTCCGAAGCATCAAATCCCAGGTCGTACATATACTCGTGATTGCCTACACCATTTGTATAGTAGTTGAACTGTACCTTTGTGGTATCCTTACCCAGGATCTCGATGTCGATCTCATCCCAGGGGTTGTTGTCGGACGGACCTGTATAAGTGAAGAACGAAGAAACCACACCGTCATTTTTGATTGCCTGCATAGAGGTCTCATAGTAGCCGTAGTGGTAGAAATCCGTTGTCCGGTATTCACCGCCGGAGTAGTTGTACTTGCCGGAGCTGTCCTTGTCGATGGACAGGTGCAGTGCACCGTCGTGGATCACTGCGTTTTCCTTGTACCAGCCGCAGTCGAAGCAGGAACCATTACCCCAGCCGTCAGAAGCGAAGAACAGGGGCGTTTCGCCCTGTCGGAAGTCCGCAACCATTGTGGCAGCGCTGTTCATGGGTGTGCCATAGTCCTTGATCTCTGTTGTGGGGTTGTCATCGCCGCCAGTAGAAGCAGAACTCTCGTTGTATGTCACCCACTGATACCGCGCGGTCAGAGGTGTTGTACCGTCATAAGCTTTCAGCCAGCCGTCCACGCCTGTTCCCGGCCAGGTGTTCATCATGATTTTCCCCGGTGTGGTGGGAAGATCGCTAGTTGCCCGGTATACTTCCACGCCGTCCACATACCATGCAATATAGTCCGGCTGCCAGTCGAAACCGTAGGTGTGATAGCCTTCCGAAGCATCAAATCCCAGGTCGTACATATACTCGTGATTGCCTACACCATTTGTATAGTAGTTGAACTGTACCTTTGTGGTATCCTTACCCAGGATCTCGATGTCGATCTCATCCCAGGGGTTGTTGTCGGACGGACCTGTATAAGTGAAGAACGAAGAAACCACACCGTCATTTTTGATTGCCTGCATAGAGGTCTCATAGTAGCCGTAGTGGTAGAAATCCGTTGTCCGGTATTCACCGCCGGAGTAGTTATACTTGCCGGAGCTGTCCTTGTCGATGGACAGGTGCAGTGCGCCGTCGTGGATCACCGCGTTTTCCTTGTACCAGCCGCAGTCGAAGCAGGAACCATTGGTCCAGCCGTCAGAAGCGAAGAACAGGGGAGTCTCGCCCTGTCGGAAATCCGCAACCATTGTGGCAGCGCTGTTCATGGGTGTGCCGTAATCGGGAATTTCTGTGCTGGAAACAGGGAATTCCGTGATCTTTCCCAGGAGATATTCCTGCAAAAGCTTCAGATCGGTTCCGTCTACCGTACCGCTCTGATCCACATCTGCCGCCGTCTCGGCTTCTGTGCTGCCAAAGCCGCTCTGACAGCCGCTTCTGGCAAGTGCCAGATCAAATCCGTCAATTTTCTGATCCAGATTTACATCCCCGAGAATGGTACTTCCTGAGCCAGCCGCACTGACAGCTGCCGCATCACCAGCCACAGCCAGCCCTGCCGAAAGGCAGACACAGCAGAAAGCAGTGGAGATGCCTGCTGCAATTCGTTTCATATTCATGATATTTCCTCCTTGTTGTCATCAATGAGATATTCCGTATCTTCTATTCCCATTATAGCAGGAGGATTTTGTATAAAATACCAGTATCCGCACAAAAGTAGTAGTTTCTTAACCTATTTTTTCTCGATTTTCTCATTGAGCCAGCCCACAGAATAATACCGCTTGCGATATTCTTTCGGGGTGATGCCAATGTATTTTTTGAACTGTTTGATGAAATAGCTCTGGGAGCTGAATTGCAGATAATTGCTGATCTCCAGGGCAGAATAGTCCGAAAACTGAAGCAGATTTGCGGCAGCTTCGATCTTTTTCTGCATAATATACGTACTGACGGATACGCCCAATTCGGCATGAAACAGACGGGAAACATAGGGCACAGTGCAGGAAACAAAATCGGCAATATCCTGCACCAGTATCTTTTCGTGAAGATGGTCGCTGATATAATCCAGCATCAGGGCAGCGGTTTTGGAATAAATATGCCCGTTCCGGATCTGCCGCATACGTTTGGTGAATGCAATGGTCATCCGGTAGTGGACATCGTGGATTTCCTCCTGATTCCGGCAACAGTCGGTCTGCTGAATGTACACATCGCTGAAGCTGTACGCCTCTTCCGGCGTCATGCCGCCGTTGATGCAGAACCGGGTGATCATGGCAATGGTCACCACCAGATGGTATTTCAGATTCCGCAGAGGATCCTCGCTGAGCTTGCCGAAGCCCTCTCCGCCCAGGGGCGTGAACAGGGTTTTCACCGTTTCCAGACTGCCCGAGCGCACGCTCTCATAAAACGCCATTTCCCGTTCAAAAGGCGCATGTTTCCATCCATTTTCCCGCTTTTCAAAGAGATGTCTGGACAACGCTTTCTGGGTGTCCAGGTGATAGGTTTCATTCTCCTCTGTGTCGTTGATCATATCTGGGAGTTCCCGATTCTGGGGCATGGCAATTTTCCTTTCCTTTTGAGTAATATGTCCAATGTTTTCACCATTATAGCATATTTTTTTCTATTTTGCAAGAGAATTTTTGAATTCTTCTGCAATGGGGTAATTTGTTTGCCTGGGAATTATTCAGCGGGCGAATGCAGTTCGCCCCTACAAAGGGTTCCTTTTCGGTTCTTCGGGAACGGCGGGAATAAGCCCCCGCCCTACGCTTCTGGTTTTCAAACCAAAAGTAACGCTTTCGGTGGGACAGCCTACTACACAACAAAAAGCTGCCGCAAACAGCTCCCACCCAAACGGTTCCCGACTGTCTGCAACAGCTTTGATTTCTATATGGGCATCTCTAAAACCCCCGAATCCGTCAGATGTGGTGCAGATTTGCGACAGATTCCCTTTCGAAAAAACGCAGGAATACTCGATGTATTTCAAGTTTTTTCGAAAGGGAAGATGGCGTAAAGATGCGCCGCAGATGACGGGTGAGCGGGTTTTTAGAGGTGACCTATATATTATGCATGGCTCTCCAGCTTGGCATTCGCCAGCATCAGCTTGATGCGGTTTTCCTGGTTCACACGAGTCGCACCGGGGTCGTAGTCAATTGCCACGATATTGGCGTTGGGGTATGCGTTCTTGATGGTTCTCGCCATACCCTTTGCCACAATGTGATTGGGCAGGCAGCCGAAAGGCTGGGTGCAGATGATATTTTCCGTACCCGTCTCCGCCAGAACTGCCATTTCCGCCGTGATCATCCAGCCCTCACCCATGGAAACACCCTGGCTGATATACTTGTCAGCCGCACGGCGCAGATCCTCGAAATCGTGAGGCGGTATGAATTCTCCATGCTTTTCCACGCAGCGGATCATCTGCACCTGCTTGCTGTGCAGGAATTTGTACCCCAGCCCAAATGCCATGGTCTTGAAATTTTTGTAGTCATAGAGGTGGCTGTTGGTCTCCGTGTTGGCGGCACAGTACAGGATAAATTCCAGCAGCGTGGGCACCACCGGCTCGCAGCCCTCGGAGATGAGGAATTCCTCCAGATGGTTGTTCGCCAGGGGAGAATATTTCACATAGATCTCCCCAATAATACCCACCCGGATCTTCGGCTTCTTGCTCCGGGGAATGGCTGCAAAATCCGTGAGAATCTGGTTGTAGATCTTTTCCGCCGAGAGATACTTGCTGCTGTCGAAGAGCTTCGGCAGCTTCTCCTGCCATGCGTCCAGCACCTGCTGGGATTCGCCCTCGTTCAGCTCATAGGGGCGGCACTGGTTGTATACAGTCATGAGCAAATCGGCATACAGCACACCGTACACCATTTTCATGCACATGGGCACGCTCAGTTCCAGACTGCTGCCCTTTTCCAGCCCGGCGAAATTCAGGGACAGCACCGGCACCTGGGGGAAATGCTCCTCCATGCACTTGCGCAGGAGATGGATATAGTTGGACGCACGGCATCCGCCGCCGGTCTGGGTGATCAGGAGCGCCGTGTGATCCAGGTCATATTTGCCGCTTTTCAGTGCCTCCATGAACTGTCCCACTACCAGAAGTGCCGGATAACAGGTGTCGTTGTGGACATTTTTCAGTCCCTCTTCCACCACAGTGCGGGAAGTGGATTCCAGCAGTTCCATGTGATAGCCGAACTGTTCCAGGATCTTGATGATCAGGTGGAAGTGAATGGGCAGCATATTCGGCACAAGGATGGTGTGCGTTTTCTTCATTTCCGGTGTGAACTTTGCGTATGCCATATTTATGGTTACCTCCTTGGAACGTTCGGGTTCGGCGAAGTCGATTGTTATGTGGTTGCTTTTGTAGGGGCGAACATTGTTCGACCGTGTTTTCCGTCTGTATTACGGTTTCCATTCTGTAGGGAACGACCCCTGTGTCGTTCCATCCCATTTGAAATATCCAGCGGAACGACACGGAGGTCGTTCCCTACAAATATAACCGCAGACCATGAACAGAGAATTCTCTGCATTCTTATTCCATCGCCGCAATCAGACTCCGCAGGCGAATCTTGATGGCGCCCAGATTGCTGATCTCGTCAATTTTCAGCTGGGTGTAGAGCTTTCCGCCGTCCTCCAGAATGCGCCGCACCTCGTCTGTGGTAATGGCGTCGATGCCGCAGCCGAAGGACACCAGCTGTACCAGCTGCATATCCGGCTGGGTGGTCACATACTGGGCGGCACGGTACATTCTGGAATGATACGTCCACTGGTTCAGCGCCTGTAACTGGGGCGTCTGCGCCAGATGTGCCACGCTGTCCTCGGTGATCACCGCAAGCCCCAGACTGCCGATGAGTTTGTGGATACCGTGGTTGATCTCCGGGTCCATGTGATAAGGTCTGCCGGCGAGAACAATGATCTTCTTGTTTGCCTCCCGTGCCAGCCGGACGATCTCCTCGCCCTGGGAAATAACCTCTTTTCGGTACTGTTCCAGTGCTGCAAAACCGTGCTCCAGCGCCGCCTCCACCTCTTTTTTGGAGGCATACCGTCCGAACATGGTATGCAGTGTCTTTACCACATGGCTGCGGCGATTCAGATCCAGGAAGGGATAGAGGAAATTATCCGGCGTCAGCTTCTCGCAGTTTGCCATGAGCAGCTCAGGGTAATACGCCACCACGGGACAATTGTAGTGATTGTCAGAATCGCCCTCGTCAATGTTGTAGCTCATGCAGGGATAGAAAATGAAATCCACGCCCTGTTCCAGCAGACTTTCAATATGCCCGTGGGTGATCTTTGCCGGATAGCAGACGGTATCCGAGGGAATGGTACTCTGTCCCTTGTAATACGTATCCCGTGTGCTCTCCTCGGAGAATTTCACAGCAAAGCCCAGATCCGTGAAGAATGTGTGCCACAGGGGCATCTGGTCGTAATAGTGCAACGCCAGAGGCAGACCTACAGTTGCCTTAGGCTGTTCCGGCTGGTGTTCTGCCAGGGACAGGATCCTGCGATATTTCCACTCGAACAGGTTCGGCAGCTGTTCCGATTCCTTTTTGCCGGCTCCCTTTTCGCAGCGGTTGCCGGAAATAAAGCGGCTGCCGTCATTGAAGCGAATGATGCTGAGAGCGCAGTGGGCGGTACAGCCCTTGCAGGTCGTCGCCTTTGCTGTGTAAGAAAATTCCCGCAGCTGTTCCGGAGAAAGGAGGGTGCTGGTGCCCTGGGATTTTTCCTGGGCATAGAGTGCCGCACCGAATGCACCCATCAGTCCGGAAATGGCAGGACGAATAACCTCCTGACCGATCTCCCGTTCGAAGCAGCGCAGTACCGCATCATTGAGGAACGTACCGCCCTGCACCACGATATGCTGTCCCAGATCCTCCGGATTGTGGGCACGGATGACCTTGTAAATGGCGTTTTTTACGATAGAACCGGACAGTCCGGCGGAGATATCCTCCACCGTTGCGCCGTCCTTCTGCGCCTGTTTTACGCTGCTGTTCATGAATACCGTACACCGGGAGCCCAGATCCACAGGATGCTCCGCAAAGAGTCCCAGCTTAGAGAATTCCGCAATATCATAGCCCAGTGCCACGGCAAATGCCTGAATAAACGAGCCGCAGCCAGAGGAACATGCCTCGTTCAGCATAATGCTGTCAATGCTGCCGTTTTTGATCTGAAAACACTTGATGTCCTGTCCGCCGATGTCAATGATGAAATCCACATCCGGGCAGAAGAAAGACGCCGCCTTGAAGTGCGCCACAGTTTCCACAATGCCGAAATCAATGCCCAGTCCGGCACGGATGAGATCCTCGCCATAGCCGGTAACTGCACTGCCGCAGATGGTGCAGTCGGGACTCAATCCCTCATACAGTTCTGTCAGTTCCCGTTTCACGCAGTCCAGAGGCTGCCCCTTGTTGGACGCATAGAAATCATAGAGCAGTTCGTGATTTTCCGACAGAAGCACCATTTTTGTCGTGGTAGAGCCGGCGTCAATACCCAAATACGCCTTGCCTTTATAGGTACGGTAATCGCCCCGTGCCACATCGTGGGCAGCATGACGTTCCTGGAAACGCTGGTATTCCTCAGGATAGCTGAACAGAGGCTTATCTGCCACCAATGCCGTCTGGGTCTCCGCCGTGCGGAGCAGTTCGCCCAGCTGTTCCAGGGTATAGGTTTCCGTCAGAGCCGCCGCAGACAGGGCACTGCCGTATGCCACAAAGGTTCTGCCGTCCTCCGGGAAGTGGGCATGTGCCTCATCCAGTCCCAGAGTCTTGGTGAATGCATTGCGCAGTCCCTGCAAAAACGACAGGGGACCGCCCAGGAACAGGACATTGCCCTGAATCCGTCTGCCCTGTGCCAGACCGGAAACAGTCTGGTCAACCACCGCCTGAAAGATACTGGCGGCGATATCCTCCCGGCGTGCGCCCTGATTGAGCAGCGGCTGGATATCGGACTTTGCGAACACGCCGCACCGTGAAGCGATGGGGTAGACTTTCTCCGCAGAAAGCGCCATTTTGTCCAGCTGATCGACGCTGACATCCAGAAGGGTCGCCATCTGATCAATAAATGCCCCCGTACCACCGGCACAGGAGCCGTTCATGCGCTGTTCCACGCCGCCGGTGAGGAAGATGATCTTGGCATCCTCGCCGCCCAGCTCAATGACCACGTCTGCTTCGGGGTATCGCTGTTTCACTGCCAGAAAAGCGGCGTGTACTTCCTGGACAAAGGGCAGCTTCGCCGCCTGTGCCAATCCCAGACCAGCAGAGCCGGTGATGCTGACACGGAGCTGTGTCTCCGGGTATTCCTGCCCCAGCGCAGCCAGCTTTTCGCAGACGGTTTCACGCACCTTGGAAAAATGCCGTTCATAGCTGGAGGACAGCACCTGACCCTCCTCGGTCAGAAGAACCGTCTTGACGGTGGTGGAACCAACGTCGATTCCCAGTGCATATGGTGTTTCATGGATCTCGCTCACAGATGGATGCTCCTTTCCTGCGGCGCACGCTGCGCCCGTTTCTCACTGCCTGTTTTCATGTTCTTTCATTATATAACATTTTTCGCCCGATTTCAACAGAAATCACGAAATTTTCATCAAAAAACTTTTGGAGTTTTTGTTGGACGGAGACGGTAAATATTTGTGCCGGCATAATACCCCTCCACCGCCTGTCGGCGGTCCCCCTCCCCTTTCAGGGGAGGCTGAAAACGACTGTTGTTGACAAATGTGAATTTTACAGATAATGCCTCCCCTGAAAGGGGAGGGGGACCATTGCGCAGCAATGGTGGAGGGGTCATCACGCCAATAAGCATTTAACCGCCCACCACGTCCCTCGGCACACGCTTGGAAATGCCGCAGACGATCTCATAGCCGATGGTGCCGTACATTGCCGCCAGTTCATCAGCGGTAATGGTCATATTCCCGTCCCTGCCGAACATAGTGACCACATCGCCGGGCTTTACTTCATCCGGGACATCTGTCACATCCAGCATCAGCTGATCCATGCAGACTCTGCCCACAATGGGACATGCCCTGCCGTGCACCAGAGCACTTGCCATGCCCGACAAAAGCCGTGCATAGCCGTCGGCATAACCGATGGTCACTGTGGCAATGGTACGGGGACAGTCGGCGGTATAGGTTCTGCCGTAGCTGATACATGCGCCGGCGTCCACAGTTTTCACGTGGGAGACTACGCTGCGCAGGGACATGACCGGGTGCAGTTCCATAGGCACATGCACGGGATAGTTGGGTTCCAGACCGTACATAATAATGCCCACCCGTGCCAGGGTCGCCCGGGGATTGGGGCGCATGACCGAGGCGGCACTGTTCATGAAATGCAGATGCTTCAGCTTGTGCCCCTTTGCGGCAAGCTGGTCATATACCGCAATGATAAATTCCTCCTGCCCCTGGGTATAGGCAACATCCGCCTGTTCCAGGGAATCCGCCACGGCAAAGTGGGTATAGATACCCTCTACGGACAGCCTATCCAGAGAAAACAGAGGCAGCAGTTCCTCGGCGCAAGCCTCCGGGGAGGCACTGCGGAAGCCGATCCGTCCCATGCCTGTGTCCAGCTTGATATGACAGCGCACAGGCTGGTGGGCAAAGTGCTGGAGCTGGTTTGCATAGTCCAGGGACAGAACGCCCTGGATGATATTGTTCCGGGACAATTCCGGGGCAAATTCCGGCGGCGTATAGCCCAGAATGAAGATCTCTCCATAGGGGCAGTACTGCCGCACCGCAAGGGCTTCTTCCAGATTCGACACGGCAAACCACCGCACGCCCAGCTCCCACAGCTTTTTGCAGACTGCCTCGTCACCGTGGCCGTAGGCATTCGCCTTGACCACCGCCATATATTGCGTCTGTTCCGGCAGAATCTTCTGCACGGCACGGACATTCTGTTCCAGCGCAGACAGGTCGATCTCCGCCCACGCACGATAGCGTTTTTGCTGTTCCAGTTCCATGAAATATCACGTTCCTTGTGTATAAATCAATGCATAATTTGCGTATCCCTTTTGTTCACGGATGAAAATACATTGTGGGGACAATTTTGCATTATACATTGATGTCCTGCCTTGCATTTCCCCATAAAATATGATATGATAACAAAAGAGACAATATGAACACCGGAAAACCTGCCGGCATTCGTTCGGCGTACTCTTTAGTATAGCACACAGGGTGCGAAATTGCAAGTAAGAATTGTTAATATGCTCGAAAATCAATTTTATGGCATACTGGTAATATTTTTTGGATCATATGGACGAAACTGTAGGGGCAAACTGCGTTCGCCCGTGAAAAGACTCCCGAAATATGCAAGCGAACACAGTTCGCCCCTACAGCGGAACAGTTTTATGAAACAAGTCACAACTATGTTGAAAGAGGGAATAGACGCTATGTTTACCCAGATTTTTGATACACACAGCCACTACACAGATAGTGCCTTTGACCAGGATCGAGACGAGGTACTCCGCCGTCTCCCGGAACAGGGCGTGGTACACACGGTTCTCGCCGGAACGACCATCGAGGACAGTGCCCAGGGCATCGGACTGACGGAGCAATATGATTATCTCTATGCCGCCGTGGGGATTCACCCGGAAACTGCCGGGCAGGAGCCGGGGGATTATCTGGCGCAGCTGGCAGAGATGGCAAAGCATCCGAAAGTCGTTGCCATCGGTGAGATCGGTCTGGACTATCACTACGAGGGCTACGACCGGGAGGCGCAGATCACACTGCTCCGGGAACAGCTGGATCTGGCGAAACAGCTGGATCTGCCGGTAATTATCCACGCACGGGACTGCACCGAGGACTATCTCCGGATTCTGACGGAATTCCGTCCCCGTGGGGTAGTGCACTGTTTTTCCGGCAGTGCAGAGACAGCCCGGCAGGTACTGGCATTGGGGATGTACATCGGCTTCACCGGCGTGCTGACCTTCAAGAACGCTAAAAAAGCCCTGAAAGCCCTTGCCGTGGTACCGGAGGACAAGCTGCTCCTGGAGACCGACTGCCCCTATATGGCGCCTGTGCCTTTCCGGGGAAAACGCTGCGACAGCGCCATGATTCCCTACACCGCCGAAGCTGCTGCCCTGGTGCGCGGCACAGACACCCAGACCATTCTGGAACAGACCTGCCGGAACGGAGAACGCTTGTTCGGCATTCCGGCTGTTTAATACAATGAGGAATTAGGAGGTTATCACATGAGTGTGAAAGAATCCGTTGCCGCATGTCTGGCAGAGGCAGAGGGACAGTATCTCTCCGGCGAAGCCATGGCGAAAAAACTGGGCGTCAGCCGGAACGCCGTGTGGAAAGCTGTCCGCACCCTACAGGAAGAGGGCTTTCCCATTGAATCCAAAAAAAAGACCGGCTACCGCATTACCCAGGACGCAGACCTCCTGACCGAGGACACTGTCCAGCCATTTCTTCACAGCCGGGTGCTGGGGCATCCTCTGCTGGTGTTCCCGGAACTGGACTCCACCAACAACTATTGCAAAAAGCTCATCCGCCAGGGTGCAGCGCACGGTACTGTCGTCACCGCCAACTGTCAGACAGCCGGAAAAGGCAGGCAGGGGCGGACGTTCTGTTCCCCGGCAGGTTCCGGGCTGTACTTTTCCGTGCTGCTGTCCCAGGCAATTGCGCTTCAGGATGCGCCGCTGCTGACTGCATGCGCCGCTGTGGCGGCTGCCCGTGCCATTGATGCCCTGTACGGCACGCATATCCAGATCAAGTGGGTGAACGACCTGTATCTGGAGGGCAAAAAGTGCTGCGGTATCCTCACCGAAGGAGACATCAGCCTGGAGTCGGGAAAGCTGGAGCACGCCGTAGTGGGGATCGGCATCAATATCCGCAACACCCGGAGTGCACTGCCGGCGGAACTGCTGGACAAGGTGACTTCACTGGAAGAAGCCGTGCCGGTCTGTCACGTCCGCCGGGCGGAGTTATTGGCGGCAATTCTCTATGAGCTGGAATATGCCCTGCGTGACCTGCCCACAAAGCGATTTCTGGGGGAATATCGGGGGCGCTCCTGTCTCCTGGGGAAAACAGCGGAATTCGTCATGGACGACGGCACACGCAAGAAGGTCTCCGTTCTGGAGATCGCCGACGACTGCGGTCTGGTGGTGCAGGATTCCTTCGGCAATGTGGAAACGCTCCACGCCGGCGAGGTGCATGTGACGCAGTTTTAAGGCAATACCGCACAAAGATTGTGCGTCAGATGCGCAGTCAGTTTTTTCGTCAGATGAAACAAAAAGCGCAGTGAATACTTTGTGTATTCACGAGCATTTTTGTGAAATATGACGGAAAAGATGCAAGCATATGACGTGCAAAGCCGCCAGGCGCTCTTTGTGCGGTGTTGCCTTAAGGCAGAACCGTTTTTACTGTTTTCAGAAACGTCGCTCATCCATGAAGTTTTTTGGTCCAGCAATTTTTCAAAAATGCTGGCGAGGTTCAGGGCGAGAAGCCCTGGTCGCCGTCCGCAGACGGCGAAACACCCTGCGCCGGATTTGTGCGGTTGTGGAGAATGCGACAGCCCCAAAACCAAGCCAGAACTGGCAAGAGATTCCCCACATTTTTGTGCAACATATCCAAATCTACAAATCTGCACTAGACAGATTTTGCATAATGTGATATAATCAGATTGTTATTGTATTGTTACGGCATATTTCGTGCCAAACAGAAAGGAATCCATCGTTTATGAAAAACACTGCAACCTTAATCGACTGGAAGGGTATGGAATGCATCCAGCTCTCCGCCGGCGGCTATACTGCTCTGATCGCACCGGGCATCGGCTCCAACGTGCTGCGTCTCCACGATGATGCAAACGGCGTGGAATTTTTCCGCTGGGATGAAAACAACACCCCGGATGACATCCGGAATTCCGCAGAGGTATGGGGTCTTCCCACGCTGTATCTCCCGAACCGGTTTTCCGATGGTGTGCTGCGCACTTCCGATGCTGTGTACCAGCTCCCGGTGAACGAGGCGGCACCCTTCCACAACCACATCCACGGCTTTTTACATAAGCGGGAACACACTGTGGTTGCCTATTCCGCAAACGAGGACGGCGCATGGCTGCGCACAGCCTATGTCTATAACGAAAATGACCCGTTCTTCCAGTATTTTCCCCTACCCTTTACGGCAGAGTTCTTCTTCGTGCTCAGCGAATATGGGCTGGAGTATAAGTTCTCCATCATCAACCAGTCTCAGAAGAAGCTGCCCATTTCCGTTGCTACCCACACCACCATTACCGCACCCTTTGTGGACGGCGCAAGAGAAGAGGATATCCGCATTCAGGTACCGGTGACAGAAAAGTGGACGCTGAACGAACGCTGTCTGCCCACCGGCGAGATCCTGCCTCTGTCGGACTATGACATGGCATACAAAAACGGCACCACCTGCCCGGTGAAGCGTGTGGTGGACAACGACATGTACACTGCCGGTATGCTGGAATTGGACAGAAAGCCTTTCCGGGGCGTAAAAATGACCGACACCGCCAGTGGAAAGGGCATCGGCTATGCCGTTTCTGACGGATACAAGTTCTGGATCCTGTGGAACGACCGGGGCGAGAAGCACTATTTTTGCCCGGAGCCTATGACCGCTATGATCGATGCACCCAATCTGGACATGCCCGCAGAAAAGACCGGCTACAGAGAACTGGCATCCGGCGAAATGTTCCACCTGGCACAGCATTTCTTCACCATCCTGCCGGAGGCGTAAAAACAGAACGATATTTGTCAGACAACGGAAAAGCAGCCCCACCGCAATGGTGAGGCTGCTTTTTTTGAGGGGATACTTATGCTTTACCTGATTATAGGATAGATGTTATTCTGCTATAAAAGGATCAACCCCAGTTGCCAGGGCCGCCCGGATTACCGCCGGAAGAGCCAGCCGAAAGCGCTGTGCCGCCAGAAATCGTACCGCCGACAGTCACAACATAGCTCGACTGTGTCAGAATATCTGTGCCGCCGGAAATCGTTCCGCCAGACTGTGCGGACGTACTATTTTCCGAGTATGCAAGGCTTCCGCCGCTTGCAGAATAGAAGGATACGATGGCATTTCCGGAAGCATCTACGAAGGTATATCTTGTGGTCAGAGAGGTGTTTCCGCTTGTCATCGAAATCACATTGCCGCCGGTACGTGTGATAGAGTAACCATCACCGCAGTCCAGGGGTTCCTGACCATTTGCACAGTAGTAACCGCCGTTGATGTAGAGAGGACCATTGGAGTCAAGCGAATCGTGATCGCCGCTTGCAGAGTTACATACGACCAGACCGCCGTTGAGGTGCACCTCACCATAATCACTGCTCATGCCGCCCTGACCGAAGCCGCCACCGCTGCTGCTCGTGCCGGAACCGTCGCCGCCGGCAGCATTGTAGCCGTCGTCAGTTGACACAATATATACCGTGCCGCTGTTCTGATAAATATATCCGCCTTCTACGCCTTCATAGCATTTTGAAACGTAGATCTGCACATCGTCATAGGTACCGGCGTTTTCTGTACCGATATACAGGTTATGGTCGCTGTGCAAAGCATCGTCGGCAGAAGCCAGTGTCAGAATGCCGCCTGTTGCATGCAGATCTCCTGCGCAGTGGACACAGTCGTCAGAAGAATCAATCTTCAGCGTACCGCCGCTGATGGTCAGATCGCCGCCGCTCTGGTAGGTAGTTCCGGCTGCGTCATAGAGACCAACTGCCTTGATACCCTTGGCGCTGATGTCGGTCTTGTTGGAGTTGCCGTCCGACATGCCACCGCCCATGCCGCCGCCCCAGCCGCCGGTGCTGCCGGAAGATGCGCTGCCGGTGAATCCAGAGCCCTGGTAGGTGTTGATGGTCACATCGCCGCCATTCATGGTGAAGGTCTGCTCTGCCTGGATGCCGTCTGCATAGGAGTTGATATTCACTGTACCGCCGCTGATGGTGACAAAGCCCTTGTCTGTCTCTGTGGAGGTAGACTTGATGCCGTCGCCGCCGGTAGTACCGTTATTGGTGTTGACAGTAACATTCAGTGTGCCGTAATTGGTGCTGTCTGTGGGGTCACCGATGCGGACAGAGTCGTTGCCGCGGATGCCGTCGTCCACTGCGTTGACAGTAATATCACCGTTCCACAGCTTCAGATCGTTCTTGCAGACAATGCCATCCTCGGCGTTGCCGTTGACAACAAGTGTACCCTTGCCCTTGATCTTCAGATCGTCACGGGAGAAGATGGCACCGTTGACAGTCTGGGTCACACCGT
Source organism: uncultured Ruminococcus sp. (assembly GCF_937915125.1). GTDB lineage: Bacteria > Bacillota > Clostridia > Oscillospirales > Ruminococcaceae > Ruminococcus_C. Next base: position 5,866 of record NZ_CALDMP010000056.1, on the reverse strand, counting down.
CACTGTCTACGTAGGTATCGGTATGGGAAGTACCATCAGAAATGGTATTGGTCGTGCCGTTCTTGGCAGAGATGGCAACTTCATCGCCGATTGCTTCTACATAAATCGGAGCCACGCTGCTGTTGGACAGGGTCAGACCGCTCAGGTTCAGGGTAACCAGACCTGTGGGCTCTGCGGTCTTGTCCACGTTGACAATGATCTGTCCGCTGTCGCTTTCGCCGCTGACGGAGATCTCACTGGAAGCAGTGACGGTTACGGTTGCCCCGGAAATGGTCAGGTTGGACGGATTGGAGATAGATTCGCCAGCCGCATTGTTTGCAGTAATCGTGCTGCCGCTGAATACCAGAGCCGTTGCCACATCGTCACCAGTGGTCACAGTACCGCCGCCGGAAAGCTCTGTTACGCCGGTGAACTTGGTAGGTGAACCAGTCATCTTGAATTCGCCGTTGGCAGAGCCGTCGTGAGTCATCTGGGTGCCGCCGGTGTATACCTGATAGGTGTTGGATGCATCCAGACCGCTGCCGCTGACAAGAACATAGTCGAACTTCTTGATGGGTGTCATTTCATAGACCGTGCTGCCGCTCTTCTGAATGGTGACAGCATTGCCCTTCTTCCACTCTGCTGCATAATCCAGCTGCATAATGGTCTGTGTGCATCCAGAAGTATCAATGGTCATAGCCGTACCGGTTGCATTCTGTCCGAAGGCATAATCTGTTGCCGTTGCGATCACATTACCGCCGGTAATGGCAAGTGCGCCGCCTTCATCCAGAGTGAAACCACGGTCGCCGCAGGCTACGACAGTACCGCCGGAGATCGCCAGAGAGGTTGCCGCCTGTACAGCGTCATTGCCTGCCTTAATGGAAACTGTACCAGAGAGAATGGACACATTTTCCTTAGAGGACTTGATGCCGTCTGCGGAGGAGTCGATGGTAACAGTTGCGCCGTCTACCTCAATCGTATTATTTGCCTTGATGGCGTCTGCATCGGAGGCAGTATCCACGTCAGTCACAATATTGATGATACCGCCGTTGAGCTTGATATCATCCTTACAGTTGATACCAGTGTTCATGCTGCTGGTGATGTTCAGCGAGCCGGTGCTGTTCTTGGTGACAGTGATATCACAGTCGCCGTAAATGACACCGCTGGTTGCAGCATTGGCAGAAGTTGCCGTATCCGTCAGAGTATTGGTGCCACCGCAGGTCAGCTTTATCTTTGCGGCACTCTGACCATAGACGCACGGTGCACCGGTGGAGGAGGTCATGGTGACATCCTGTAAGAACAGGGATACATCCTCTGCATCGGCGGTGGTATCCGGTACATTCACCAGAATCTGACCGTCTGTGATGGTGCCGTCTACCACATAGGTACCAGAAGCGGAAATGGTCACGGTCTTTCCGGAAACAGCAGTAACGCCCTTTGTGTCACCCTCTACTGTAATGCCAGCATCGTTCAGGTGAATATAAATTGCATCGCTTACCGGGTCAGTACTTGCCGCCATCTGGCGCAGTTTTGCCAGATCCATACCATTGACAGTGCCATCTGCCACAACATCTGCATTCAGATACTGTTCCGCCGTCAGAGGCGTACCGCCCAGCAGAGCTGTCTGAAGGATCTTGACATCCGCAGCAGTGACGCTGCCGTCTGCATTCAGATCGCCGGACGCATTGGATGCAGCTGCACCTGCCGGGATCGCCAGCATGGTGGGAACAGCCGCTGTACACAGCATAGACAGTGCCACAACGCCTGCCATTGTCTTACGCACATGGCGGTGCGAGAATTTTTTCATGTTGCTCACTTCTCCCTTTTAATCACATATTTTCATTGAAATAACAGGATCATACGACAGCGGATCGCAGAACCGGAACAATTGCTGTCCGCCGTCTGGATGAATGGGCAATACCGCACAAAGATTGTGCGTCAGATGCGCCGTCAGATTTTTCGTCAGATGAAACAAAAAGCGCAGTGAATACTTTGTGTATTCACGAGCATTTTTGTGAAATATGACGGAAAAGATGCAAGCATATGGCGTGCAAAGCCGCTAGGCGCTCTTTGCGCGGTGTTGCCAATGGTATATTGGAACAACACGGAGGTGAGAAGTCCTCCTGTTATTTTCCAGTATACCGTCTGTTTCTTAAAGGATTCTTAAACCATGTGGGGATTCCCATTATTTTTGTTCGCATTCTCACCGAAAATACCGCCGAAAATTTGTAAAAGGTGTAAAATATCACCCGAAACACCCGAAGCTCTTGACAAATGGGAGAAAAAAGAGTATCATAGATATAATAATCTGACACTTGCCGCAGGGGCTTTTACGGGGAATCATACGCAGGCTCTTGCGGCAATGCGGGATACTGGCAGAACCCGTACAGAACCCGTAAAGATTTCGGGAATTTATGATAACTGGAGGGTCATTATGGCAACAGAACTGTGTGAAAAGTTTGGAAAACAGGGACTGACGTTTGATGACGTTCTGCTGATTCCGGCAGAATCGGACGTAACTCCCAACATGATCGATCTGCGCACGAAATTGGCTGGAAATGTGCATCTGAACACGCCGATCATGACTGCCGCTATGGATACGGTAACCGAGGCGCAGATGGCAATCGCCATTGCACGGGAAGGCGGCATCGGCATCATTCACAAGAATATGACCATCGAACAGCAGGCGGACGAAGTGGACAAGGTAAAGCGCTCGGAAAACGGCGTTATCGTGAATCCCTTCTCCCTGACGGAAAATCACCTGGTTTCCGATGCGGACGAGCTCATGGGCAAGTACAAGATCTCCGGCGTACCCATCGTTGACCGTGTGGGTAAGCTGGTGGGCATCATCACCAACCGTGACATGCGGTTCCTGACAGACTACAACGGCCCCATCTCCGAGGTCATGACAAAGGAAAACCTCATCACCGCTCCCGTGGGCACCACCATGGAAGATGCACAGGCGATCCTGCGCCAGCACAAGATCGAGAAGCTGCCTCTGGTGGACGACGAGGGCTACCTGAAGGGGCTTATTACCATTAAAGATATTGAAAAGGCAGTACAGTTCCCCAACTCTGCCCGTGACGAAAAGGGTCGTCTCCTCTGCGGCGCCGCTATCGGTATCACAGCCAATGTGCTGGAGCGTGCCCATGCACTGGTAGATGCACAGGTAGATGTGCTGGTTCTGGACTCTGCACACGGTCACAGCAAGAACATCATGACCACCCTAAAAAAGGTCAAGGAAGCATTTCCCCACATTCCGGTCATTGCAGGCAATATTGCCACAGCAGAAGCGGCAGAAGCACTGATCGCTGCCGGCGCAGATGCTGTGAAGGTAGGTATCGGTCCTGGTTCTATCTGCACCACCCGTATCGTTGCCGGCATCGGCGTACCCCAGATCACAGCGGTCTATGACGTGGCACAGGTAGCCATGAAGCACGGCATCCCGGTCATTGCAGACGGCGGCATCAAGTATTCCGGCGATATCGTAAAGGCACTGGCAGCCGGTGCAAATGTAGTTATGCTCGGCTCTCTGCTGGCAGGCTGCGAGGAATCTCCGGGTGAGACCGAGATCTATCAGGGACGTTCCTTCAAGGTATACCGTGGCATGGGCAGTCTGGCTGCCATGGCAAACGGTTCCAAGGATCGTTATTTCCAGGAGGGCGCAAAGAAGCTGGTTCCCGAGGGCGTTGAGGGTCGTGTACCCTACAAGGGCAGCGTTGCGGATTCCGTATTCCAGCTGGTGGGCGGTATTCGTTCCGGTATGGGCTACTGCGGCTGTCCTACCATTGAGGATCTGCACCAGAAGGCAAAGTTTGTCCAGATCACAAACGCAGGTCTCCTGGAGAGCCATCCCCACGACATCCAGATCACCAAGGAAGCGCCGAACTATTCGACACATTCCTGATTGTTACAAAATAAAAAAGTAACCGGCAGCCGGAGCGTATTTGCTCCGACTGCCGGTTTTTCTGTGTACGAACGAGTTTGCATTACTTGCTCATGATATCTGCAATGATATCCAGAACCTTATCGTGGCATCCGCCGCATCCGGTAGAACAAGAGGTGATCTCCTGTACCTTCTGGAATGCAGACTCTACCTCGCTCATGCTCTGTGCTTCGTGCATAACACCTTCGATATCCGCATAGGATACACCCATGCAATGACATACTTCGTAGTTTTCCTGCATGATTTTTTCACCTCCTTTCGTGCCATTGATCTGGTCTGAACAAAATGCTTTGTACAGTGCTGCCAAAAGCTTTCTGGAATGGATCAATATGCCTTGCCCCAGAGCACCATATGCTTTGCAGGCTTGCCGCAGCAGACGCATTTATCGGAAATGGTGTGCTGTTCCAGCGGAATGCAGCGGGAACCCACGCCGGTGACTTCCTTGACCTTGTCCTCGCATGCCTCGTCACCGCACCACATAGCTTCTACGAAACCATCGCCCTTTTCTTCCAGCGCCTGGGTGATCTGCTCCATGGTCTCGCAGACATAGGTCTTGTTTTTGCGGTTTTCCATTGCCTTGGCGAACATACCCTCCGGAATCTCAGTCTCCAGGAGACGGGTGACAGTTTCCAGCAAGGTCTCATAATTGTTGTCCAGAGAAACGGTCTGCTTTTCGCCGTTATAGCGGGCAGCAACTACGCACTGACCACTCTCGATATCCTTAGGACCGATCTCAATGCGGACAGGAACGCCCTTCATCTCATACTGTGCAAACTTCCAGCCCGGTGTGTTGTCGGAATCGTCCAGCTTCACACGAATGCCCTTTGCCTGAATTGCCCCATAGAGCTCGTTTGCCTTATCCAGAACGCCTTCCTTATGCTGTGCAATGGGCACGATCACCACCTGAATGGGTGCCACAGCCGGGGGCAGTACCAGGCCGCTGTCGTCGCCGTGGGTCATGATGATCGCACCGATGAGACGAGTGGTCACGCCCCAGCTTGTCTGGTGGGGATGTGCCAGCTTGTTATCCTTTCCGGCATACTGGATGCCGAATGCCTTTGCGAAGCCGTCGCCGAAATAGTGGGACGTACCTGCCTGGAGTGCCTTGCCGTCATGCATCAGCGCTTCGATGGCATAGGTTGCCACAGCGCCGGCGAACTTGTCGCTCTCGGTTTTCTTTCCCTTTACCACAGGCATTGCCAGAGATTTCTCGCAGAATTCCGTGTAAACGTTCAGCATACGCACGGTTTCTTCCATGGCTTCTTCCGCAGTAGCGTGGATGGTGTGGCCCTCCTGCCAGAGGAATTCACGGGAACGCAGGAACGGACGGGTGGTCTTTTCCCAGCGCACTACGCTGACCCACTGGTTATACAGCTTCGGGAGATCACGATAGCTATGTACGATGTCCGCATAGTGTTCGCAGAACAGTGTCTCAGAAGTGGGGCGAACGCAGAGACGCTCTTCCAGCTTTTCGTTGCCGCCGTGGGTTACCCACGCCACTTCCGGCGCAAAGCCCTCAACGTGATCCTTTTCCTTTTCCAGCAGGCTTTCCGGGATGAACATGGGCATATTCACATTTTCGTGACCGGTTGCCTTGAACATGCCGTCCAGAATGCGCTGGATATTTTCCCAGATGGCATAGCCATAGGGTCGGATGACCATACAGCCCTTGACGCTGGTATATGAAACAAGCTCTGCCTTTTTGCAGATATCGGTATACCACTGTGCGAAATCCACGTCCATTGCCGTGATTTCTTCCACCATTTTCTGATTTTTCTTTGCCATAATATCCTCCTGTACTTACTCATGCAAGATATGGTTTCAGTATAGCATATTTTCGTGAGAATTGCAAGTGTTATGTGCGAACTTGCACGCAAATCAATTTTAGGGCAATACCGCACAAAGATTGTGCGTCAGATGTACTCTACGAGCATAAACTTT